>CP134492.1:2212445-2528508 GCA_031761875.1 Bacillaceae bacterium IKA-2 | reverse complement strand
ATTTGAAAGGAGTTAATAGAGTATGAATGAATTGTCTTTATTTACAAATGCATTTCACCACGCTGCCATTGGAATGGCGTTAGTAGGAACGGATGGGAATTGGATAAAAGTAAATCGTTCTTTATGCCATATCGTTGGATATTCAAAAGAAGAATTATTAAAAAAATCATTTCAATCGATTACTCATCCAGAAGATTTAGACGTTGACTTGAATTATTTACGTCAAATGCTGAATGGCGAGATTGAATATTACCAAATGGAGAAGCGATATTTTCATAAAAAAGGAAATGTAGTGTGGGTATTATTAAGTGTTTCATGCGTTTGTGACCAAGAAAAGAGACCTTTGTATTTTATTTCTCAAATTCAAGACATTACAGCACGTAAAGAGGCGGAAGAAATCCAGAAACGTCTCAATGCTATTCTGGAAGCGACAACGGACTTCGTGGCAACGGCCGATACAAATGGACGAGTTCTTTACTACAATGCCTCCGCCAGAAAAATGCTTGGCATCGATGAAAACCAGGACATCTCTACTATTACGATCCCCGATACCCACCCTGAATGGGCAGGTAAACTGATACGGAACGAGGCTCTCCCAACTGCTGCTCTAAAAGGGGTTTGGAACGGGGAAACGGCTTTATTAAGCCTTGATGGAAGGGAGATTCAGGTTTTTTGATGGAAGATTTATGGGGGAGGATCTTCAACCTCAATTCTGGATATTCGACCTATGGTTCAAAACAAGTATGACGGTAGATATAAAAAACAGCCATCTCCATTAAGGGAAGGCTGTATATAATAAATCATTTTAACTTTTTATGTAGGTTTTAGCTTCACCTGGAATATCATCATTTTCAAGCCATTCTTCTAACGTGGCGTTAAAAAGTTCAGGGTTTGCTAAAAAAACCCATGACCAATTCTAGGAATGATAAAACCTTTGCAGCTAGGATTGCTTTTGATAACTTCTTTCATGGAGTCTTTCATGATTTTTCTCTCTTTGTCTCCTACGGTAACTAATATTTTGCTACGAGAGTTCTTAAAACTATTAGCTATCATAAAGGACATGTTTTCATTCATCATCTTTACGAAGGAATCCTTGTTTATTTGACAACTCTCTTGATAATAAATGTCTTGGTATGCTTCATCTATATACATTGACTTTGTTTGAATTTTGGAAAATGCTTTATATTTTATCAGCGGGAATGCAAACATTAGTGATATGGTTAGAGCCTTATTTAAATATTTAATGTATAATGAAGAAAATTATTATTCCAAACAAGAAAGTTAGAAGTGCTTATGCACAAGGTGGTGAAATAAATGGAACATGAAGATAAAAGCCTTATATCTGGCTGGCTTTCTTTAACTAATGCTTATTTAAGTATTTTAAATGAGTTAGAAATAGCATTAAAACAAAATCATGACTTATCTTTAAATGAATTTTATGTGCTGCTATTCTTATTTGAAGCTTCTGAAAAGAAGTTATCATTAAATCAATTGCAAAAAATGGTAGGTTTAAGCCAAAGTACCATGTCCAGACTTGTTGTCAGATTTGAAGCAAAAGGTTGCGGAGCACTTCAAAGGAATATTTGCAAAGAAGATCGCCGGAGCATCTATACATCTATAACCGTTATTGGAGAGAACAAACTTGAAAAAGCTTTTGTTACATTTCATAATACGTTAGAAAATGCTATCCTCCAGAAAGATATTCGAGAGAAATTAGAAGTATTATTGCTTCCTAAAACAAAATAATGGCTTATGTAACCACTCAAAGATTCTCTCACTTATATTCGTTGAGGGAGTCTATTTAGGTTGGTCTAATATATAATATTGAAAGTTGAAAATGAAACTAGATTTTATAAGCGTAATAATTGACGGAATTATTTAATGTTGATAGTATATGAGATATTATATGTATGTGCATGCATATAATATGAGGTCGATAAGGGACATGTATATCCCTCTGAAAGTAACCAGTTTAAGTTTATCTTGTTTTAAAATAAAGAGGAGTTGTTATATTGAAACATTTATTTACACCTTACAAATTAAAAGGATTAGAACTGAAAAATCGGGTTGCTATGCCCCCAATGTGTCAGTATTCTGTTAAAAACAAAGATGGTGTCGCTACAGATTGGCATTACACACATTATGTTAGCAGAGCGATTGGAGGAGCGGGCTTAATTATTATTGAAATGACCGATGTCGAGCCTGATGGCCGAATTTCGGATTATGACTTAGGGCTGTGGTCAGACGAACAAATTCCAGCATTAGCTAGAATTATTGATGCTTGTCACGAGCATGGAGCTAAAGTTGGTATTCAAATTGCTCATGCGGGACGTAAAGCTGAGGATACAGATGAACCTGTTGCCCCATCTGCTATACCTTTTGACGCAAATTCAAAAACACCTAGAGAACTTAGCATAGATGAGATAAAGGGAATGGTTGAAAAGTTTCGGTTAGCTGCTGGTCGCGCGATTAAAGCAGGCGTAGACACAATCGAACTTCATGGTGCACATGGTTATTTAATTCATCAATTTCAATCAGCTTACACAAATAAAAGAACAGATGAGTATGGTAAGGACTTACAGAAGTTTGCCAAGGAAGTTATTCAAGCAGTAAAGAGTGAAATGCCAGCCGAAATGCCATTAATTATGCGTATATCAGCTAGAGAATATGTTGACGGTGGATACGGAATGGAAGAGAGTATCGCGTTTTCTAAAGAATATCAATCAGCTGGGGTAGACATGTTCCACATCAGTGCTGGGGGTGAAGGACCTATTGCCGCCGCAGGCAGACCAGGCACGCATGTTGCTTATCAAGTTCCACTAGCTAGAGAAATGAAGCAAGCACTAAATATTCCTGTTATTGCAGTTGGAAGACTAGATGAACCGAGTTTAGCAAATGCTGTAATAGGGAACGAAGAAGCAGACCTAGTTGCTGTAGGAAGAGGGATGTTAAGAAATCCCTATTGGACATTAGAAGCTGCAGCAAAGCTCCATAAAGAAACGGATTTTCCAAAGCAATATCAAGTTAGTTTTCCCCAATAAGAACGTATAACGTAATAAATAATTTCAGGAGGAATAATAATGGCTAAAAAAATATTGATGGTAGTAACAAATCATACAACAATCACAGAGGATCACAAAACTGGACTATGGTTGGAAGAATTTGCAGTCCCATATTTACTATTCAAAGATAAAGGTTATGAGGTTAAAGTAACTAGCATATCTGGTGGAGAAGTAGCGTTAGACCCAAACAGTATAGAGGATAAACCGGAGTGGAAAGAAGCAGAAAAAGAGTTAAATAATACATTAAAGCTGTCATTAGAAGATATGAAAGGTTTTGATGCTGTATTTCTACCAGGTGGTCATGGGACAATGTTTGATTTCCCTAATAATGAAACACTTCTATCGGTTTTACAACAATTTGCAGAAGAAGATAAAATTATTGGTTCTGTCTGCCACGGTCCTGCTGGATTAGTAAATGTAACATACAAAGATGGGACACCTTTAGTAAAAGGAAAGAAAGTTTCTGCATTTACTGATGACGAGGAAAGAGAAATGCAAATGGATAAACTTATGCCTTTCCTATTAGAGACGGAGTTACGTAAAAAGGGTGCGGACTTTGTTAAAGTGGAAAATTGGGCAGTCCATTCTATTCGAGATGGCAATTTAGTAACAGGTCAAAATCCGCAATCAAGTGAAAGTACAGCATTAAAAGTTGTAGAAGCATTGGAAGTCTAAAAAAATATTAATTTCTGGTACCTGACCCCGAGTGCTTTAAAGCACTCGGGGGCAGGTACCTTTACTCAGTGTGATATTCAGTTATTACGAACGACTAGTTCGAGGGACAAAGGGACAGGTAGGTACCGCGTCCCATAAGTGTCGAGGACAGCGAACCAGTCCCTGTGTCCCTTTAAAAGGATACACTACTCGATTCTAATCAAAACAATGTTGCCAATATCATTTATCATATATGTTGAGAATAGATATAAATTTATGAAAGATGTAAAAGGAACAATACAAATCTTACTTACTAAAATTAACCTGTTTAGTTGCATAAGAAAAACGTCCCTACTCCTTGTAAGGACGTAAAATTTATTTCGAATTCATACTTCTTGCGATTAAGCACGAATCCATTTCCATATTTCCTGCGGTGTAGCATTTTTACCGTACATTAATATTCCTATTTTAAAAATCTTACAGCGAGTTTCATGAAGATCCAGATGCTTACTAGTAAAATAGTGAGTGAAATGATGATTTCAATCCATGGCCAGTTCTCTAGCATCGTTAGCCTCAATATTAATACTCCCGGCGCGGTAAAAGGCTTAATGACAGGGTTGCTGCTCTAGACCGCAAAGTAAATGTGGATAAATAATATACTACTCCTTATTAATTTATTTCCCCTAGTTTTCTTCGATTGATTGCCCTATATAGAGAGCCTTGAGATATTCCAGTTGCTGAGACTATCTCTTTTATAGAATATTCTTTACTATCATACATCCGAAGTGCAACAGCAAGTTTTTCTTTCTCAAGCTTTGGTCTACCTAATGTTTTTCCACGCTTTTTACTTGCTTCTAGTCCTTCCTTTACTCTCTCAGCAATAAGATTTCTTTCTAATTCAGCAATTACGCACATCATTTGGAACATTGCTTTTCCTGTAGAGGTACTTGTATCCATATTTTCCTTTAAGGAAATAAATTGTACTCCTGTCTCTTCCAACTGTTGAATAATATTGAGGATATCCAATGTTTTACGTCCTAAACGGGAGATACTTTCCACTACAACTGTATCACCATTCCTGATCACATCAAAAAGTTGATGAAGTCCTTTTCGATCTTTAATAGTACCAGTAAACTTCTCTTTTACTATTTTTTCACAACCGTATTCATTAAGAATACTAATTTGACGATCTAAGTTTTGGTCAATAGTAGAAACACGTATGTTATCTGATGCATTAGATAATGCTCGGGTGAGTACAATGGATCAATCGTTAGATTCACAAATTGATGAACTTAAAAAAGAAGGTTGCGAAAAAATCTTTTCAGAAAAAGTTAGTGGCAGGAAAGCAGAACGCCTGGAGTTAACCAATTGCATTGACTACATGAGAAATGGTGACGTTCTTGTCGTTTACAAATTAGACAGGCTAGGAAGAACGACAAAGCAGCTTATTACACTAGTCGAGGAATTAAAAGAAAAGGGGATCGGCTTTCAAGCAATCTCAAACGGAATAGACACAACGACATCGCAGGGTAAGTTTTTCTTCACGATCATGGCCGGATTCGCAGAAATGGAATCGGAATTAAACCGCGAAAGAACAAATGCTGGTTTAGCATCTGCCAGAGCCAGAGGCCGAAAAGGTGGTCGTCCGCGAATGGATCCTAAAATATTGGATAAAGCTTTAAGGTTGTATCATTCAAAGACTCATAGCATTAGTGAGATTACTGAAATTACTGGAGTATCTAAGGCGAAGTTATATCAGGTGTTGAAGGAAAAGGAATAAACATAGAGGAGCCACATATGCAGATGACCCGTACGTACTGATGAAAGGCGCATGAGTTATTCTTGCGCCTCCTCTATTCCACCTTTTCGAGGGGATGGGTAGAAACACCCTATTTCTGTTAAAATTGTGTCCTCACATAATAAAAAGCCCAGCATTATTAGCTGCGCTCTGCATAATTAAATTTTATTTTTATCTACCCCCATAATTTATCTTTAATTTTTTTAACATCACTCTCTATTTGCTTGTAGCTGTCTCCAAATTTATCGATTACCTTGATGTATTTATCCTCTCTTTGTCGGCTGTCCCATATGATATAGATTACTGCTACTACAAATAGCCCGTATTCTTCTGCTACTGTCGATAACCACTCCACCGACTCCACCCCCTTTTCTCAACACAATGTTTCAACTCATTATCAATATACGAAGCTACTACACTGTTAAACGACCATTCTCTCATTCCGTCAGGAGTTCTTTTTCCTGCCGTATTTAATCCATGACCTGCAATCTAATACTATTTTCACCCCTTACGCCTCCTCTCTTTTACCATCAACGTATGACTCACCTAAAATATATCCAATTGCGACAGCTGCTACAGTCATGATAGCTTCAATTGGAAGATTAATACCTAATCCTTCATTAGCAACCACTAACAACTGCCGTCCAAAATTTACGAGACTTTAACTTATTCATATCTTATTCACCTCCTTTTCTTTTGATAAGACTTAGACCTATTTCTGTTAAAATTGTGTCCTCACATAATAAAAAGCCCAGCATTATTAGCTGCGCTCTGCATAATTAAATTTGTAAGCGTAAAGTAGTCCCCACCTATTTTTTCGGTGAGGACTACTTTACGCTTACATTCATTCTTACTAAATCTAGTGCTACTCGACTCAGAGAGAGCCCTTCAAGACGTTACTCAATCATTTGACTCTTCGATATAATCCTTCAATTCCAACGGAATTGTCTACCTTTTACCTGAGTAATGTGTCCATTCTCAATTTGAGGTAGAAACGTTTCGCACAACAATAGCGCCCTTATCTACAGTATGTTTTTCCACCGTATTCATAGTATTTTAAGATACCAATAATGGCTTAATATTAACTTCGTGGAAACATTATCTACAGTAATTATTTATAGTATTCAACGTATTCAATGATAGGCAGAAACTATTATTAGGATGCACTTATTAACCTTGATGTTAAGTGTGGAAGCTCACTTCTTCCAGACTTAACATCAAGGACAGTAAGCGATAGCGCGGTAGCCATAAAGAGAATCTGGTAGCCTGATGAGCGAACCTCTGGACCAATTATCCCCACTGAGGGCTCAAGTCAAGTTCCTAAAACACTTATCATTGAGGACATGTACTCAATGATATAAGGTGCATTCTATCAATCTTTTATAGGTTTTTTGGGGCGTATACTGTATATAAGGGTGCTTTTGTTGAAGAAGGATTATGATATCGTTTTGTTGAATAACAGATTATGAGAATTTATTAAAAAAAATCGTTGATAGTGTTATAAAGAATTCCTGATAATTTTGAGAACTCAGAAAAGGATGTGTTAAATATCAATGATGTCAAAATTAGATATAATGCAAGTTTATGAAAGTAGTTCTCAACCATGTTATTTTTTAAATAAAGATTTGGAATATGAATTTATTAATAAGGCAGCGGAACCATTTATGGATAAGGCAAAAGAAGAACTTATTGGTGTAAATATTTTGGATGCATTACCAAAATACATAGATTCAGATTTATATAAACTTTTCCATAAAGTATTTGATGAACAAAAACCACATATATTGGAAAAAATAGACGAATGTTCAAAACAATATTTCGAAGTAAAGATGTTTCCTAATATAAACGGGGTATTTGTAATCTTTAGTGACATAACCAAGAGGAAAGAAAGTGAAAAGAAAAAGCAATACTATGATAAATTAAAAATTATCGGGGAAATGGCGGCAGGTGTCGCACATGAAGTTAGGAATCCATTGACTACTATTAAGGGCTTTTTGCAGTTGATGGTTGAAAATAAAGAACTTGACAACTACAAAAATATAAATATGTTGATGATTGATGAGGTAAACCGTATTAATATTATTATTACTGAATATCTTGATATAGCTAAAGAGAAACCTGGAAAATTGGAAAATTGTAATTTAAATAATATAATAAAAGCTGTATTCCCATTGCTTGAAACAAGAGCAATAATAGAAGGTAAATCAACTGTATTAAATTTGAGTAATATCTCGGATTTAATAATTGATAAAAATGAAATCCGACAGCTTCTTTTGAACATGATAAATAATTCTTTGGATGCAATGAACGACGGTAAAACAGTTCAAATTATTACGTTTGAAAAAAATGGTGAAGTTGTTTTATCTATTAAAGATGAAGGAAATGGAATACATGCTAACCTAATAGATGATATTTCAACCCCGTTTGTTACAACAAAAGAAGCGGGAACAGGCTTAGGATTGCCTATTTGTTTTTCCATTGCCAAGAGAAATAATGCCAAAATAGATTACTCGTCAAGCTCTGAAGGAACTACATTTAATATTCGTTTTTCCAAGTAATCTGCCATCTGTCTCTAGCGCTCAAATGAAAATTTATCTTGTTCAAAATCTAGCACAGTAGAAAACATTTTACTAATGATTATTTATGTTTGAAGAAATTAAAATTGATTTAAAAAATATTTAAGGTAAATTCACCTAACATATGGCTTGTGAATGACTACACTTAAACAAACGGGGGCGTTAGTTGAGCAGTCACCCTAAAAAGTCGGCTCCTAAACCCTTGAAGGAATCGACTTTTTTATATTTAATTTCTAGTGCAAAATAGCGATTAAAACAGGTGCAGAATAGCATCTAAAGTGACAGGTAGCCTCAGAAGAAGAGATAAAATGGGATGAAGAAAAAGCAAAAAAGATGATTAAAGAAGTAAAAAATATACTTCTGGAAGCTCAAAATAAAATTTTAGGGGGTCTTCAATTATCTTCTTTTGACATTGAATCATTTGTGGAAAAAGTAAACGAGGGAGAAGTCAGGGAGTAAAGCATTGTATTCTTATGTTGCGTGGGAAAAATCGAGAACATGAAATAACTATACGGTTAATAACAAACTCCCCTTTGAATATTTCACCAAAGAGGAGTTTGTTTTACTATTGCTTTTTTACTTGGGGTATCGCCAACATTCCGCGGTTAAAATGTTGGCGATACCCCAATATATCCTCAGTAGACACCTTCTCGTAGCAGTCCATAAAACGAAGGTTTTTTAGACTGGTGTGAGAAGGTTAGGGGATTTATATTCCGTCGAAAATGTAAAATACTGTCTTGTGGCTGTTTTTTACACGAATCGTTGCCGTACCCAATATGAATTTTGCTTAATACACCTTTTCGGGGGGATGGGCAAAAACACCCAAATTCTAATTAGTATAACTAACTGGGAGTATGCTTAGATCAGGAGAAAGCTACTTCTAAACTATTTCAATCAGATCTTCCAAAACACTAGTAAACGATTCATAATCCTTGTATATTAATTCAGTTACGTGTTTTGCTGTATGCTCTCTTGTCCCCTTTTTAAAAGGAGTTATAATATGATACTTAGTTGGTTGACAAGTAGTAAGAAAAGTCCAATAGTCCGATAATGCTATTAAATTTTGATGTTTTGAGTAATTGCAATAATCAGTAATATACTCTGACTGTTCTCGTAATTTATTCAAAAGAGGTAATAAGTCTATAATTTTATCTTGATTGTTAAATAACCAAGTAAAATATAATTTTTCAGAAGGAAGACCCATCTCTCTTTTTTCATTTATGTATTGAGCTAAAATATCAAGTAAACTATGGAGTGTTAACATCATTGCAGTAAGTTCAGAAGACAGGGCAACCATACCATCTTCTTCTTTTTCAAATAAGCCATATTTATGAAGTGATTCTTTACCTTTTTTATTGTGATATTCAGCCGATTTTAATTTGAACTGTAACGATTCTAGGTAATTAATTTTGTTGGTCATAAGACTTCTCCTCCTATAAATAGATTACCATATAAAAAAAGACTATAGACTTCGGTCATTAAATGACCAAGCGATGAGATATAACATTTATAAAATGTAAGTAACAAACAAGTCCCAATAGAGTACACCCTATTGGGATTGTTTATGTTTGTTGATTACAGCCATTGAAATGTACCACCTCTGACGTAGTATTTGCCACTAAATGACAAAAAGTGTACCAAAGAATGACAGACTATTTACCACTGCAATCCTTCTGGTGATAAAATATATAAAACCATAGTTTTAGAATCAAAAAATGTTATAAAAATTTGATTGATTTTTAATAAAAGACGCTTACTGTGCAGTAATGATTTGATATTGGTTGATTTGTTAAGCATAAACTACGGAGCAGGATCTTTAAACATAGAAGATAATTTTTAAACTTTTGTATGAATAAATTCATATTCATTATTGAGGTAATTAAATGAACCAATGATAATTTAAGTGGAACAAGTTTATATTCAGTAGTATTGAGTTACAAAGTAATTCAATCAATTAAACGGCTCATTTTGATAACGGGTTCCGTATCCTATCGCAAAATCGCAAATTTCAATCAAAAATGTAGGTAAATTTGTACCTATATTTGCACCCTAATTTGCGACTATTTAAAAACATAAATAAAATGGCTCAGTTCAATTTGAACTGAGCTATTTTTACACTTTTTTACTTTTGCTTGTTGCACTAACTCTTCCCGTTAGCGTTAAATATCATCTTTCAACAATCACATTATCTTCGTTGTCTAAAATTTTATAGTAGAGAGAATTAGTTTGTTCAAAAATATCTAGTTGTAATTTTTCATAAACTATATTTGTTTCTGTTATTTCAATTCTTGAAGTATAGATAACAGTACCATCTTCATCTTCTAAAGAAAAAATAACAGTATTAGCGTTGGGGTAATTAACATATCCCCATACTGCACCGAATGAACTGTTTCCAACCGAACGGACTATAATAATTTCATCTTCATCTGATAAGTTTATATTTTGAGCGTATTCTCCAGTACCAGAGTCATATTTATACCTCGAATTTTCCTTGAAGAAAGTATTTAAACTTAACAAAGGTTGTCCAGTAAAATCTTCGTTTAAGAATATAACCACTTTATCAATTTCATCTTGAAATAAAATTTCCACACTTCTACTTCCATTTTTCTCAATCGCATCCAATAATGTTGGTGATGAACAACCTCCTAAAGTAATCGTCAATATAATAAGTATCGAATAAATCCATCTCATAACTTTCCCCCTAAAATTTTCTTTAAGAATCCTCCCCGTTAGCCATCCATGAAGCAGTGCTTCACCACAGAAAATGTAAGAAAATTACGTTCTTACATGGTAGCAATTTTCACAAAAATTTTCGTTTCACATGGTAGAATTACTGGGAAAGGGGAGATTTGATGTCATTTATTTCTATAGTAGCTAGAGATAAGTTTATTACAGTTGTTTCAGATGGATTAGTTGTTGATTTAAACACTGGTATAGAAAAGGAACAAGATTTTAAGAAGTTTAGCAAAATTGCTCAAAATCAATTTGTAGCATATGCAGGGAATAAGGGGGTAGGTGAAGCTATCGCTGAAACATTACCATATACTACGAAACTGTATAGATTAGACGAAGTTTCTGCAATGATACATAGAAGAGTTTTAAGGGAGATTCCAGTTGATCAAGCTAGTATTTTAGTTGCAATTGGTGGAGTGAGTGATTTAGGTTTTATCGAATTTCATACTTTCTCTAATAATCCCGAAATTCAACTAACCACCTATCAACCTAAAGGTGATGATATAATGTATTGTTATTTGTTTGGAAGAAATGTAGTTTACGATGACAAACAATTAGATGCTGTTTTCCATAATAGCTTAAGAAAAATCGGTATTAACACACCAAACAAAATTATTAAGGCACAAAAAGAACTTAATCATTACGTATCTGATCGAGACAAAACTGTAAATAACAGAACATTTGATTTAGATATTAAATTATAAGTCATCCTAAAATTTGGCTTTTTTATTTAAAAATCCTTGACGTTTTTCTATTGGTAAACGCGTTGACAGCTAGTGGTAAATTTCGTGGCAACCGCTGGTAAAAAACATGACAGAGATGGTACATTCTTGTGGCTGTAATCAGTTGTTGATTTTACTGAGTTTTTAGTATCCCGTTACACATTCAAAAGAAATGAAAATCACATTAAGTGTCATAACTTAACAGTATTGACACTGTTTTTCGCGTGTGATAGTATCAGTATATAGAAAGGTGTCATTACTTAGTGTCATAAATAATGCTGATAAAGGAGGTAGTTATGCATGAAATATGGATATGCTCGTGTGAGTACAAAAGGACAGGAGTTAGAATCTCAAATACAAACCTTAACCCATGAGGGGTGTAGTAAGATTATTGAGGAAAAATTTACTGGTACTAAAAGAGATAGACCCAAATTTATTAAGTTGCTGGATCAATTAAAAGAAGGTGACACGATTGTGGTTACTAAGCTTGATCGATTAGCGAGGAACGTTAAAGAAGGTATTGAAGTAGTTGAAGAACTATTTATAAAAGGCGTTCGTGTACATGTGTTAAACGTAGGCTTATTAGAAGATACAACAATGGGGAGGTTCTTCTTACAAACAATGTTAGCAGTTGCTGAAATGGAACGTAACCTAATAGTAGAACGTACCCAGGAAGGCAAGGCTATTGCTAAGCTGCGTGAAGACTTCAGAGAGGGTAGACCAAACAAGTATAACAAGAAACAGATAAAACATGCATTGGGACTACTGAGTAAGCATTCATATAAAGAAGTTAATTCAATGACAGGTATTAGTAAGAGTACATTGATCAGAGCGAAAAGAAAGCAATAACTATAGGAGGGCAAATATAGGGGGGGTTAGTTTTGCCATGTGTATAAGGGGAAGGGATCTATAAATTGACAAAATCAATGCCTTATAGCGCAAAATATCAAAGCGATAGAAACAGTATAACTTTAAAAACATCTTTATGAAATTGAAAAAAATTGGGGTAGCAACAACAAATGTGAAAAAAATAAATTTGAACGAATTAAGAGTTAGGATGACACAATTAAAGAAGAAAAAGCCCATCTCAACAGATAGACTTCACATAATAAATTGGGTGTTAAACTTCTATATTATAGGCTTGTTTAAGTTGATCAAAAGTAATATTTATCCCTATTTGTAGTAGATGATGTTTTCTATCATTGTATAGCTTATTTAGTATTTCTAATCTTTGATCATCTGTGCCGTGATGGATTAAACGATGAATAAAAGGAGATAGAGTTAAAATATTGTCGACTTTATCTAATTTCACATCATACTTAAACTGTAATTGCATTGGGATCAAGTGGTGTGCCTCCAATAAAACCTTCAAGTTCGTGATACACAACTAATAAGTCCTCAAGGTCTTTCATCAATTCTTTAGAAGTCGGTAAATTGTGAAGAATAATATTTCCCTAATATATGTCCATTTTCGTAACCCCTGCTAAGTGGACCAGTTCTTTTTAAGCTAATTTTATTTGATTTGGAATTGTATTTAATTTTTCGCGAAGCGTTGACGATACCATTTTAATTTTAGATTTACCAGATTTAGCGCCGTATTTCTCTCGAAAATAGGTCCAACCTTGGTTTAATGAAATATAAAATCCACTCAAATCGGTTCTGAAAAGGTAAACAATATCGTAACCTTTTGTAGCTATAGAAGCACATATAGTGAAATGTTCTTTTTTGCTATCTTGTGATGGTATAATGTAAATTGTATAGTAGGCAAAATCGAACTGATTTATAGAGACCGATACAAGACAAAACAATTTTGAATTCTAATGCTGGGGGTGAAACAGGTGTTTGATTTTGGAAATTTTAATCCAAAACAACGGGAAGCAATTATTACAACAGAAGGGCCAGTGTTAATTTCAGCAGGGCCAGGCACAGGAAAGACGGCTACATTGGTAAATCGCTTTGCCTACCTTGTAAATGAGAAGGAAGTTTCTCCTGAAAATATAATGGTCTCTACTTTTACCGATAAAGCCGCAAAAGAAATTATTACCCGAATTTCTACTGTCGTAAATGATTTTGATTTGAACGAGGTATACATAGGTACATTTCATTCAATCTGTTTGCAAATGGTTAGAGATAATCTTGAATATATTCCAAAGCTGAGAAAAAATTTTATCCTGATGGATGGTTTTGATCAGAAATATTTCATTTACCAGAATTTATATAGGGAATTTCAAAGTTTGGAAAATTTCAAGGTTTTGTTTGAAGGTAATATTGGAATATGGACAAAAGCAGAAAAACTCGCTTCGTGGCTCAATGGACTTGCTGAAGAACAAGTTAATCCTTTTGACTTACTTAATGATATAAATCCATCCATCATTGCTCTCGGAGAAGCAAAAATTAAATACGATGAGTTACTAGAGAGAAAAAATCGGTTGGATTTTGCTACTATTCAAGCTATTACATTAGAATTACTTGAAAAAAATCCAACTGTGTTGAAGAAGTACCAAGAACTCTTTCAATACATGATGATTGATGAGTATCAAGATACTAATTCAATTCAGGAAAAATTAATTTTCAAATTATCAGCAACTCATAATATTTGTGTGGTCGGTGACGATGATCAATCTATGTACAGATTTCGTGGTGCAACGATTGAAAATATTTTAAACTTTAAAAATAAATTCCGTGGAAAAGCTATTTCAGAAATAAAATTGGTTACTAATTATCGATCAGCGCCTGAAATTATTAATTTTTATAACAAATGGATGAGTGATTATTCTGCTCCTTTTTTTCAGTGGGATAAGTATCGAATTGAAAAGAATATTATTCCATCAGGAACAGTTTCCTATAAAAATAATACATCTCCTGTAATCAAAATTTCTGGTAATTCAGATGAAAATTGGTGTGAACGTCTTCTGAAATTTATTACTGATTTAATGAAAAGTGGGCAAATAGCTGACTATAATCAAATTGCTTTTTTGTTCCGTTCCGTAAAATCAACACGAGTAAAGATGTTGTTAAGCTATTTTGAAAAAAACGGAGTGGCAGTATATTCACCAAGGTCAGATATGTTTTTTGATAGGGAAGAAGTAAAAATAGTTATTGGGCTTCTACTTCATCTATTTCCAGAATACGAAGAGAAAATTTTTGAAGAATATCCTGAATGGATGAAAGATTTAGTTAGATATTATGAGTCATGTGTTGAACTAGTTTACGATTTGCTTGATGATGATGCTGAACTAGAAGAATGGTTGATGTATCGACAAGACGAATTATCCAATCTAAAGGGCAACACCGATTATGCTTTCACTCAACTGTTCTATCAAATGTTAAGTTTTGGTTATTTTAGGCATATTGTAGACTTAGATTTATCATCGGGTGTTTCTGACCAAAGAGCGATTCGGAATTTAGCTATCCTTACAAATCTTTTGGCTAAGTTTGAATATAATGAACGTTTAGACGTTATTTCTAGTGAAAAGAAAGTTCGAACTTTGGATAAATTGTTTAAGACATACCTTAGGTTTTTAATGAAAGGTGGGCTTGATGAATATCAGGATGAGTCTGAGTATGCTCCTAGTGGTTGTGTATCATTCTTAACAATTCATCAATCTAAAGGGATGGAATTCCCAATAGTAATAACTGATTCACTTTATGATCGTCCAGAAAATGAACGAGGTAGTATTTTAAATGATGTATACGACACTTATACATATCGTAATGACTTTGAACCTACTGAATCAATTAAGTTTTTTGATTTTTGGCGACGTTACTACGTTGCTTTCTCACGAACACAAGATTTGTTGGTATTATCTACCCCGATAAAAGAAGGCGGGTCTTGGCCTTCCCCAAGTGCATCATTTGCAGAGGCATATGATGCACTTCAGGATTACTATGAGGATGGACTATCTTTAGACGAGTTCGATTTTTCGAGTGTGAAAGTTTCTGAACTGAAACAGTCTTATGCTTTTACAACTGATATCTCAAAATATGAAGCGTGTTCATTAGAATATAAAATGTTTCGTGAATTAGGATTCTCTGAAATTCGTGTTGGAGCAACTTTATTTGGTTCCCTTGTTCACCAGACAATAGAAGATGTTCATAATGCCATTCTTCGTAAAGAGGAAGCAACAATCGAAAATAATTTGGAGTCATGGTTTGAAGATAATTATATTGGATTAGTCGAGAGCGAACATAGTTACTTAGCTCCGAATTCTAAAAAAGCTGCTTTACAATATGTTAAAAACTATATAGATGATTCACGTGATCAATGGTCGAAAATTCACGAAACGGAAGTTCAACTCAGTTATCCAATGGAAGACTACATTTTAAATGGAAAAATAGATTTGCTTCAAGGCGCAGGTGATACTTTAGAGATTATTGATTTTAAAACAGGTGATAAACTAGATGATTCACAACTAGGATTATTAAATAGTTATGAGAAGCAACTTCAAGTATACGCGCATCTAGTTGAAGAGAAATATGGTATAACCGTTTCAAAAATGAAACTTTATTATCCAGGAAATCCTGATGATCCAATAATAGAGTTTGAAAAAAATGATCAAAAAATTGGGCAGATGATTGCTGAATTTTCCGATGTTGTACGCAAAATTCAAAAGTATGATTATCGTACAAGAAGCAATGATAAGAAACATTGTTCTAACTGCGATATGCGATTCTATTGTGGGAAAGTAAAACCAAGAAAGTAAGAGGTGATTAACATTGACTAACTTAAGTCAGCAAAAACGAAACAGAATGATGGGGTTTCTAGAATTTATAAAGAAAACAGCTGATGATGAACAGACCAAGGCTGTAAATGAGATTGAGACATTTCTGATTGAAAAAAGATACGGACTTATTTGGGAAGAGCATGAAGAACAAGTGGATCTGATTATGAAAAATAATATTCCGATTTTTAGTGAAATAGAATCAAAAAAACTGACCTATGATCTTAATGAGCCATTTAATTTTCTATTAGAGGGAGATAATCTTCACAGCTTATATTTATTACAGAAAACTCATAAGTCAAAAGTTGATGTCATCTATATTGATCCACCGTATAATACTCGTAAAGATGGATTTACATATGATGACGTAAAAGTGGATGATAATGACGGATTTAGACATTCAAAATGGCTAAGTTTTATGAGCAGACGGCTTGTTATTGCAAAGGAATTACTCACTCCTGAAGGAGTTATATTAATTAGTGTTGATGAAAATGAATTTGCTACTCTTAAATTGTTAATGGATGAGATATTTGGTGAAAAATCATTTATTGAATGTTTAATTTGGAATAAACGAGTTCCGAAAAATGATAAGGGGATTGGCAATATTCATGAATATATTTTGATGTATTCAAAAACCCCTAATCTTAAACGAACTTTTATGGTCGATAAGGAGAAAATGGATGAAATAATTGATGTTGTAAGAAGAGCTAGAGAGGAAGGGAAATCAGTTGCAGAAGCTGAGAAAGATTTAAAAGAATTTTATAAAATTAATAAGTTTCCAAGGGCAATTACTTTATATAATAACTTGGATAATGATTATAGAATTTTTGGGAAAATCAACATGTCTTGGCCAAATGGGAATACTGAAGGACCTCGATATGATGTTATCCACCTAATAACTAAGAAGCCTGTAAAAATACCTGATAGAGGTTGGAGATGGATTGAGCAGACTTTTTTAGATAAATTAGGAAATCAAGATGTTGATAAGCTTCATAATGGATCTTATTTATGTGGAGATATTTGGTTTGCAAAAGATGAGAATACCCAAACTTCTAGTATAAATTATTTAGAAGATATTGATAAGATGCTATTAAGTTCTATAATCTCTTTGAAATCGGATGGAGGGATGGAAATCGAAAAAATTTTTGGTGAAAAAAATATATTTTCTTATCCAAAGCCAACAAAATTGATTGAACGATTAATTAGTGCTGCAACATATGATAATAAAGATGCTGTGGTATTAGATTTTTTTGCTGGTTCTGCGACTACAGGACATGCTGTAGTTAATTTGAATAATAACGATCAAGGGAATAGAAGATTTATTCTGGCAACTAATAATGAAGGTAGGATAGCAGAAGACGTCGCATACCAACGTTTGCTTAAAATTTTTAGAACAAATGATAAACATAAAATTGAAAACGAAGTAATTTTCAGGAAAACAATAACTCTTACAGATATAAAAAAACCAGATTTATTTCAAAAGAAAATTGATAATATTGTTAGTGAATTTTCTGATAACGAAAGATTAATTCATGAAGTTAAAGATGGGGAATACTTGATTACAAAAACAAAAGTTACTAACAAACATGAAAATACCCTTTTTAATTTAAAATATTTTAAAACAGATCATATACCCAAAATTTACGATCAAGATATTGTGATTTCAGACGACCTTTTAGTTCATATTAAAGAACTTGTAGAATTGGAATATGGGATTGATTTAGTTAATGAAGATAGGATCAGACTTGTTGTGGATGAAGCGGATTTAGATACACTTTTTTCAGTTGAATCAATTAAAGATATTCAACTTTTTGTTCCATCATTTGTTTTATTATCGGGAGAACAAGAAGAATTAGCAATTAATCGCAATATTAAAGTTATTTCAATTCCAGAGTATTATTTTGCAGAAGAATTAAGAGAGGCGGGAGAACTATGATTCGCGTTCCTAACGGTGAAGAACTATTCGATTTTCAAAAAGAAGCTTCAGAATGGTTATTGAACAACTCTGGTCCTGATTCAGATAATCAATTACTAATTATGAAAGCACCGACTGGTTCAGGAAAGACAGTCATTCTACTTAATTATATTGATGACTATCTTAATTTTATAGGGGATAAAACTGCCTTTGTCTGGTTATCAATAGGTTCGGGTGAGTTAGAAGAACAATCCAAAACTAAAATGGATTATTATCTTCCTGATAGAAGTTCAAAAACGCTTGAAGATACGTTGTTATCAGGTTTTAAAGCTGGTGATGTAACATTTATCAATTGGGAATCAGTTACTAAAAAAGGTAATCGAGCTTTGAAGTACGGTGAGATGAAAAATATCAAAGACCGTATTGCGGAAGCTCATAAGGCTGGATTAAATTTTATTATTATTGTGGACGAAGAACACCTAAATAAGACAGCAAAAGCCCAAGACTTCATAGATAATTTCTCAGCTGATAACATGATTCGTGTGTCGGCAACGACCATTAAAAATGATTCGGCTAAAAGTTATGAAATATCCGAAGCGGAAGTAATAGCTAGTGGTCTAATAACTAGTGCGATGTATGTCAATGATGGTGTAGATGTAGCTAAATCAGATATTAATACTGAATATGAATATCTACTAGATTTAGCAATTTCAAAGAGAAACGAGATACATTCGGAGTATGAGGAATTGAATAAAAATATTCGGCCTCTAGTGTTGATTCAATTCCCTAATGCATCGGAAGAATTAGTCACACGTGTCGAACATTATCTTGAAGAAAAAGGGTATAGTTACAAAAATAATTTCTTAGCAAAATGGCTAGCAGAAGAAAAAATCAATATAGATGGAATCGAAAAAATGGATGCTACTCCAGAATTCCTAATATGTAAACAAGCAATTTCAACAGGTTGGGATTGCCCGAGAGCAAAAATATTAGTGAAATTACGTGAGAACATGACTGAGCAGTTCGAAACGCAAACAATTGGTCGTATACGACGGATGCCTGAGGCGAAGCATTATGACAACGATATTCTAGATAATTGCTTTATGTATACCTTTGATGAAGATTATAAAGATGCTGTTCTTAATGAAGGAAATGCATTTGAACGGAAGGAAGTTTTTATCAAGCTTGGAGGTAAAGAACTGATTTTAATAAAACAAGTCCGTGATACAGCTTCACAGAACTATGGACAACGTGAAGTTCGTTCGATTCTTTCAAAGTACTTGGTTAATAAATATAAATTGAAAAAAGATAGAAATTTAGAAGCAAAAGAGTATAATATGAAAAAATTAGAAGCAGATTCTTGGGTGTTTGGAACACAAATTGATCGAATCTATAAAAAGGGTAAATTTGTAAAAATTTCCGATCT
Organism: Bacillaceae bacterium IKA-2; assembly: GCA_031761875.1. Taxonomy (GTDB): domain Bacteria; phylum Bacillota; class Bacilli; order Bacillales; family Anaerobacillaceae; genus Anaerobacillus. The sequence goes on along the minus strand of CP134492.1, from coordinate 2,508,901 downwards.
TATTGGCATGGATCCTACGAAGCATGCTAGTATTTCATATGAAGTTAATACACATACACATGGTCGAGATGTAATGCATAATATCAATGAGTTGCATAAAATCATTTCAATTAGTGACTCAGTTGTCCGTTCTATTGTGAAGACGCTATTCCATAAGAAAGAGTATCGTCGTGCTGATAATTTATTGGCGCTAGATAACCGTGAATGGTATGCATTTATCATTAATAATCGTAATAGACTAAAGGACCTGTTCTATGAAGTGAAAAGCCAAGGTCTTCAAGTAAATGAAAATTCTGAGCAAATAGAACTAGCTTTCTTTAAAGAAAGGGAGTTTAAGATCCCTTTATCTGAAGTGTATAGATTTGATTCACAAGCGAATCTTAATTTATTTGGAGAAGATTTTGAAAGTAATGTTTATGACGGCTATCAGAAAAATATGGTAACAGATAAAACACGTTCTGGGATTGAGCAAAAGTTTGAAAATTATTGTGAAGATAATTCAAATGTTGAATGGTACTACAAAAATGGAGACAAAGGAGATAAATATTTATCAATCGCTTATCGTGATGGGGTAGGTAAAATCCGTTTATTCTATCCTGACTACATTGTTAAGCTTCAAAGTGGAGATATTTGGAGTATAGAAACAAAAGGCGGAGAACGTTCAGGGCAGAGTCAAAATATTGATAAACTAGCGGAGATTAAATTTGATGCATTTAAAGAATATGCTCGGCGACATAAAGAAATTAATTGGGGATTTGTTCGTGACCTAAATAATCAATTATTTATAAATAAAACTAAGTATTCAGAAGTTATATATCAATCAGAAGAATGGAAACTGTTAAAAGACAATTTTTAATAGTTGACAATTTAGGCTATCAAAATTGACTAGCCTTTGTAATCCTCTATTTTAATACTCATGTTATAGCTTTTATTTTACATGGTCAAACTTGATAACAGAGAGTACTAGAAGGGGATTAAAAAACAGAAGGGGAGGAATCCCTTTCTGTTTTTGTCTTTTTCCTACAACGTTAGTCTATTATTTAAGAAACTCCCGTAGTAATTAATTTATAACAAACATTTTCATCCCTACTATTTGCTTTCCTTTTCTACCTTCACATAACTTGTCCAGTTTAGCCAAAAGATCAAAAAGAATTTCCAACGATAAATCAATACGTAAAAAGAAGGAAAGTATATTCTTAGAGGGTCAATCTATATTGACTCTTTCTTCGTATTCGACCATTACTGCGTAGTAAAGAGGAGTAGCGTCAAGTGACTTTGTAAAGGGCTGCACTATAAACTATAGGGGCGTTGTTAGTGGAAGAAAAAATAATTAAGTCTAATTGAAAAAATAAGCGGTGGAATAGAATAAGACACCGAAGTGTCCTATGTACTTTCAAACAAACCCACCGATAAACTGGAATTTATACTCCAATCTTACCGAAAATTTTCTTTATAGTTCGGTTTATCTTCTGTGGTGTTTATATGTGCAGTCTTGTGCCCACCATTTCTTTTTATAATAGCAATAATCTTCATAAGCATTATCACAATCACCATACTCATGAACTACTTCATTGTGATCATCAGGATTCTCAGATTGAATGTCAATGTATGTAACAGTCCAATAATCATTCTCATCGTAAGTTCCTGCAGGTGTTTTCGTATGTAACATCAAAATTCCCTCCTCAAAAAATTATTAATGTAATTCGAGTTTTTCATTCTATCTGCATTATATCAAAGGGATTCATTTGTGAACACAGAAACATATTACAAATTCTAAATTGTCTGTCTATTTTCCTGTATAATACCATATGTTTGTGGGCTGATTGAAATGCGCAGTACAACGATACTACTCAATAGAAAAAATGATATTACACAATCGGGCGCGGAATACCATAAGCTAAGCCTAATTCTTTGGTAAAAGTGTAGCACGTTGTGCACATATCTTCGTACCAAGGCTCTCAACCATTTTGGTTGGAGGTCTTTTTTTTCTTTAAAAATAGGTTTGAACACATTTGATTTTGAAAAAAGGGTATTTTATAGACTATTTCTTTAATTATAAGCAAATAAATGATAGTGTTCGCATGTACAAAAGTGTTAACTTCTAAACGCTCAAAATTAACATAAGTTCAAAGTTACAGTATGCTGATATATAAGCACTGGTCAATCAGTGGGCTTTGTCTAAAAGTTAGTCTGTAATTAAATGTATAGAAGTAGTTAACTTTTTGGATAAAGTGAGTGGTAGTTATGAAAATAGGATTTACTAGAGTTTTAACTGTTGGAAAAGATTTGGCACCACAAGAGGAAATGTTAAAAGAACCTGGGTGTAATAAGTATTCGTTGAAAACACTACTGGACAAGTACAGCTCATCGGGATTAGCTTTCGCCTAATGATTTTAAGGAATTAATGGTAGAAAACAGGTAGATTTATAAAAATGGCAAACGTGAAGCAATTTGGCGAAAAAAATGTCGTTATTTATCGAACGATTGTTGAAGGCAAAACCCTTTTTTTGTCGAATACGTTGTAAGGTGATGGTATTTACGATAAACGAAAAATCATAATTAGATTCACTATAGTATAAATTAGATTAACAGCAAAGGAGAAAAATATTATGTACATATCAAAAATTGGAATAGAAAATTTTCGCAATTTTAAAAATAAGGAGGTAGAATTTAATGATGGAGTTAATGTAATTATCGGACATAATAATGCAGGCAAATCAAATCTGATTAAAGCATTAGCCTTGGTACTAGATTTTCAAGGAACTAAGAGATTAGAGATAGATGATTTTAATAAAAATATCTCCCTAGACGAATTAAAAGCCAATCCACCCAAAATAAGTATATCTATTAAAATAAATCAAAGTATTGATGAAGACCTGAATTCTGATGACTTAGTAACTGTAGGGAATTGGATTACTAAGCTAGATGAACCATATGAAGCATCACTAACATATGAATTTTTTCTTCCTGAAAAAGAGAAAGCCGATTATTTAGAAGCAATTATAATTGCTACAGATTTAAATATGGCTTGGAAAATAATAAAATACGACTTTATAAGGCTATATATATATAAAGTGTGGGGTGGAGATACAACAACTCAAACTATTGCGGATAGCGAATCATTGCAAAAATTCGATTTTCAATTTTTAGATGCAATTCGTGATGTTGAAAGGGATATGCTTACTGGGAAAAATACGCTTCTAAGGAGTGTATTAGACTTTTTTATGGATTATGAAATAAAGTCTGATATGGATAAGTCGGAAGTAGATAAAAAATTAGAAATTAAAAAGAAAAAGCAGGATTTTACTGATAGTGCAGAGACTTTAATATTTGACCTTCAGGAAAGAATGAAGGAAGGTAAGGAACGAATCCTGTCATATGCAAAAGATACAGGGGCATCTTTTAATAAAGCGAATGTTAATTTTGAAGGAAGTGTTTCAGATGTTGAAATGTTTTCGACACTAAAATTAATTGTTGAGTATGAATCTGGTATTAAAATACCTGCGACACATAATGGACTCGGATACAACAACTTGATCTTTATGTCATTACTTTTGTCGAAGATGCAAGTAAATTCAGATGGGAAATATTTGGGAAGTAACGCTAAAGTTTTCCCTATATTGGCAATTGAAGAACCTGAAGCACATCTACACCCTGCAATGCAATATCAGTTTTTGAGATTTTTAAAAAAGAACAAAACAGAAAAAAAGGTGAGGCAGATTTTTGTTACTACTCACTCAACTCATATAACGTCATCTGTATCTCTGGATGAGATGATCTGTTTGCACAATGAAGTAGGGGAAATAACTGTAGGATATCCCGGTAAAGTATTTTTGTCAAATGAGAAAAGTAAAAGATATGTTCAACGGTTTTTAGACGTAACCAAATCGGATATGCTTTTTGCTCAAAAAATAATTTTGGTCGAGGGGTTAGCTGAACAGTTACTCTTATCAATTTTCGCAAAGTATTTAGATGAATCATTAGAAGAAAAACATGTAGCGGTGATAAATGTGGGAGGACGGTATTTTGATCACTTTTTACATATGTTTGACAGCTCTAAATCGAATACTATAAATAAAAGGATATCCTGTTTAACGGATAGAGATCCTGTAAGAAAGAAAAAAAATGGTTCTAATACTAATTTTAAAAAATGTTATCCGTTTGAATTTGCTTGCGATGATAATACCTATGAATATCAAAACAACCATAGCTTAGATAACTATAACCCTGGTACACATCCTAATATTGCTTTATTTAGTCAAGATGTTAATAACGGAACAACATTTGAGTACGATTTAATTTTAAACAATCCAACGCTTAAATTATTGATAACAGAGTCAATGTCAAATTCAACTGAAATTATGAAACTAATGAAATTATATGAAGATAGAGAACCATTATCAAAATACTTGATAGAACTAAGAAAAAGCGATGAAAATAACCGAATCATCGATAGTATAAATATGAATGTAAATTGGACTGAAGATCAAAAATACAAAGCAATTATAGCTACTCGTTATCTTAATTCTGTCGGGAAAGGTGAAAATGCGTTGGAATTAGCTTATGTATTAGAAGAAAACCTTTTAAAAAAAGGAACTGCTGAATATAAAGAGTTCATTGTCCCAGATTATATTAAAAAGGCTATTGCATGGGTCTGCGTATGAATTCAATAAATTCGGATGTACAAATACCGATCGAACAGCATTTTAGAGTTTCAGCTGGACCAGGTGCAGGTAAAACATATTGGTTAGTAGAGCACATAAAAAATGTGTTGCATACTTCGAAAAGATTAGGAAAAACTCGTAAAATTGCATGTATTACTTATACAAATATTGCAGTTGAAACAATTTTAAGTCGCTTAGGGACAACTGCTGACCAAGTAGAAGTTTCTACGATTCATAGCTTCTTATACAAGCATATAGTAAAACCATATGCTTCATTTCTGGTTGCTGATTATGGGCTGAATGTGTCTAATATTGATGGGCATGATGATGTTATCTTATCAAATTATTCTTTTTTGAAAGATTGGAAAATTAAGACTAACCAGCAAAGAATTACGGAAGATAATTTGTTGATAAGAGCTATTAGTTCAACAAAATGGAAATTTGATAGTTCAGGTGATTTAATTGTTAATACTGATTATCCGCATAAAATTGGAGCATATCCAATCAAAGTTAATTCCTACTTTGAATATAAGAAAATGGCTTGGGGAAAAGGCGTAATTCATCATGATGATGTACTCTTTTTTAGCTATCAACTTATAAAAAAACACCCTTTTATCTTGGCAATTTTACAAGCTAAGTTTCCTTATTACTTTGTGGATGAATTCCAGGATACTAACCCAATTCAAGTTGAAATTTTGAAATTAATTGGTGAAATTGAGACTGTCGTTGGGATAATTGGTGATGAGGCACAATCTATTTATGGATTCCAAGGTGCAGAACCAAAACAATTTCGTTCTTTTGATTTACCAAATATAATAGATTATGTAATATCTGATAATAGGAGAAGTACAAATCAAATCATAGATGTATTGAATTGTGTTCGTACGGATATTAAACAGAAAAAATACAGAGATGAAGATGGAGATAAACCAGTAATTATTGTTGGTGAAATGATATTAGCGCTTAGAAAAGCAAAGGAACTAAGTAATAACGAATTAGTGTTTTCGTTATCAAGAAATAATATTACTTCAAATGCAATGAAGAAAGAGGTCAGTGGAACTTCTTTTAATAATAAATTAATTGAAGAACTTACAGCTAATGATAAACCTAGTAGTAGTAATAAATATAGAAGTAAAGTAGTTATTGCTTGTCTAAAAGCTACTGAATATGCACGCGAAAGGAAATTTAAAGATGCTATCAAAGAACTAGAAAGGATTTTCAAAGATAAAGATGACAAGGATAAAGGGAAAAGAGAGGCTTTAAAACATATCTGTTTACTTTTGAAAAGATATGATGAATTTAAAGATAAATCCTTACTTGATTTTTATACTATTGTTAAAAACCAAATTAAATCAGATATTTCAAATTTAGCAAGAGGAGCAGCTAAAACCTTTTATGAAGGGCACAGCTATCAAGAGTTAGTTTTGTGTGTAAAGATAAGCGAGGATCTTAGTAATGATAAAACTATTCACAAAGCCAAAGGAGATGAATTTAAAAATGTGTTAGTTATTTTGAAAGATAAAAGTGATTTTGAGTTTCTTTTGAACTCGAATTTAAATAACAAAGAAGAACAACGAATTTATTATGTCGCTATAAGTAGGGCAAAGGAGCGGTTGTTTATTAATATACCTTCATTATCTAAGGTGGATTTATCAGAGTTAGAAAATATGTTCGAAATTATTAAAATATGATCTTTTAAAATCTGGCCAAAATTGAAGAATATTTACAAAAAGACCGAACTAAATCTGTCTTCTTTCTATAGTTAAAAATCATCAGGCATTTTTTAACAATATGTGTTAGTCGAAATTGTATGTATTCCTTGTATGCAAACACCTATTCATTTTGAATAAAAGATGTAAAAAGAGATATTTTTTCTAACGGTGGGTTCCTTGTTAAATGTGAAAGTAGAACAAATGGTAATCCATTTGAATCTGTATTTGCTACGGAGATGAACGGTTATCTGATTGCGTTTATCATCATAGATAATTACTTGGCCATTAGAGAACTGGGAAACGTTAACGCCATTGGAGTTAGAAGAGGAAGTTATCCAGATACTGCAAATGACATCCATAAATGTTGCCTTAAAGGATGATGTAGAGGATTTTCATAGGATTTTGGAAGACCTTCTATTAGAAGGGGAATGAGATTTAGATATTCTTCAAGTGATTGAAAAGTATAAAGATGGCAGAACGAATATCGTTGAAGAAGTGAGTAAGCCGCAAGTCGATAATTCATGGAGGAAATTGATCCCTTCGGAGCTTAAAATCGAAATGAAGGATTGGAATACAGCGGACATTCATGATGTCTATGAAAAAGCAAAAGCATTACTTGCTACTGATCGAAACACGTTTATGCCTTATGTTGCAGAAATGTCGCAAATCATTTTTGAAGAGGTAGCAGCAACTGATGAGGATACGGAAGAAATCGATTTTACGGACAGTATATCTGATAGTATCATGAGTTTGGTTGAGATTATCATTCTTCCTCATCTTGAAGTGCTTGATCATATTCAAAAAAACGGCGGCAAGATTACATTTAAAAACATTTGGAATGAACCTTTTAATGCAAAACTAAAAAACAGATAAAAGACAGAGATGGTTGAAGATGTGTAATTTGTGTAGGTGAAACGACATTACATGTCCACCATAAATTACCTATAGAAAAAGGCGGAATCCACCATCCCGATAATCTAGTTACCCTTTGTGCGTCATGCCATAAAGCTGTAGAAATAGCGGATGTAAAAAAGGCTTTTCAAAAGTGCTTGGCTAACTATAAAAAGAATAAATTTAGGCAAATAAAACCAAGGGGATTGCCAGTTGATAAGAAATTCCTTCAAGAAGGAGTGGAAAAAAGCCTCGATCATATTTTAATACTGCTAACAGTTATGACAATGCTTGTATAGAGTCGTTCCACGGTGTCATAAAGAGAGAACTGATTTTTCATGAAAACTATAAGACTCGCGATCAAGCAAAAAGAAGTGTTTTTGAATATCTGGTCAGTTTTTATAATTACAAAGGAATTCATTCAGCAAATGGTTATATGTCACCAAGCGCTTATGAAAAGAAGTATTTTAAAAGCTTTAATGTAAAGATAGTTGCGTAGATATTAGCCGCTCTAGTCTGAAAGAAAATCTCTATTTCATGTGTCCATTTTCTTGACATAGTATCATTCTGTATATTTTTAGAGAGTTTAATTTGTTAAAATAAAACTAATTAGTGATTTTAATGGAGGTGAGATGTAATGAAAGAGACACTTAAAAGTGATGCCTTCTATAAAAAACAACAAAAATTAGAGTTCATGGATTATTTCGGAGATGGTTATTTTGCAGCTTGTCGTAATATTTTTACGAAAAGTAAAGCTGTTGAAATCCAATTTAATAAAGATATTTGCCAATTTAACGTAGATGAGTTAACTAAACTATTTAAAGCGTTGGAATCTAAATCAAATCAATCTTTCAATACCCGTTACCATGTACTCTACCATTATTTACAACATTATGTGCACTTACGAACAGACCGACGAAATCCATTCCTACTTCTTAATAAACACGAATGGAAAAAGTTGGGGATTATTAAAACAAAGAAAAAATTCTTATCTGAAGAAGAGTTAGATGAACAACTATTGGATAAATGTAAAAATGCTCAAGATTCTTGCTTTATTCAATTGTTGTTCGAAGGTTTGTGTAAAGAGGGGATTATAAAGTTAAAAAAGACCGATATTGAATGGGACACTAATAGGTTAAACTTTAAAAGCTCAGAAAATAAAGAACTCTCTTTATACGTTTCAGATAAATGTATGAAGCTCCTTGAAGCTGCTTGTAAGCAAACTGATTACATAATTAAAAATGGAAGAGCGAAGAGAAAGATCAAAGAAAAACTCATAGATAATGAGTACGTGTTTCGCCCCCAAAATAGTGGAAGAGTAAAAAACAAAAAAGCGCCGGTAGGGGAACAATTAATCTATGACAAGTTTATAGCATTAAAAGAGTTGTCTGGCATATCATCATTGTGTGCACGGGATATTCGACGTAGTGGGATGATTAGGTATGCCGTTGATCTTAGCATCAAAGACGAATTGCCAATAGAAAAATTTACTAGTAAAGACCATTGGAGAGTAGTTGCTGAAAGATTCAATATAAATCATAACGTCAAAAATAATTGTATACTGTACGAAAACATAACCAACCATATAAAACCTGCTGACATATACGAACTATATGGAGAATACGAAGAATACAAAGACAAAATAGATGAATTTCAATTAATAGAAGGTGAAGCAGAAAAAGAATTTATCAGCAGGAAGAAAAGAGTGCAATCTCCATATTTCAGAAAAATTATTTCTGATGCTTATTCTTGTTGTGCAATAACAGGAGAAACATTTCAAGGAGTTTTAGAGGCTTGCCATATTCAGCCATACAGAGATGAACGCAGCAACCATATACAAAATGGACTCTTGCTAAGAGAAGATATTCATACATTATTGGATGAGGGATTTATCGCTATCGATGAAAATTACCATGTATTAGTCAGTCCATTATTGCAATCTCCCTATTATCAAAAATACCATGGTAAACAGCTTCTATTACCTAAAAACTCAAAACATTACCCTTCTAAGCAAACATTAGCTTATCTTATCACTGAATATCGAAAATGTTAATTTTATAAAAAGAAAGATCACCGAGTTATCTTCTAAGTTGACAAACAGACATGATGATTACTGGTACCTCGTATGAATGACAACTTAGCAATGAACGATTAACGCAGCTAGTGTTGAAGTACATGAGTTGTTGTCGTAAAGTATCAGTTTCTCTTGTACTAATAAGAGATTGCATACATATTGATATAATTTACAAATTAGCTAGCGTTAGTTGCGATTTTTAAGTATATTGAGCACAAATAAAAATCAAGAAATGTTATTAATGATATACGTATCAAATGTGACAAGTAAACCTAAAAAAGTCCCAATAGAGTACTATATTGGGACTTTTTTACGTAAGTTGATTGTATTTGTGATTTGTTAATAAGTGCGTATGTCGCGCTTGGATCACTATTTGGATCATTCAAGCGCGAAAGAGTTATTGTCAAAAGCACAAGACATTTGAGTCAGAAGATTATTTGTGTTCAATTATCAGTTTAAATACATTACTTTTTGGGAGGATTATTATGCTAGATAATAACCAGCTACTATTCAACTTTGAACAGTTAAGATCTGATAATAAACTTGAACATGTAATGAAGAGCGATGCAGCATGTCAGCTTCAAATGTGGGTGCTGGAAATTAATCAGGAACAATGTAATTCTCAAAGGTTGTTATATGCTTGGGTAATTCCAACTGCTTATAATGATGGAAAATGGTATAAGACAGATGTGGTGACAAAATGGTCTCCAAAGGCCAGTGAATATAAAGTAAATATAATCAAATTCACTTTTTATTCTAATGGGGGTTCAATCGGTTCACTAATGTCCTCTTTATTACAGGGAAATTCCCTTTCTAAAGCGTGTGAAAAGAACAGTTTAACAAATCCTCCTAAAGTTATTGCAGAATTTAAATTGAGCTTCAACGAAAGTAACAATTATGTTGTTCGCCCTACTGTTTTTCTAGAAACAGATTTACTTTGTGAAATGTATCAAGATTATTTTCGTCCATTAAAAAGCCCTTCTAATGATGTGTCTTCTTTTTGTGGTTCATTATTCTCCCTAGAGAAAATGCAAATCTTTGGAGAGCTAGAAACTATTGATAAACCAATAGATAGCGTAGATGAATTAGCAAAATTTTGTATTATTACATTGAAGAAGGAAACAGGTCTTCTATTTAATAGTAGTGATAGTAGTAGGTTGGGTAATATAGAATGGCTTTCATTCCCTTTATCAGAGCCAGAAGATTCACCGATTGACTTTTGTGTAGTTAAAGAAGATACATCAAACCAAAGTGAAAAATTTATGGTGAGGGAAGTCGGTTTTAACGAAGTTGATATATACTTGCGACCTGGAATAAGTTTATCAAACGATAGTATACTTATTCGATGTCGATTAAGAAACGAACATGAAATTATCTTAGACCAAATTGAGTTAGTACAAGTTAAAGAAGCTGAGAAAGGTATACGCTTTTCTGCAAATCAACATGTAAGCAGTGTTCAATTAACTATTTGGGTTCCTGATTTAGAAAGTAATCGATGGAATATATGGTATGAACAAAATACCCCCTTGATGAGAGAAATGAACCTAGCTATGGGATTAATCGGATTACAAGCAAGTGTAGGACTTAGTACTTTAAAAGACTTGAAAAACTCGCAAAAAGTTAAAAGTCGAGTGCAGCATTATGAGCAGGTAAAACAAACAAGTTATCAACAATCAAAGATTAGTGGTTATATAGACGATCCCTGGGTCCCGGCTTCTAGAGGAATAAATAATTATACAAAGCGTCTATTTCCTACAAAATCAAAAGGTAAGTTTTTTCCGAAAGGTTGGGGTGATGAGGGACCTGCGGTACTTACTTTTGCTGAATGGTTTCAAACACTGACAAATAATTCAGAAAGTAAGTTGATTACAATTATGGATCCGTACTTTGATACAGTAGGTGTAGAGCTGATAGCACATTCTTCTACAACTAATACTGCATTTGAAGTTATTACATGTACTCAAATTAAATCAGAGGATGATAAAATTCAAGGCCAAACAAACAATGATCAAGCTAGATTAGAAAAAGATCAAGAGCCAGGACGCGCCATTCGTATAAAAAAGGCATGTAATAATCTTCGGTTAATATTGTCCCGCTTAGATCTTAATATACGGGATATTCGCAGTAATGATAGTGGTAAAAGCCAATATTTTCATGATAGATATATTTTAATATATGATTTATTTGGAGTTATTTTAGAAGGTTATCATTTATCGAATTCATTACAGGCGGCGACAAGGCTTGCACCATTGTTGGTAACCCCTATTCCGATTGATATATTAGAGGAAGTGGGAACTTATGTAGAGGCGGTAAGGAAGTCAGAACCACCTACTGTTAATAATGCTTCGGCAATACCAATATATTCTAAAGAAGCGGTAGTAGCACCTGCCATTACTGTTAATAACGATAGTAACAAGGATTTGTTATATAGACTCACTCAAACAAGTTTGTTCTTCTCAGAATTGTTACAAGACCCTGATTTTATTTCAGAAGATTTTGAACTTATAAAAGAGAAATTGTTGGGTTTAGGGTTACTTAGTTCTGATGACTATCATTTTGTTATAGAAAATGAAGAAGAGGTAAGTCAAAAGTTATTTGCCTTCTCTAAGGTATTAGTTGAGGTAAATGATAGACAGTTTTCAATACTATGGGAGAGTTTTTCTTATTGGTTAGCAAATATATGTATTTCTGAAAAATACTTAAATAAAGTATGCGAACTTACTGGTTATATGCTAGTAGAAAGAATTAAAACTTACTTTATAAACCAAAGCGAAAGGCCTGTGGTAAATTCCAATGAAACACAAGAAATGGCGATACTTCGAAATAGTCAATTTCTCCAAAGTTCTTATAAAAAATCTTTATATAATGCTTATTTAATATTAGATGGGCATTATTATGATCGCTTATATGGCTTTTATCATTTTCAATATGCAACACTAGCTATTCTTTATATACAGCCTTCGCTTATTGCGGAGATTTTGGATGCATCATATAGGCAAGTGGTCAAGACAAAAGAAACCCATAATCTAACAGGCTCTTATTTGTTAAATGGTTTGATTAGGCATTTTTTATTTAAGTCAAATTCTGAATTGATACAGGCTTTATTAATGTCGAAAACTCCCTCTTTGCGTGCATTAGGCTCTCAAGCTTTATGGTTGGATATTAAAGATAGTATTCAGTTTAATGATCATGCTGCACATAATCTTATTGAATTAGCTGAAACAGAGCGTATATTAGCATATTCGGAGTGGATTTATCATTTGCGTGTAGAAGCGAACAGAAATGGATTTGAGTCAGAAGAAATAAAAACCAAAAGGAAAATTATTTTTTCTCAAATTATTGAAAACTGGCATGATAAATTATCGAAGAACGAAAAAGAATGGATTATAAATCGCTTATGTGGACCATCTGTAGGAAGTTGGGCAAAAGATATATATTGTGATTTAATGACAAAGTTGGTCGATGATAACAAAATGATTGCTGGTGAAGCCAAGTTATTTTGGGTTTCGTTATTAATGGATAAAATAAAAGTTAGTGAAGTTAAAAATAATGATATTTCTTTTTATGCTCAAACAGATATCGCTCTTACTGAACTTTGCGCTAGCATTTTACCAACCCTATCAGACGAATCTTGGAGTTTAATAATTAAACAGATACGACGAGAAATTAATACATGTAATAGAGAAATTCGTCGCCCGTTTGAAAAAAATAATAACTTTAAGAACTGGAACAATACAAAAAAGCGCGGACTTTGGTTGAAAACATTTTTAGAAATCACATATGAAATAGTCAAAGACATTGATGAGGACAAAAAGCTAGAAGTTATTGATTTATATAATATTATGGATAAAAAAATGAAAGATACTACGGATAGTACAGATATTGCATTATCCGATTTCGCAAATGCTCAAATAAAAATTAAGTAATAAAATAGGGTGCTAATAATTCGGTAGAAGGAAAAAAACTAGTTAATAATTCCAATTTTTAAAAGGCGACTTTCTATAAAAAATAGAGAGTCGCTTTTCTAAATTGCGGATAAATAAGTTGATAACTCCTGATTCTGAGCTGTCTGAAGTGTTAATCGATTTCCTGCTTTATCCCATATACTGTATTCCTCGCAACACCCGTGCGTCTATGTATATCCATTACACTCTCTCCAGATGCTAGCATCCCAACAATTTCATCATAGATCACTTTATCTTTCCCCATCGCACTAGCATGGTATTTTTTTGCGCCACCCTTAAACTTTCCTTTTGCTTTTGCAATCTCAATTCCTTCACGTTGTGTTGTCCGAATACGGTTTCTTTCTTCTTCAACCATCCATGAAAGTAGTGTTAACACCAGGTCCGATACAAGCTGTCCGACTCCTTCTAACTCACGGTATTTTCTTGTGTCTAAGATGGGCATGTTTAAAACAACAAGATCAACTTCCTCCTGCATCAGTACTTTCCACTCATCGCGGATATCTTCCTTGTTACGGCCAAAGCGGCTGAGGTCATGAACAACCAACACATCACCGAACCGGAGCTTTGATCTCAATTCTTTATAAACGGGACGGTCAAAGTTCTTACCCGATTGTTTCTCCGTATAAATCTTTTCACAGCCATACGCTTCAAGCTCTTTCACTTGGCGATCAAAATTTTGTTCCTGTGAGCTTACCTTTGCATACCCAAAAATCATAAAATCCCACACCCCCCATCATTGAACAAGTCTGTTTGAACGTTTCAACACCTTGATTTTACTACACTTTGATTTGTTCGTACAGCCTGTACTCTGTTAGAACATACATCGTATTTATACAATCTTCAACACTATGGCCATATTGTGGAATGAATCATTGTAAAATATGGCGATATTTGAAATAATTGTATTAAATGAAAGGTGGTGGTTAGATGAGGTCTTTGAATGTTCAAAACAATATAAATGAGGGTAAGTCTATTAGATTTTTTGAAGGTGTTATTGAGGACTATGGCTGGAAGTACAGAAGGCAAGAGAAGGATAATGATATTGATGGTGAGATAGAGGTTTTCTCTGTGGAAGGGGAAACTACTGCCAAAATCATTAAGGTACAATTAAAAGCCACTACTAATCTAGATTATAAAGAAAACTCAGTAACATTTAGTGCACCAGTAAAGTTTCTTAACTTTTGTGATGTATGTGATATTCCAACTATTTTAGTTGTTTACGATGTTGACCAAAATAGAAGCTTTTGGTTATGGACTCAACAATATATTTCTCAAACCTTAGATAACTTTAACGCTAGTTGGCGAGGAAACACTTCAAAAGTTACTATTCATATACCTTTAGGCAATGAAGTTTTAGGAGAAGAGAAATTTTATAGTGAGTTAAAGAACATATCTGATACGGGAATTAATATGATTCAACAATTTAGGAAGAGAGACACTAGCGAATATTACTTTACAATATTAGAAGAGAAAGATTCTTCTAATACTTTACATAAAAGGATAAGCTCTAAAATCTACATAGAACGCTCTTTTGCCACCTCAAGGGACTCAATGATAGAACTCATTAAGAAAATTAATCAAAAGATTATGGATAATTATTATGATAGAGGAGTCTGGGAAGGTAAAGAAAACTTCTCTGAACCTGATTATATCTGGCTTTATTTCTATGATGACCTAATTCAATTTGAATATGGACTTCCATTTTGCAGAACTGAATGGGTGAAAGGAGAAGAAAATTCTCCTTTGTTACTGAAAGATAGTGATAAAACACAACTGATACAAGAAAATATAAAAGTGAGCTGGGAACATAACAGACCATTAAATGAATACTTAATAAGAAATACAACTTCTAAAAATGATTATTTAAAACAAGTACTAAATACTATTTCCTTCACTCTTGAAGAGCTTAAAATTCTTAGAGTATATTTTCTGGAGGAAGATAAATCAAATTTCTATAATCGCATTAGTGAGAAACATAAAGACTATACCAGCAAATACTTATTACTAAGCGATATACTTCCACCTTTTGAATGTAAAACCTTACATGAGGATCTTACAGATGCATTGGGTGATATAGATAATTTAGCCATAGAGATTAATAATGGAGAAGATAATGAACAATATATTTCTAATCACTATGTTTCTGCGTTTTTCCCTCATACGATTACTCTAAATAAGGAAATTAAAAAGTTGAGGTAAACCAGGGTATTTGATGTAGTTATGGCTATTGTGGAGCAGCACAAGTAGAAAATGATCAAGCTTTATTTTAAAACTACAATAAAATAGGAGAATTGACTGTTTCAGCTCTAAAAAACGGTCTACTACTATTAATGATTTAATCATTGAGGGGATCTAAAAGATGGAATTTAACTTTTTTGAACAACAAGAAAAAAGAAATTTAATACCCCTAGAAATACCAAGTAAAAAAGATTATTTTTTTGATTTGTTTCAGTTTAAAATAGCTTTGTAAGTAGGGTTAATATTTTTCAAATAGCTAATACTTTTTTTATGGAATCGGTGCAATTAATTACAAATGCTATATCATTATTTGAAAAAGGATATTTTGATAGCGCTTATTACTCTTTAAGACAATCACTTGAAACCGCACTTATAATGGTCTATTTATCGGATCTTGAAGGAGATAAAAGAGAAAAAGAACTCCTAAAATGGAAGGAAAAGAGCAGATTTCCGATGTATAAGGCTATGATTGAATTATTAGAAAAGCAAATGGCAATATTTTCGGATGTAAAAGAAATAATGACCGATTACTTTGATGAAATGGAACGAACAAAGAAACACCTCAATAAATATGTTCATAAGCAAGGATTTAATACTTTTTATGTTTCTAGAAACCATTTTTTAATAAAGAAAGAAATCAAACTCCTATCATTGAAGAGTTTGAGTTTTTCTTAGAACGATGTATCAGTACAATAACAGTATTCAGACTGTGTATTGATCCTTTACCTGTATTATTAATGGATGAAGAAATCTATTCACGAACAGAGGTATTTATGTCAGATGCTTTTTCAAGCGAATTTATTGAAAAATACGTTGGCATCAAAAACATAGAGAAATATAAATGAACAAATATTTATAAAGATGCTTATGACTATTTTATAAAATTTGAAAAAAGACTACCTGCGGTTTTAGATGTTACGAAAAGTAGATATATTGATAAACGAAAAGTAGATGGAATTTTATCACAGGCTCATATACTAAAAAATACAGAAATACAAGCAGTTGTAATAGCCATGATGTCGGAAAAGGTCACAAGGATTATGCCCTCTGACTTCACTATAGAGTTTTTTTACAAATACGAAGTCAGTTAGGGAAGGTTTGGGTTTATCTTCGGAGAAATATTTGGAGTTACGAAATCGGAATATGCCTGTATTAAACTTTCCTATAGACAATGCGTTTATAAGTAATATAAATGTAGGAGGGGATAATTTCTTCATAGAGCATAATCAAGAGTTTGATTTTGAAGAATTTGAGGAATTTCAAACCAAGGCGAGAAATAGATTTAATGAGATTGTAATCCCAGTAAAATAAGTGACGTGGTTATGGAAACATGATAACTTTAGTATATGCTATCCAATTGCCCGAACCGGAACTTAAAATCGATTCAATTGTTATTTTAATGTTGTTCAATTAAAGGGTAGGTAGCTATTGTTGCAATAGCTGGTAAAAAAACATATATAGAAGTGTTACACTTTTAATGTAGTAATCACTATTTAAAACAAGCAGCCGTTACGCAGCAAAGCTATTCATTTTAGAAGATTTTGTGAAGAGTTCATAAATATGATGAAGCAGTTTAGTGGAAGGAGTGTTGTAAACGTGAAATATCATGTAATAAGTGCCAAACGTCTTGGGCGGCCCGATATGTTGTATTTGTCAACTCAAAAGCGGTCCACGAATCAGTTGAAAAAAGGTCCACTTATTTAGTTGGTTTTAGCCATGACATTGTCTCTTCAAATCGGTGACTTACTTCTCGTGAAATATCTAAGATATGTGATTTGTGAGCAAGTCTATCTACAATTGCACCAGTAAGCATCGGGTCTTTAAAAATCTCTTCCCAGCGATCAAAAGCCAAGTTTGTTGTTATGATTATTGATCCTTTATCGTTTCTATTTGATAATAAATTAAATAGTATTTCACAACCAATTTTGTCAAATGATACGTATCCCAGTTCATCTAAAACGACAAGACTGTACTTTTCAAATTTGGTTTTATATTGCGATAGTTTGCTTTCACTCATTGCTTCTTTTAACTCTATTATTAAGTTAGGTACAGAGATAAACAATACACTTTTGCCTTCCAAACACGCCTTAATACCAAGCCCAATACTATAATGTGATTTCCCGCAGCCAGGAGATCCTATTAAGATTATATTTTCTTTATTTTCAATGAACTGCAACGTTTCTAGTTCTTCGAATTTCGGTATAAATTTCTTATGGTACTTACTCTTGTCGAAGTCTTCTAAGTACTTGTTAAGAGGGAATTTAGCCCTTCTGAGTCTATGTTTTAAACCATTCTCAAGCCTTAGTTCTAATTCTCTTTCGAGTAGACGACTTATCAGCTCTCGGTGGGTCATGTTTGTATGGTTTGCTTCATCAAGAAGCATTTGATAATTGGTTTTTATATAGGGTAATTTTAGTATATGGGCCATTTCTTGTATTTGCATTTATTCCACCTCCGAGAAACATAATTCGTTATATCTAGATACTTGCCTTGTAGCGATGTTGCTAAGTGCAGTTTTATCTATGTGCATAGATGGAATAATATCGATATGAGATTTATTGTATGTTTCTAGAATCAATAGTATTTCTTCGATTGGTTTATCATCATTTTCTTGAATGATCTCTATGAATTTTTTCTTGTTTCTGCTAAAATTAGTATCATAGATGGCTTTTAACCTTGGTATGCTTTTTAGAGCGTGGGAGTTCTTGATTGCACCTGGTTTTTTGTTTAATGAGTTTAAGTAATGTTTAATTTTAATACTTATCTCGTTAGTACCATCTATTTTTTTGTGTTCACAAACGAGTATGTTGTTTGAATAAAAGCCTATTGTGTCGTAATATTTCTTGATTGTTATTAAGCGTCCTACAAGATACTCCGGTACTGAATAGTGGTTGTTATCAACTCGTACAAAACTATATTTATTTGGTTTTTGCACTGTAACTGTTGCAAGATCAAGCTTTGGTTTTGTAGGTTGAAGATGTTTTATTTCTTCAGAAATAGTGCTGTCTTTATTGAGTTCTATCAATATAGTATTCAAGTATTCACGTGCATCATCGAATGTCTTAAACTTATAAGTTAACGCAAATGCTTTGTTCCTAATTATCTTCACGCTGCCCTCCACATGACCCTTCTAATGCAAAGCTTTACATTAGAAGGGTAATGAAAAGTATATGATAATGTAAAGTAAGGCTGTTAAATAACCGTAAGTAAAGGATCCCTCGCTGTTTTACTTTACATTATCTGCAACGCAAACACTATTTTATTTATCAAATCTTTTTAGCCATTCCAATAAATCTCCACTTTTTTGCCAAGAAGGTGCACCTTTTGGTACAACATCTGTATATGCTTTTTCAATTGCTTCTCTTTTTTGTTTTGAATCTACCTTAGCGTAAATTTCAGTTGTTTGGACAGAACGGTGACCTAGTATATCACGGATGTATATGAGATTAACTCCTGCTTGGAGTAAGTGCATAGCTTTTGAATGTCTCAGACAATGACAGCTAAATCGTTCTGGGATTAATATTTGATCTTTAATACGAGCCTTGCGTGCATATTTATCTAGTATGTAATTCACCCCTGCCCGGGTCAGTTTTTCTCCTCTTTTGTTACAGAACAATGGGTACATGTTTGCTGACAAACTTAACAGCCCCTGCTCATCCATATATCGATTTAATAAATCTAACGGAGCATCCATCAGAGGGACTATCCGGGCTTTATTCCCCTTACCAATTAACTTTACAGTACATGGTCTGTCAAAACGTACTTGTGACGGAGTGAGGTCAATGATTTCCTGTACTCTTCCACCGCTTTCATACATAATTGACAAAAGAGCAAGATCTCTTCGTCCTATTTTAGTTGACTGATCAGGCATTTCCAAAAGTAGTCTGATCCCATTAAGCGTTAGGTAACTGATTGATTTTGTTTCTGTTTTCTTAACCCGGATTCCAAGGATTCTCTGCCATTCCAAAAGATTATCGGGGCTCTGATACTGGAGATATTGGAAGAAAGAGTGTAATGCCGCAAGGCGGACGTTCCTTGTGGCTGTACTACAGCCACGCTCTGTTTCTATCCAGTCAAGAAAGTGAATAACCATTTCCTTATTAATCATGCCCAGCGTCAGAGAATTTGTTTTTATTCCTTTTTTATCCTTGATAAATGTAAGGAAAAGTACAAATGTGTCTCTATAAGAGGCAATCGTATTTATACTGAACCCCATTTCTCCTGGCAGGTATTTTGTAAGAAATCCTGTCAGATAGCGAGAGAAATCAGTCGGCTTCATAATGGTCAACCTCCGGAAATACATAGGCACAAACGTTATCTACTTCTCTAATTAAATCAGGGTACATGTCAGATGTTAGCCTTACATACTTATCTGTAGCCTCTAATGACTGATGCCCAAGATATTTTGATAATATTGGGAGTGAGTAGTATAAATCTAGCCCAGCTTCTGACATTTTCACAAGAGAGTGTACACTGAAAGTGTGACGAAAGTCATGCATTCTTGGGCCAAAACCCTTCCCACCATGTGGAATTCCTGCATTCCAGAGTATTTTTCTGAACCATTCATATATTGCCTTGGCATTACATTTTTGCCCATTGTTCTTGATAAAAAAATAACCTTTCGGTTCATATTTGCCGGGACGAACATTCCTATATTGAATACACACCTCAGTTAGTGTTTCAGATAATGGGAGTATTCGGTCTTTGCCGTTTTTCGTTTCCCTGACAATAATATTTTTTGCATCAAGATCAACATCCTTACATGTTAGGGATAACGCTTCGCTGATACGGATGCCACAGCCATATAGCATTCTAAATAAAGCGGGGAGTACATACACAGTTGTTTCAAATCGTCTATTAACTTTAAGCGTATCACATGCATCGAAGAATGCATTCACTTCCTTTTTCGAGAAAATATGTGGTACAAACGTACTGCTGTACTTTTTAGGCAATCTCGGTATATGTGATGGATATCCCATATCATTTAAATAGGCGGAAAATTTTGCAATATAATGAATCCTCGCATAACGTGTCTTGTCTGATTCATTTGGACGCTTCTCACTCCATTTATCAACAATCTCCTTTGATAGACCGAGTTTTAATACGGCATTATCTATTGTAAATCTGTCAAATAACGAAAGTGTGTAAGTGGCATCAACAAACTTGTAACCGAGGTTTCTTTTGAAATCAATGTACTGTTCGATTAAACCAGCATAAATACCACAATAGTTCGGCATCATTCCACCTCCTTGGCATAAAATGGCGTTTTTAAGAGTGGAACATCTAATGCGCATTGGCTCAAAGATGTTAAGTCTATTCGTAAATAAGTTTTTGTGCTTTCGGTATTCTTGTGACCTAGCACTTCTGATATAACATGGATGGGTATTTTTTGTTCCAGTAGTTGCCCAGCAAGACTGTGCCTCAAAGCATGAGGACCATGTTTCTTTTCTGTTATGTTTTTAATGCCAGCACGACGGAGATAAAAAGTAACAATGCTATGCAAAGTCGATCTATTTAGGCAGTTATATGGCGGGATTGCATGTAGGAAGACATAAGGAAGATCAGATTTAGGCCGTCCATACTTCAGATAATCGATAATAGCCTCTCCTATTTCTATTAAAAGTGGATGCTCAATCTTATTTTTAGTCTTTTGTTGAACAAGTGTAATTGTATTCTTTTCCCAGTGTATGTTTTCAAACTTCAACAGACAGATGTCAGAAGCCCTCAATCCCAATCGTGCAGCCAATAGTATCATAGCAGCATCACGCTTCCCTTTTGGGCTACTTCTGTCAACAGTATTGATTAATGATTCAACTTCATTTTTCGTATATGTCGTGGGTAGTTTACATTGCTTCTTGTAATTGTCTTTTGGAATTAGGTATGAAAAGTCAATCCCTGTATACCCATTGTCATGTAGATATCTCATAAACCCACGTAAAGTGGTAAGCATGCTGTGGCGCGTTGCAGGTGTATAAAAACCAAGCTGATTCACAAATCCTAAAATGTGTTGTTTTTTAATTGCTTCGGTTTCCATGACTCCTTCTTCATTAAAAAAACTAAGAAAGCGATGAAGATTTAATCGGTAATGACCAAGCGTATTTTCTGTAATACCCAAAGATTTTCGGTGATTAAGGAAATCCACCATAGGATTACCGATGCAACCATAAAATTGGTAGGATTTCTTTGCCCTTCTGTATTGGAACGTTCCTGTAGACTGAAATTCAGTTAGAACATCCACACACCGGATTATGCTCTTTTCCCAATGGCTAAATTCCTCGTATTTCCCAGTACCAATAAAGTCAGCTATAAATGCTCCACCTACTGACGCTGAATAATACTCAATCTGATTGTTTTCCATAAAAGTAGCCAGTTTTTGCCACGCGGAACGATATTGGCTTATCCTTGATTCGGAATAGGACATATCCCGAAGGGATTTAACTACTTCTGAGGACAGTTGTTCAAATGTTTGATATTTTTGTTCCATAATCATAACCTCCTATATTTAACGTAGGCGACCTCGCCTATATTAAATATAGCCATTGAAAATGTAAAGTAAAACAACTAGAATCACTTTGTTTATAGTTATCTAACAGCCTTACTTTACATTATCATATACTTTTCATTACCCTTCTCGTTTCCACTGAAACAATTAGTGACGTTGATATCGAATCCGTAGTAGAGTGACAATTTTAGCAAATTCTCATTGAGGACTTTTTCAGTTTTACCTATGAATTTTGATACTACATTTCTCATATTGTCGTACACAATCTCTGAATAAACGCCACCTAACATATCGAAGAAACGCACATGAGAATCCATAAAGACGTCTTGCTTTTGATTCTTATATAAATACGCCCATCTGAAATCAGCAGCTGGTGAAGATAGTACAGCTAGATGATAGGTATTGATCTCCCCGTTTATTTCTAACTTCACTTCGCCAAAATCATATTCAAGTCTTTGCCCTAAATCATATGATTGTTTAATAAAGCATTCCTTAGGTTTGTTTCTTTTTTCTCTGATTTTATTTGTAATAGTTGTATATCCAATATCAAACTTTTCATTGACTAGCATTTGGTGAATTTGCAAATTAGTCAGCTGTTGTTTATGTCGACCTAACTCTTTACACTTTTCAGATTCACTCTCTAGGATTTCGTCTAATCTGGTATCGATTTCTGCTGTGTACTTTCTTGGCTTTCTATTTTGAGCATTATACTTTGGTGCCTCGCATATTTTTTCTTGTACTTCTTGTACTTCTTTTTTATTAACGTCTAAGGCATTCAACAGAGTATTGTTCTTCTGGTACTCATTCCAATAGATTGCGACTGTTTTCCGATTGATGTTTAAAAGCTTGGCAGCTTTTCTATTGGATACACCTTGCTGCTTTAGTTTTATTATTGCATGTTTGTCCATTATCTCAATCACTCCATCCCACCCCTTTACTGCCATCATAACAGTAAGAGATTAGTGTTAAAGTACTGGACCGTTTTTCAATTGATATTATTCTATTAATGGGCCACTTTTAGAGTATCATAAACATATGTACGATTATCTTTTTTTTCCAGTAAATGAGTATAGTGAATCAGATGCCATTGCACAATTTCAACCTGTTGAGAAATATACGAATAAATACAATCATATTGTTCCTTACACAGCATACGAGCATGATGGGAACACGTACCACCATATTATATACTCAGGAATTGTTGATGAAAGTGAGATTAATGATTAACGACAAATTTCAGATTGCCAAAGTATAAGCATTTTCTGCGTTATGCTTAAATTCCACAATCGGGAGCTTTTCTTTAATAAAAAGCGGCTTTTTGCATGTAAAAAACATTTAAGTGAAACTAAGATGAAGGGGAACCAGAGATTATATATTTAAAACTAAAGTCTAAATTCGTAGGGGCGTTGGACTCTGGTGAAGAAAAGCGTCTCATTACTAATTGATTATAAATGAAGGAATATTAGTTACAATTATAGAATTACCTTAATTAAACATATATATCAGGGAGTTGCTTAAATGTCGGATGATTTTAACATCTTTTTGGATACCACTTTAACCTATACTGATCCTCTTTTTAAAAATAACTTTAACCGTAATCTCTTAAAATTAGCAGAAAATACAGATAATGTAACTATTTATATGTCAAATGTAGTCTTTGATGAAACAAGAAATAAATTCGAAGAGAATGTAAATTTAAGAATAAGGAATTTGGAGTCGTCTTTAAGTGATCTAAATAATTACTACCCAACTGAATTAACCACTTCAACCATTCAAAACACTAAAGATGATTTTATGTCAAGATTTGATGGTTTTTACAATGACTTAATAGATAGAAAAGTTATACAAATTGTTGAATTTGATAATGACCTTCTACCAGTATTGGTCGAAAGATCAATAAAGCGGATAAAACCTTTTGGCCCAAAGAAACAAGAGTTTAGAGACGCAATTACTTGGCTCTCATATTCAAAACTTGCAGAAAATGATTTATTAGAAAATTGTTTTTTCCTAACTGGAAATGTAAATGATTTTTGTGAGGAAAAGGGCAAAATTCACCCTGAACTCCTTAATGATACTAAAAGATTTAAACATTATGTTTCAGCCAAAGAATTATTTGAGAAGGAAGAAGATTTGCAACCACTTATTCGTACAGCAGGTCTTGTTGAATGGGTAGAATCAGAGAATATCAATTCAGACTATATTGTGACTTTATTAAATCAATTAGATGCTTTTGATAGCATCTTTGGCTTCTTAGGAAATTATCTCTCAAATAAAGATATCGAGAGCTTTATAGATGATGCATATGAAAGTGGATATGCTGACTTATCGTCTATGGATATTCATACAGTAACAGACTTTGAAGTAGAAATTATTGGAGATGAAATATTGATTTCGGGTTATCTTTCTCTTGTGGCGGCAATAGAAGTATACCTTTATAACGCATATAGAGAATCGCGTCATGATGATGATTATATACATGTTGGTGGGGAAGAAATTGAATTAGAGATGAAGTTTTCCTTTTCATACAATGAAAAGGAAGAAATAAGTCATTTAGAAATCGATAATATTGAGGTGAACCAAAAAGGTCATCTTGGATTTTATGATGATGATGATGAGGGATAATATTTTTAATTTGAAATAATTCAGATATCCAGTGACCGACATTTTATGTCGGTCTTTCTGTTTAATAAAACATAGAGTTAAAGGGGGGCAAAGTGTTTAGCTAACTGGATCGATTCCCACGGGTGCGACGTTCTACCCCGACTACAGCTATCATACGATCACAAATAAGGTCAACCAGAAACATTTTCTTAGCTGGCTAACCTTATATTACGAACTGCCAGTTACTGTAAAACAGTAGTAAGAGCGCAATGATATATATAAATATGTTTTCTTTATGATCGGTGACCATAATCAAGCAAAGGACATATTACAAGATACTTACCTGCGTGCCTACAATAACTTCAATACTTTTAATGGAGAAAACTCAAAAGGCTGGTTGTTTAAAATAGCACGGAATGTAACTATTGACTTTGTTAGGAAGAAGAAACCAATTTCATATTTAATAGATTCAATTTTTTCTATACCAGCACCGGATAAAACCCCTGAACAATTCATCGTATTAACTGAAATAGAGCGAGAATTATATGATGCATTAAGTAAGATTAAACGATCTTATCGAGATGTCATTATAGTAAGAAAACTAAAAGAATTTTCAATAAGTGAGTCATCGCACATTCTTGGGTGGTCAGAAAATAAAGTAAAAGTGAATTTATTTAGGGGAATGAAAGCTTTAAAAAAGCAGTTGGAAAAGGAGAGCTATCACCATGAAACAATTTGAAGAGATGAAAGAATATGATCATCATTTTAAATCAATAGACAAAAAGATTAATATGATTGAAAATGAAAAAAATGAAATACTATTAAATATTAATAAAAAAATAGACAGTAATGGAACAACACAAAGCAATTCGTCTACCAAGTGGAAATACTATTTTGCTGTTACAACTGCATTTTTAATACTTTTAATTTTATCACTTCCTCTTTTTAGTGAAATGGTTCATGATCGTACAGGCGGAATGAATGAAGATATTCATCAAATCTTGCTCGATTTTGGAGGCTATAATGAAATCCTTCATAAAGAAGTGGTTGAACATGGCGTCGTCGTTTTTTATATCCCTAATATAAAGTCGCCTGATGAAGAAGTAAGTGCATCTGAATTAGGTGCAATTTTCATAAAAAAAACATTGTTTGGTTGGGAAGGGACGTTTAATAGAGGGGGATATTCAACAAGTATTCCAGAGAATTTTACCAGTAAATATTTACCTCAATTTGGTACTGAAAATAACTCACCATTTCCAATTCTTTTTGGAGAGATCATTAATCCTGAGATTACTCAAATGAACATTATTAGCGATGAGAATAATATTTTACACGAAGCAAAGGTGATTACAACAGGATACCATAAAATTTGGTTTGTGTTTCTAGATGAAGAAAAACAGCTAGATTATGAAGTGCAAGGTTTATCTTATACGAATGAAATTATTACCTCTATTTCAGATAGAAAAAACAACATATGGCAAAGCGATTCTAAGGACTGAACAAATAATTCCCTTTGATAGCTTTGATTTTTCAAAAGAAGAAGTACCGAATTCCCATATGAGTTCTGATGGTATTGATTTGAAAGCTTATCAAGATGAGTTGAGATAATAACAAACTTTGGCTATCTTCAACAATCAGGCGCTTATATATAGTATCCGCTCCAAAACACTGATATGGTGCACCTTTTAATTGTTTCCATGTAACCATAGATAAGCGGTTAAGAACTTGACGTGGAGCCTCTGTGGGCATGATTGGTCATGAAAGCCTGAAGCCGTTGTTTCATCAGGTTGCCAAGCCTATCATACCCACCCCTCCACGTAAAGTCCTATGTTTGTTAACGTTAATAACTATAATTACTTACTATATATAATGCTTCTACAAAGATATAAATTTGCATTTTTCGTATCGTTACTTACGTTAATTACGGTGGAAAATCATACTACATATAAAGGCGCGATTGCTGAAGACGATAAGCCTAATTCCTCAGTACAAATAAGGAGGATTAGGCTTTTTCACTTCAAAATCTTTGACGTTTTTCTATTGGTAAACGATTGACAGCAAGTTGTAAATTTCGTGGCAACTGCTGGGAAAAATATGGCAGAGATGGTACATTCTTGTGGCTGTAATCATACAGCATGACCTTCCCTCGTATCCCTAAGACACAAACCACTTTTTTAGCTTCAATTAAGCAACTCTAATAAAGCTAATCGAGAGGGTCTTTACGACCTTATCTTTTATTTTGCATAAAAAGATTGAAAATTCAAAATAAAGGTAGTATTATTTAAATAAACCACAAGCATACGCTTGAGTTACCCAACGAACATACCCTTCATTAAATGCTTTCATCATTTCCCTATTACTAAGACAACAAAATAAGTTAAAGAGAGGTGCATTACTGTGATTAGTGTTGCAGAAAAGTTAATAAGTACAAGTGGCTTACTTGAGCTGTCAAAGGAAAGGGGTTTCGGTTTTCTTAGAAGTGTTGATGCGATAACCGAAAACGATGCTTATATCTCCCCATCCCAGATCAAAAGGTTCGACTTAAGAGAAGGAGATCTAGTAGTAGGACAAGCTAGACCACCAAAAGATAACGAACAAGCCTACAGTATGATGAAAATCCTTGAGATTAACGGCTCACCCCCAGACACCACAGTTATTAGAACAAACTTCAATGCATTAACTCCAATTCATCCAAACAGAAAGATAACCCTTGAAACAACTAACATCATTGAAATAGAAAACCGCATCATAGACTTATTCACTCCAATAGGTTTTGGTCAACGTGGATTAATTGTTGCGCCACCGAAAGCAGGTAAAACCACATTATTAAAAAGTATAGCAAACGGAATAACTCATAATCATCCACAAACAGAACTTCTAATTCTACTAATTGATGAACGCCCCGAGGAAGTCATAGACATAAAACGTTCTATTCCAACCGCAAAAGTATTCAGCTCCACTTTTGATGAACGCCCACAAAATCATATTAAAGTTACCGAATTGGTATTAGCATTAGCGAAGCGACTAGTTGAAAATAAGCAAGACGTAATAATTTTGATGGACAGCATTACGAGGTTATCAAGAGCCTATAATGTAACCACATCTAGTAGCGGTCGAACTATGAGTGGTGGTTTCGATCCGAGCGCTTTTTACGGTCCTAAGAAGTTTTTTGGTGCGGCGAGAAACACGGAAGAAGGTGGTAGTTTAACAATTTTAGCAACTGCATTAATAGGTACAGGTTCGAAAATGGATGAGGTTATTTTTGAAGAGTTCAAAGGAACAGGTAATATGGAATTACATCTTGATCGTAAATTAGCTGAAAGGCGTATTTATCCTGCCATAGACATTCTCCGGTCTGGCACTCGAAAAGAAGAGCTTCTATTTAGCCAAGAACATTTAAACATAATATGGAACATCCGCAGAAAAGAGAGCGATCCCACTGATCTGCTATACAAATTGATAAGACTATTTAAGGGGAATCCGAGCAATGAGCATGTTCTTCGCCATTTAAGTAACAAGTAGTTTGAAAATGAACCCTCTCCCAATAGAAAACCGAACACCATTTTAATGTAAAAAACGTGACTTAAGAAATGTAGGTAGATAATTAAATGGTCTATATAACTTTAGGATCTAAAAATAAAGTATGTAATGTCAATCTATTGGGAGTGGGAGGGTATTTTTAAAATTCATTATAGAGATACTATGATTTTTGGAGTGGAAAGCAGACACTATCCATTATAAATGAGGTTAGGAATACAATTAAAGGACAAACAATATAGAGTACAAACTAGATTCGACTTACACCAGCCCGATTCAACAAATTTCATATATCTAAGCCAACTTAACATTACTTTTAGTTGGCTTTCTTTTTACTTTTCCTAGCATTGAGATTAGCAACCGAGCAACCGTGTAGGAAAATAACTTATAAGAGAGTAAGTAAACTTTCAAAGAACCGTTTAGTGAGGCAACTCTCAAACGGTTCTTTTCTATTAGGGTAAATATTGCAACCACCCTTAATCGTCGTCGATCAAACACTTGTTGTTAGCCATTGAAATTGCTAAGTACAGGTTACACTTCCATATGGTAGTATAAAGGAAATAGCAAAATATGGGGGTAATAGTGATGTCAATTCCTGATAAGTACATTGTTGTCAAAACGGTCAGCGAGAAGTATAACTGCACATTATCAAATATTAAAAGAAAGCAAATCCTGTATCAAGGTTTAAGCAATGGAAAGAACCTAGTTCTTTGCACTCCATCTTCTAAGTTACATGTAAACGGTAACGGATGGTTTGATTTGAACACTAAGCAAGTAGATTTATTAGATGAGTCAGATATGTCAATACTAGCAGTCCGTTTACAGGGTAACAAGATCTATTATGTTGACTTCAAAGAACTAAGAAAGCTAATGACTTCAGACAATATGCTAAAAAATTCGGCTGAAGGCGAGCATTGGAAGTTATTCGTATGGGAGGATCATATAAAAGTCCAAGGTAATGAACGGAAGTTCCATGTACATCCAGAGTTGGTTTCTATGAAAGTCAGCTAAAATACTTATATTGGGGGTAATAATATGCCTGTGAGTTTGGTTTCAAATGATTTGTTAAATCGTTTTAAGGAACTTTTAGAATCGACAGATGGAGAACTCAATATCATCTCACCTTTTATTGGAACACAAACAGCAACTCTCTTAGCGGATTGGCTAAAAGAGAACCCTAAAATAGAGTGTAATATCATTACAAGGTTTTATCGGGAAGATTTTATCGAACGTGTCAGCAGTATATACGGATTAGAAAGTCTATTACAGGCAAAGGCAAAAATTTATGCTTTAGTAGATTTACATTCAAAGCTATACTTATTTGATTCACATTCTACAATAATTGGCTCAGCTAATTTTACTAAAGGTGGATTTGTTTCTAATCATGAGATTTGTGTCTTAATGGATGATGAACCAGAAATAGCAGAAAAGGCACATGAGTATTTCTATGATCTATTGGAACAAATTCAAGCAGCTGGTGATGAAGGTATTGTTACACAAGAGTGGATTGATGAAGAGAAAAAGCATGTCCCTCAATTGGCAGCTAATCAGAAAAATAAAACAGTGACTTATTCAAATGATAAAAAGAAGGGTGCTGTATTAAAAAAGATTGTCCAACCTGATTTATTTGAACAAGTTCTAGAAAATACGGATGAACCAGATAGTACTGAAAGGAATTGGCTAAAGTTTGAAGGAACAGGGGAAGCAAGAATTGCTAGTAGTTTAAATTATCCAGAAATGAAGGGGATACGTAAACGAGATTTAAATGAAACCTTCTTTCCTCGTAGACCAAGTGGGATATTAATGGATGATACACTATTCTTAACAATTGTTAGTTACGATGAACAGGAGCGACCTACTCCTATGATAGTGGGGTATGCAAAAACAAGTGGTTACAACAAGGACAACATTGCAACTGATACTGATATTAAAGAAGCAGCATTTAAGCACCGTTTCCCATTCTTTGTAGAGTTTACAAGTGGTAAAGTAATCAAGGCACCAATTAAGAACGGTATTAGGTTAGTAGATTTGTACAATAGTGTTGGCAAAGCTACTTTCCCATCATTAAGAAAGAGAAAAAGCGTCACTCAAAAAACTTTACAAAGCATGCACTTTAGAAGGTCACACATTCGTATCACTCAAGAAGCTACTAACTTCCTAATGGAAGAATTAAATAGGCGATTTAGTGACTATGGTGAAATAAATCTTTAATTGACCTTTAATAAATGAGAGCTAATCTATGTTTAAGGCATGTTTATGGGGTAGGAGGCCAAAATGAATCAAAAATATAATAGGGAAGATGAACTGAAAGAAAGGTTCAATCAATTCATCTCAACCAAAGTTACTGGTGAAAATAAAGATTACTATTCTGAACTTTCAGTTGAAGATTTTTTGGATATAAAAACCACATTGAGCGATATTAACAATATTATTACATACAAGACGACAATCCGTTTTATGGACTGGTTAAGTGAGCACTTTCCTTATGTTAAGGATAACTATCATGTCTACTTGGAAAAAGTATTGGGAGCAAAGCCGAGTGGTAATGGCTACGATATCATGGTAACAGGTGAGATTATTATTTTAGCTGAAATCAAGTGTAACAAGCCAATCAATAATGGATTCAAGTTTGGTTCTGCACAGAAAAACGGCATTATTAAAGATATTCAGGGTTTGCTAGAAGGTAAATCAAAAGTAAAGTCAATTGACCCTAGAGAAGCATATAAGTTTCTAGTGGTTTATGATTTTGGCGAACACACTTTGAAAGCTACCGAACATTTAATCAAGAACATCCCTTCTGAGTATCGGGGTAAAGTTGAGGTATATAAAGACCAAACTCAATTGTCCATAGACAAGGTATATGTCGTGTTTATAAAGTAATGACGTTCAAGTTGTTTATTTGAGAGTTTGGTGGATCCTAAGTCAATCAGTAGGAAGATTTCTATATATAGTGAGTAGAATGGATAAAAAAGAAGATTAGAGAAGTCAATAATGACATAATCGCTAAACGCGAAATAAAATATAACATTATTTGAGGAGAAATAACAAAGATGCAATTAAACCTAATGAACCTATTCGATGGCTACGTCAGAAACTATCATACTTTTAACCTTACAGTCCAACATGGTAAACACTCCTTCACAATGACCGAGATTGAGTATTTTTCAAGGCTAGGCTCTATGTTAGGTTACCATTCATTCACAGAAGATACTTGTATTGGTTTAATAAAGATGAGATAACCTTAGACGTGAACATGTTCCTATCAACGTCATTGGTATTATGAGTGCTCCCAACAAGGACAGGATAAACGAATTGGTAGATATCACAACGAAAATGTGCAGTATCGAGAATGCTTTGCTTGTGTTTCAGACAAATTCATCGGGGAAGAACCAAGCATATTTCGATGAGGTCTATGTTTACTTGTTCAACAAAAAAAAGGTTGTTGCAACTAAGGCAGCTCACGTATCAGGCATCGGTGGAACGCTTTTCATGCACTTTGAGACTGAACTCCAATAAACAACTAAGATTAAGGGTGGCAGTCATGGAAGTATCTGTTTTCCGAACAAGCAGATAGCACTGAAAATCTCTTATCACGAATGAACCAGGTGGTTGTTTCTTCTCTTCTTTCGTTAATTGTAATTTAGGTACATAATGTGCCGTTGGAAGAAGAAAACGAAGATATAGTTAAAAAATATCTTTTTCAAGTTATAACTTTAATGCTTGATAAAACAGCAGGACAGCGGACACAAATAGAGTCAGTAAAATTTAACAACTGCCACTTGGCAACACCAACTATAATAGACATATTAATTAATCGAAGAGTTGTTTAAACAGACCAAAAATTATAGGGATCATAGTGTAACGATCGATCTAAGTCTACATAGTCAGAAATAACATCGTGTAAATCACTTACCGATTGAGCCACTTGGCTTGGTGTAGGTTCGGAATAATATCCTGTTACAACTATATCTCGTTGGTGTAGAATCTTTGCAACAATATCTATTGGCAACTTTTGTCGCTGAACCGCTTCGGTAGCGAAGGCATGACGTAGTAGATGTGTTTTCACCGTAACAGGAGTACCTTCTTGTGTTTCAAATCGTAATCCATGAAGTAGGAATCGAAGGCAGACAGGAATCGTTTTTTCATGAAGTGCTTTATTGTGGTATTGAAAAAAGTATGGTTTCGGATTAGGAAATAAGTGTTTTCGAGTATAACGATATTTAACGCTTGGTATTTTTTCAGAATTATAATGAACTTTAAGTAGTTTTCCTGCCATTTGAATTAACTTCATCGTTTGTTCACTGATATAAAAAGGTTCTACTTTATCTCGACCTTTTGGAACGGCATAAAAAGAAAATCGTAGTTTATTCTCTACTTTTACAGTTGTAATATATTCTTTTGTGTTACTAAGTTGAAGTAATTCATTCAACCTTGCACCTGTTGTCGTGAAAATATCTAATGCTAACAAACCGAAGGTTGTTCCTACATATAAATGTTCTACATCGAACAAAATCCCTTTTGCTTTTTTTTGATGAAGTGAAACAAAAGTGCTTGGTGTGATAATTGCTTTATGTGTACGACCAAAAGGATCAGAATTTTTAGTTGAATTTTCTTCACCATAACCCCACGAATATAAAAACTCACGTTTTTGTTTCAATTCTTCATCAGTGGCATTTGACCACCATTTCCCAATAACGCCTTTTTCGAAAAGTTCCAAGAACCAAAGTCCTTCTGCTACATCTTCGTGGATTTTGACATAAATGTCTACGACTAAAGTCGTTCTTCAAGACTTAAGTTCTTCTAAAAGATTTAAGCTGAAGCATACTATAATTAGACTAAACTCATTCGTCAATCTTGAATATTTCGTTCTTTTCTTCATTGAATTGGTTAGCTATATAATTTCTTATCATTTCTTCTGTCACTGTTCCTACTGTGGCACAAAAATACCCTCTCGCCCATAAATGCTGTCCCCAGTACTTTTTCTTGAGTTCTGCGAATTCATCTTGCAATAACCTTGATGATCGTCCTTTTAAGTACTGTAATATTTTACTTGGAGCTAGACTTGGGGGGCATGATAGGAATAAATGAATATGGTCTTTCCCTACACTTCCTTGCATGATTGTGATCCCTCTTGCTTCACATCCTTGTCTAATTAACTCCCTAACCCTGACTGCAATTGATCCCTGTAATACCTTATACCTATATTTAGTGACCCAAATAATATGATATTTTATATCATAAACTGCATGGCTGCTTTTCTTGTACCCGTCCATACTTTTCACCTCACCTCAAGTATGGTCACAAAAAAGCAAGGCTAAAAGCGTATACCGTCTAAAGACGGTGGAGTTTGACCACGCATTTATAAATTAAACAACAAAAAAGTACACCACTATTTCTTTAAGTGATGTACTAAATTTAATATAATGTGTGACATTAAAGACAATTCACTACTCTTATAATAATAATATACAATCGCTTGTCTTTAATATTACAGAGTAAAGAGTGCGCTTTTTTCTTTAATGAGATAATTATCTCCAAGATATTTTAAAAGGAGAGATTACTATGCAAGAGACTAGTAGAGAAATAGAAAGTTATAATGGTCTATATGAAATACTAAAAACAGGGAGTGTTGACATACCAGTCTTCAATAAATGAGCAGCCTAATTGCTCAATAACAAAAAGTATCCATCTAAAATTAAAATGATATACACACTTTAAAGTAGACAATGTAAAAAAACACAATCAAACAATTTCCTTCAGAATAAGATAACTTGCCCTAACAGGTTGTTAGGGGGAAACCCTTTGCTTCTTGGCAGAAATTATTGATGCGCTTTTTATATGGTACGACGGCTTCTTATTTTTATGGACCACTAAAACCAGCAGAATGATGAATAGATTCTTAAATTGCTGTCTCAATTAATATTGAGGCAGTACTTTTTAGTTTACTTAGTAATAATTGTTCTGTTACCTGTTTAAATAACTATAACCGAACTAGTATATTAGTAAAAATGTAAAAGGTATTGATACAATCACAAAGTATAATTCACCAAATGGGGAGGCACCTAAATTTTAAAACACAATCAACTTAAACATAAACTTATTCCATAAATGGCGCATTTATTAAATAAGTTACATAAAAAAAACAGATCATTTGCTGCGTAGTACAACGATACTATTCAATAGGACTACTCAGCGATCATTCATACAAAGAAGTTGAGTCAATGACAGGAATAAGTAAGAGTATATTGATCAGAGCTAAAAGAAAGCAAGCCTAAGGCGGTCACAGCGTATGTGATGGTCTTTTTCTTTTTGTCCATGCGTAGGGGCATTCTAGATTGAAAGTTTGTGAGATCCCTGTAGCAAGCTATACAATTTTTTCATATAAAATTTTCAGGTCTTTTGCGGATTAGAAGTTAATTGTTAGGGAATATTGTAAATAATCATGTGTGTTATTACATTTTAATGTATAATATAATTAGTTATGTATAAAAGGAAGTGATTGAAATGACAGAAAGTAATTATATTTTTAATTCTGTTCATACTGTAGCAGCTTACTTATTTTCTAAGAAGGAAGATATTTCGCCTTTAAAATTACAAAAAAGCTTGTACTTCTTATTTGCTTATCATAGTGCACTATACGATACTAGTAATCAAGAAGGTAAAGAAGGAATTATAGAAGGTCTTAATGAATCACCACAATTTCTTTTTGATGCTCAATTTGAGGCATGGAAGTTTGGGCCTGTAATAAGGGAAGTATACGTTGCAGATAAATATGAACACATCTATGAAGATAAAGGATTAATAGATGAAGCTGTTAAAGAAGTAGAAAATCTTCCTGAAATAAAAAAATTTATTGATGATTTGTTTGAACAAATTGATTCAGTAAGTGATTTTTCATTAGTCGAAAGAAGTCATAATGATGATGCCTGGAAAATTGCGTATGACACAGAGGAAGCTCTAATTGACCATTCAATTATTATAAAGGAATATAAAGAAAAATATGGAAACTAATTTCCTGAAATCATTCGAAAAAGTTCCTAGAAGAACCTCTTTTAGAGCAGTATTATCGAATGAATTTAAAGGTAATAGCTTTAAGGAAGATATTACTGACGAGTATAAAACTGAATTTAATTTTTATAATAATAATGTGAAAAAATCTCGAATTAATAAAGATTTATTGTTTACTAACTATTTAAGTAATAGAACTCCTAGAGATATTACAGATATACTTTACCAATTCCACCAAGATCCTAGTATTATAGAAAGAGGAAAAATTGATCAAGTAAGATTAAATAGATCTAAAATAAAACAGTGTCTTAGTATATATTATGAACTTCAAGAGGAAGAAGAGGAATACGTTTTTAAGGCAAATATAGAAACTCTTTCGGCTCAGAAAATTGAAGTAAGAATTTATTGTGTGGTTGATCTTGATAGCGAGAGCAAGCATATTAATGTCAATATAATTACTATTGACCCTTTTCATCTAGTAATTCCTAGTGACCACAGAGGTGAAGATAAATTGGTTGTAGAGAAAAGAACGTTTGATTCAAACTCTCAAAATAAAATTTGTATAAGTAACTATCTAACCGATTTTGTTCTTTAATATTTAATTAACTAAAACACTCATTCATTATGAGTGTTTTTTCTTTTGCAATCAAGGAGGTGAATATCATATCAGACATATTTAATACACCTGAGAACAGACAGTTATTATATAAGAGTGAGGGAATTTTGATTAATAATTAATATATGATAACTCAAATCTAAGGAATGAGCTATCTTTTTTCAATCCCAACATCTATCCCAATCATGGAATATCTTTTTCTTGTTCTTAGGGATCAATCTTCGAGCATTGTTATGTGCACATAAATGAAAAGGGTTATTACTTTTATTATTTTTTGATAAATAGCTGATTACGGCCACTGAAATGTACCACCTCTGACATAGCATTTACCACCAAATGACAAGGAGTGTACCAAAGAATGACAGACTGTTTACCACTGCAATTCTTCTGGTCATATTAGATATAAAACCTAGTATTGAAATACAAAAATGTTATAAATATTTTTGTATTTCAATAAGAT
Source organism: Bacillaceae bacterium IKA-2 (assembly GCA_031761875.1). Taxonomy (GTDB): domain Bacteria; phylum Bacillota; class Bacilli; order Bacillales; family Anaerobacillaceae; genus Anaerobacillus. The sequence goes on along the minus strand of CP134492.1, from coordinate 2,472,633 downwards.
CAACCTTCTGCAAACGGTCCAGACTAATTGTTGTATTACGTAGTAGACTAAATGATGTGCAGTAAAAAAAGCCGGCGATTACTAGCTGTAATAATTAAAAATAAGTGATTCAATTGTATCCCAATATGGATTCCAAACTACTTCCCATAAGTGACCATCTGGGTCTTGGAAGTGACCAGAGTATCCACCCCAAAAAGTGTCATGAGCGGGATCAGTTATAGTTGCTCCTGCCTGTTTTGCCTGTTCCATTACTTTATCGACTTCGGCTTTACTATTAACATTGTGACCTAATGTAAATTCGGTAGGGCTTGATGCAGTTAAAGTAACTTTTGACTCATTTGCGATGTCTTTGCGATTCCAAATGGCAAGTTTTAGTCCTGTTTGTAAGTCAAAAAAGGCAACTGCACCATGTTCAAATTCTTCACCAACTATGCCTTCTGTGGGTAGACCAAGACCATCACGATAGAAATGCAAAGATTTTTCTAAATTATCTACACCTAAAGTGATTACTGTAATTCGTGGTTTCATAAAAATGGAACCTCCTCAACTAATTATAAAGTAAATTATATCAATTAATGATTAGGAGAGAAACAAAAGTATACTGCACAGTTCAAATATACTATTCAATAGAAAATGGTCTTCCACAATCGCGCGATTGCGGAAGACCATAAGCCTAATTCCTCAGTAAAATAAGGAGGATTAGGTTTTTTCACTTCAAAATCCATGACGTTTTTCTATTGGTAAACGCGTTCACAGCAAGTGGTAAATTTCGTGGCAACTGGTGGTAAAAAACATGGCAGAGATGGTACATTCTTGTGGCTGTAATCAATAGAAGACAAATTAAGGAGTAGGTTAAATGCCAACACTTGAATGGAGGGGAAAAGATAAGGTGATAAATCATCATCTTGATGTTCCCTTTAAAGTACTTGACTATAAATACACCTATAATACAAGGAAAACTAATGATGAGAGTTCAAGTCAAAATAAAATAATTAGAGGAGACAACTTTGGGTTAATAGAGCGAATTGAAATAAAAGAGTATGGCGAGCTTATAATTCACTATAAGTTTGCTAATCCACTAAATTTAGTGGTCTATTATGTAGTGACCCACAGTCTACACATACACATGTGGACTGTGGAAAAAAAATTAAATGGCAAAAATCATTAGATTTACACATCTAAATTTTTTTACACAAATTTTACACATAAAAAGCGCAGACCCTAATAAAATCAATGGTTTCTACGCTATATCGACCCCGACCACCGGTATCGATATGAAATCCGGAAACAGATCTTTGAAGCATGTTCAAGGTCTGTAAGGTTTTGTATGGGTATTATAAATAGGAATGTTGTTTTAAAAAGCAATAAAAGGAATTAAAAACAGGCAAAAATAACGTAAACACTACCAGGACAATCTGGGACCATTATTCCACATATATGAGGTGTGTTGAAGTATAAAGCGTAAATAAAATCGTCCTTCAGATTAATTTTGAAGGGCGATTTTATTTTAGAACTTATTGACCACACACTCACCTTGTGCACAAATTTGTGCACAGACTTATTTTTTCTGGTTAAACTTATTTAACTTAGTTTTCTTACAGTGACATTAAACCATTGATACATAAGACTTCGTTGAACACGATTGATTTTATTTAACACAGTTGTTTTGCCCTCTCTTTTTTGACAGGGTAGCGATCATAATAAAAGAGCCATGACATAATTACCAGTTTGAATTTTAAATTAAAAACCACTTACAAAAATTGAGTAATTTTTATTGCAGAAGAATACAGCAATGGAATAGAACTAGCTTTGCCATCTTTTGGGCCACTACGGACTAGAAATAGAGGCGGCACGTCAAAAGCGTAATTTAGTGCTTAAATTTTATACAATGCTTATTCATAGGGGTTTGGTTTGAGCCTTTGCGAGCACGGCAACTATGTCTTGAGGACAGTCAAAAATAATACAGGCTGGCTTGCCGAACGTTGCTAACATTCCCGCATCTCCATGTAAAGCCATGGTTTAATCGAATATTCAACCATTTTTCATTTGATTTTTTGGATGGCTGCACTCAGCAAACCTTACTGTGTAAAAATTTATTTTAATCGAACATAAATTCTAAGTTTTTATAAACATCCTCATTTTCCTTTATTTTCATTTGTCCATTTATAACATAATTAGGATGAATATAACTTTTAGTAGTAGATAAACCACTATGGTCTAGTAATTGTTTTATTACAGAAATATCTCCATTTGATTCATACATTAATGTTGCAAATGTATGCCTTAAAGAATGTATCCTTACATGTGGTAAATTTGCCATTTTCAAATAATAACTTAGTCTATTTCGGACATCGTTATAAGAGATAGAAAATAGGTAATCATTCTCCTGTATATGTTTTTTTTTACAATAGAAACGAATTGCGTTGGGTAGTTCATCTCGAAAAATTAACATTCGATTTCTGTTATTTTTTGTTTTCGATAATAGAGCGGTTTTTTCGTCCCAGTTGATATTCTCAAATTTCAAATCTAAAACTTCTGATATTCTGCCTCCGGTAGTGATTAAAATTATAAACAACAGAATATCTTCAACCACAATATCGCTGTTACTTACCATACAATGAAAAAATCTTAACAACTGATGACGAGTAAGAATTTTTACAGGCCTACTTTTGTCTCTAAAGTCAGTAGCTTTGAAACACATTTGATCGACAATGTTTATAAAATCGTATTTTCGAAATAGATAAATGAAAAAGCTACTTAATGCTTGTCTAGAATAACGTAACCAAGACCTAGATTTATATTTCATATTTTTCACAAAATAGGATTCAACTAACTCAATATCTAATGGTTTATATCGAATGAATTCTCCCTTATTATCCACATACAAGTATATTTTTGATAAATGAACCTCAGTAATATTTGTGTTAGTCATCTCTGCCAATTCAAATGAAAATTCATCAAGTCGTAACTTATATGCCTTACGTGTTTTTATCGAGAAAAAAGAATAGTCTAAAAATGAGTTTATTTCTTCTAATAGTGTTTTCATTCTAACTCCCTAATACTTCCTGAATAATCTTTTCAAGTGGAATAGGAAACTTATCCTGTACTTCTAATTGTAAATCATGAGGCAACAATTTTGTGTAAATTGCTGTTGTAGTTGGATCGCTATGGCCTAAGAGTTGGCCAAGATATTCAATTTTCATTCCTTGTTTCAAACAATTTACAGCAAAAGTATGGCGAAAAGAATGAACTGTTAAATTGGATGGGAATTTCAATTTTTTAGTGATTTCTTTTAATGTATACTGAATGCTGTAAGATTTAACATTTCTTTTTCTATTTGAACCAAAGTCTTTACAAAATAGGAATTCTTCATTATTTTTGCTCCATGTTACATTGTAGATATTGAAATATTCTTGGACTGCCTCTTTTACCTCAGGATAGATAGGTATTTGTCGCGGCTTTTGCCCCTTACCTATTGTTTTAATAAAACCATCTTCCATATCAAAATCTTTAACTGTTAAATTTGCTACTTCACTGACACGTAGACCAGTATATAGTAAAGTAGTAAAAATGGCTTTCCATAGGTAGCAGTAATTCCTCTGGAAAACTAAAAGGAATATATTTCCTAGCTGTTGATGACTAAAGTACTTTGGCAAAGTGTAATAGGAACATTTTTTAAATCGATAATTTATATTTTTGCTAACTATATCGTTTTCGTAAGCATAAGAGGCCACTTTTCTAACGATCGCAAAATACGTATTTATTGTCCCTATTGAAAGAGTATTTAGTTCTTCACCTTTTTTTAAAAGGAATTCCAAAATTATTTTCTCATTTAATTCTTCAAAAAATATAGATTTATCTTCTAAATAGCTCAGAAAGCGCTTTATTAAGCTCGTATAATTTTGAGTAGTTCTATCTGACCGAATATTTGATATCTGGCTAGCTTCTAGTGCAGTTAAGAAACTTTGAAAAACAAACGTGGAAGAAGTCTTTTTGTCTTTTTTTTCAATCCCCGCCAAGCCACCATTCTCAACTAGCGCTAGTAAATCACTTTTGTTAATTCCAAATTCTAAACAAACTTCATCTATATCTAGGCTGCTCTGACGATTAATGGCCAATTATTTCACCCCATTTATCCTGAAAAGGATTATGCTTGAGTGTGTTGTCTTTTAATCGTTTTTTTGACCGCTCAAGATAAATCATAGTAGATGCCCAGTGCTCATGACCCATAGCTTTTGCTACATCAATTAAATCGATTTTATTTTCAAGTGCATTGGTGGCATACGTATGACGAAGTGAATTTGGCGAAATTAAAGATTGACTAAACGCCCTCATATTTTCAGCATAGATCAATGAAGATATAGTTAAACTTGGCAAAGCATTTCCATTTGTTTTCAGAAAGAGATAATCATTGTTTGGCTTATACCGCCCCCTTGTTTCTAAATATTTTTTAATCGCTGTAACTACCAACGGCTGGAGCTTAAGAGTTCTTTGTCCAGATTTTTTACAATATAAGATGATCTGTCTTTCTGGAAGATTTATATCTGACAACTTTACATTGCTTAACTCTATCGGTCGACACCCAATATCGACCAATATTAAAAGTATCGCTACATTACGAAATTTTATTTCTGTATTTCTTGATAATATAGATTTACAAAGTTTAGTAATTAATTCTTTTTGATTATATTTATTTGACCGCCCAGATGGTGATTTTAATTTTTTCGGTACCTTATAGGTGAAATTTAATAAATTTGATTGATATAGGAACTTACTTAAAAGAGAGACATTATGTAGCTCTTTATATTGATGATGCTTTCGTATTAAATTTTTATTTACTTTGACAGTTAGCATTTCTTCATACTCAGTAATGTGAAATTTTTCTAGTGGTGTTTTAGAAAAGCAACTAAACTCATTTTCAAAAATATGCTTTATGAATCGTGTGACACTGTATTTTTTCACTTTTAGACTTTGCCCCTCAGAGTAACCTATTTTTGTCAAATAATTAGCAAATTCTTCGACAATTGGTGAGAAGATTTTTACTTTCTCTTTTCTATTTTGAAACAGACTTTCATTTGTTAATTTCCCTTTATCGGTATGGGAAGGTAAGTTCATTGCAGCACTATTGATTGTCATTTTTTTGATCCTCCTAAATTTTTTTGATTTAAAAAACTGTTTACAATGAATTGTTCGTGTAATATAATTTAGCTATAAATATTTTGTTTTATTTAGCAATCAATCGCGAAGCCCATTGGGTGGTTATTAACACAGCATAAGTCTGTGCAAAAACCATCGATTGGGCTTTTTTGATGCTATTAAGAGTATGTCCAATATCATTTCCAAATATATCCACGGAATCGAATCTTTCATCGGAAAGATAGCAATACACTTCAGTTAACTGAAGTGATAATCATGAAAGGGGGCTGATTTCTGTCGACACTATAAATTATTTGTTCACCGTGATTTTTATAAACGCCTATCCCGTAATTGGGACAAATAAAACATATGAAGACATAAACGTACTATCTAATCAAAGTTTTGTCCCTTTTTGGGGATTCCATTAATTTTATATTAGCTGTGAGGTAAGGTTTTACTAGGTGATACATTATGAGTTATCCAGTTAGCCCTAACCAAACACAAAAAGATCTATTGGAAATAGATATAAAATTCATTGAAGACGAAATATCTCTAGATGAATTTATAAAAGAACATAAGTATAGTTCAAAAGAATATTGGAAAGAAGTTCCTTTTCTAGCCAATAATATGGTGTATTTAAATCGTTTCTTAATCAAATTACCCGTCCCGCTTCGATTACAGGCGGCAATGGCTTTAAATCAATTAACTTTTGATGATCTTAAGGATATGGGATTTGGCGGATCTATTAATAAATTTTTTCAATACAATCCAAAGAACCAATTGAAGCCAACCCTTCGCTATTTTGAATTAGCACCTTTTCTGGATATTCCTATTGAATATATGAACCGTCAACGGGAGTTCCAAAACGTTTCTTTTGATGAGTATGAGTTAAAGAATTCTGCTAGCATTTCAATTGCTGATGCATTTAAGGTAGCTAAGGAGAAACCAAATTCCAGACAAATTGGAGCGAAAATAGTTCAAAATCATTTTTTAAAGGGGAAGATTTTTGAAGATGAACCTGAACAATTGTTCTTACGAATAGACCGTCGCCAACGTTTTTATTCATTGGAGTTTTTTATTCGCTCACATAATATTAAACTTGGTACTATAGAAGAGTTAACAAAAACATTTCTTGGAAAAGACAATAGTCACATCTACATTTGTGACGCATTCCTAAGAGATCATAAAAAACTAATTTTTCTTGGGGCCTATGAATTCAATGTGAAAGCATTAGAAAATTACGTTGACTATTTAAAAGATCGGTTTAGAAGTCAAAAAGTTATCCCGTATCGGGGATAGCGGACTTTTAAATAGCGGTTGTAAGAGATCATTAATAAACTTCTTGAAGCCTATGCCTTCAATGTGAAAGCAGTATAAAAGGATGTTCTGTTTATAAAAGAACTGAGTTAGTAATCAAAAAGTTATCCCTTTTTCGGGATTGGAGAAAATTAAAAAGAAAAGGAAGAAAACCTCTTAATACAAATCTTTTGTATTGGAGGTTTTTTTATGGAAAAAAACAAAGAAAAAATGAATGAAGATGGTAGAAAGCGAGCATTAAAATTAATTGAACAATGGACAAAAGAATTAGATGAAAATAAAAAGAAATAACCCACGTTCTATTAATTATTCATTAATGTGGGTCACCAAGAAAGCAGTATTTTACAGAAAACAAGAAAAAGTTGATTAAGAGTAAATGTCTTCGGAGGAATATAAATTGCAAAGATTATCTGATTATCCTGATGTTTTAACTGTAAAAGATGTCGCAAACTTTTTAAAAATTGGAAGAGGGCAAGCGTATGAATTAGTTCATTCTAAAAAATTCCACGTAGCATTTGTTGGAAGCAGAATTTTAATTCCCAAAAAATCATTTCAAAATTGGTTTGAAGGCAACGATGAATAGGTTGAAATAAACGACTGAAAACTAACAAAAATCTCCATTTCATAATATTATTATGCATTATACAAATAATAGAAATGGTGCAAAAGTTAGGTGCCCAGCCGTTTTCAAAGGAGGTTACAGCGAGTGGCTGGACATGTGAAACAAGAGAAAAAGACAAAGAAGTGGACATATATTGTAGAAAATGGTCTTGACAGTGATGGAAAAAGGAAGCGAAAAATAAAAAAGGGTTTTAAAACTAAGACTGAAGCCAAAAAAGCTATGGCCATGGCTATAGCTAATCAGCAAAAAGATGATGTAGATGATGTGAACGAAATCGAACCACTTACGTTGGGCGAGTATCTAGATTATTGGCTGGAATCTTACGCTCATTCCAACACTTCTCCAAATACCTATAAAGGGTATGAGAGAATTATTCGGGTTCATTTAAAACCAGGATTAGGAAACATAAAGTTGTCTGACCTACATGTTAGGGACATCCAAAAATATTACGGAGGAAAATTAAGGGGAAAAAATGGTAGCGAGAGGAAAAGTAAAGTGGATGGAGCCTTATCTGCTCAAACAGTTAAGCATCACCATCGGTTATTAAGTAAAGCGTTAAGTGATGCGGTCGATTGGGAGTATATAGAGAAAAATCCGGCAAAAAAAGCCAAACCCCCAAGATCTGAAAAAACCAAAATAACGACCTATACGATTGAAGGGTTGCATCTGCTATTTGAAAGCGCCAAAACGAGCGAAATCTATTTCCCCATCATTTTCACTGCCGCCTATACAGGAGGAAGATTAGGGGAACTTAGGGCGTTATGTTGGAGTGACGTAGATTTCTCTAATAAAAAAATCTATATTAGAAAGACTGCTTGTGACGTCAAAGGGGAAGGGGTTGTCATTAAACATAGTACAAAAAGCGGGAAAGAAAGAGCGGTTATGATAGGGAAACGCTTACTAGAATTTCTAGAAAATCATAAACGAAAGAGTGATGATAGGAAAACCATTTTGGGTAGTTCGTTTAATCCTCACGATCTCGTTTTTCACAACACCAAGGGAAATTATTTGGATGTTCGAGATTTAACACGAGCTTATAAAAAAGCAATCAAAACAGCTGATTTACCCGATTGTCGATTTCATGATTTAAGGCATACCCATGCGACGATTCTTCTTCAAGCTAACGTACATCCTAAAATTGTCAGTGAGAGGCTCGGACATAGCAAAATAAGTATTACCCTTGATACGTATAGCCATGTTTTACCTTCGCTTCAAGATGGTGCGGCAGCGGTTTTCGATGATGCGTTTCAGTAAAGCGAAAAAAAGCCAAAAAAAATAGAAATGGCACCGTTTCGGCACCTCTCTCTTAAAATGAAGGGAAATCATACAAATCGTAACGAGAGTAAACTCCCCTAAAAGCCTTATATGGCGGGACTGTGTGGGAATCGAACCCACCAATGACGGCACGCGCCACCCTAAGGTTTTGAAGACCTCGGCAAACACCAGTTACGCAACCAACCCCATTTGATGTTAATATATAGTATAAAAAATTCGTACTACATGCTTTGTAAATTCCCCGTGGGATATATCGAATTAATCTTCCACGAATACTAATAATACTATAGTATTCAAATGATATCAAGCTTTAATTGTCTATGCAAAATAAGAAAGCTGAGATCTGATTAACATAACACATGAAAGGGAATGGATTATTTGAACTACAAGTTTAGATATGAAATAATTTCAAGAAGACCAAATAAAAATGTAGGGAGCTTGATTTAATTATGAAAGTATTCGTTGTAGGCGCAAATGGACAAATTGGACAACATCTAATCCGTTTTTTAAAAGAAAGTAATGAACATACAGTCAGGGCTATGGTAAGAAAGCAGGAGCAAATGGAGGCATTTGAAGCGTTAGGAGTAGAAACTGCTGTTGCAGATTTAGAAGGTAGCGTCAAAGAGATAGCAGAAGCGGCCAAAGGTTGTGATGCGATTGTTTTTACAGCCGGATCAGGTGGCAAAACTGGCTTGGATAAAACACTCTTAATTGATCTAGACGGAGCTGCTAAAACGATAGAAGCAGCTAGTGAAATTGGGATAGATAGGTTTATTATCGTTAGCGCTATCCAGGCTCACAGAAGAGAGAACTGGAGCGAACAAATTAAGCCATACTTTGTGGCTAAGCATCATGCAGACAAAATTCTTGAACATAGTTCTTTAAACTACACGGTGATTCGTCCAGGAGGACTCATAAACGAACCAGGTACAGGGAAAATATCAGCTGCTGAGAATTTAGAGCGAGGATCGATACCGCGTGAGGATGTAGCGAAAACTATTATAGCGTCTTTAAATGAAGAACGGACTTTTAGGCGTTCATTTGACCTTGTCTCTGGTGAAAATTCAATTTCGGACGCATTAAAAAAGCTCTAATAAGAGGAAATAACATGTAAGACTAAGGGGATGGGGTTTAATGAGAAAAAAAATTGTACTTGCAGGTGGATCAGGGTTTTTAGGGAAGTCATTAGCGAATTTTCTAGTAAATAAAGATTATCAAGTAGTGATTTTATCGAGAAAGAAGCCAGCATCATCTAATCCAGGCATAAAATATGTGCAATGGGATGGTATTAATATAGGTAGTTGGGTTGATGAAATTGAAGATAGCTATGCCGTAGTTAATTTTACAGGGAAAAGTGTCAATTGTATTTATACGATCAAAAATAAAGAAGAAATTATCTCCTCGAGAATAAATTCTGTAAAAGTTTTAGATGAGGCAATAAAAACTTCTAAAAATCCGCCTCCAGCCCTGATCCAAGCTGGTTCTTTAGCTATTTTTGGGGACACAACAGAACTAAAGGATGAAACATCAGCTCATGGAGAAGGTTTCTCTGTCGATGTATGTAAACAGTGGGAAAAGGAATTTTTTAAGGAATCATTAGCGAATACTCGTCAAGTGTTAGTAAGAATTGGTTTTGCCTTGGGTAAAGGGGGAGGGGCCTTAGAGCCTTTGAAGAAATTAACCCGACTTAATCTTGGCGGAACTGTCGGATCAGGAAAACAATATATTAGTTGGTTGCATGTAGATGATCTTAATGAAATATTTCTTGAAGCAATTGAAAACAAAGCTTTCACTGGTATTTATAACGCAACAGGTCCAACTCCTGTAAAAAATAAGGAATTCATGAGTACGTTACGAAAAGTAATGGGGAAAGGTTGGACTCCACCGGCTCCTTCGCCATTTGTTTGGCTGGGGGCCTATCTATTCATGGGAACGGAGCCGAGCTTGGCTTTGACAGGGAGAAATTGTATTCCGAAAAGATTACAAGAAACCGGATTCCAGTTTCGACACACTGATTTAGAAAAAGCTTTAAAAGATTTGATATAAGGCATCGCCAAGGATGATGGTTTATTTTGTGTCTTCATAGCTGAGCGATTTAAAAATAGAGATGGCTACTAGTAATAGTATAGCCATCTCTATTTTTTATGCAATTTCAAAACCATCTTTATAAATAAGAAAGCTGTTTAATAAATTCGTTTAAAAATAGGCTGTAGCTGTATACTAAACGTCAGAACAATAAGCTCTCCATTTTAAAATCCTAAAAAAATTAAAAAATATTGTAATTTTTGATTGACTAACTTGTATATACAAGTTAATGTAATTATTATGTAAGCGGTTAAATGAATCAAACAATGAAGGGGGAATGAAGATGGCAAAGGTAGAAAGAAAAACGGTTGAAGAGATTATTGCAGGCATTGGTGGAAAAGAAAATATCCAATCAGCTACACATTGTGTGACCAGATTACGATTTGTTTTAAAAAACGAAGAAAAAGTAAATCAGGAACTATTGGATAGCCTAGATATTGTAAAGGGAACTTTTAGCACAAGTGGACAATTCCAAGTGGTTATTGGACCGGGTCTTGTTGATCGAGTGTATGCAGAATTAGTTGCGATTACAGGCATTAGCGAATCGTCGAAAGAAGAAGCAAAAGCTGAGGCTGGAAAGAAAATGAATCCACTACAACGTGGAATTAAAACATTAGCGGATATTTTTATTCCAATTTTACCAGCGATTGTTACAGCAGGTCTGCTAATGGGTATTAATAATATTCTAACAGGATCTGGAATTTTTTATGATGAACAGTCGATTGTCGACGTACATCAACAATGGACTGATTTTGCAAGCATTATTAACTTAATTGCTAATACAGCATTTGTGTTTTTACCTGGACTTATTGGTTGGTCTGCAGTGAAAAAATTTGGCGGAAATCCATTGCTTGGGATTGTCCTAGGATTAATGCTTGTTCATCCAGATTTATTAAATGCATGGGCTTATGGCGCCGCAAAAGAAGCTGGGGAAATACCGTATTGGAATTTATTCGGATTAGATATTGCCAAAGTAGGGTACCAAGGTCAAGTTTTACCGATTTTATTTGCATCATATCTACTAGCAAAAATAGAAATCTTCTTACGTAAGCGGATTCCAGATGCTTTCCAATTGTTATTTGTCGCTCCAATCGCTTTACTTGTAACAGGTTTCTTAGCATTCATAATCATTGGACCTGTTACATTTGCAATTGGTAACGGTATTACTGATCTATTTGTTGGAATTTTTAATAATTATGCGGCTCTCGGTGGTTTGTTATATGGACTTATTTATGCGCCACTTGTAATTACAGGAATGCATCATACGTTCTTAGCTGTTGATATTCAATTAATAGGTACAACTGGTGTGACGTTCTTATGGCCGATTTTGGCTTTATCAAATATTGCTCAAGGATCGGCTGCATTAGCGATCATGTTTGTAACAAAAGATGAAAAGCTCAAAGGTTTATCATTAACATCATCGATATCAGCTTACCTCGGTATTACTGAACCGGCGATGTTTGGAGTAAATTTACGTTTTAAATATCCATTTGTTTGTGCGGTCATTGGCTCTGCCATTGCAGCAGTTGTCATTACGATAAACAAAGTAGTGGCAGTATCGATTGGTGTCGGTGGACTACCGGGTATTTTCTCAATTATTCCTGAGAAATGGTTACCATTCTTTATAGGGATGCTAATCGCACTGATCGTCCCATTTGTATTAACATTCGCGGTTGCAAAATATAAAAAACAAGCTTAAGTTAACCGCTTTGAGTCTTTACGACAGCACTAACAATATTTAAAAACCGGAGTTGAACAGTATGGAGCGAAATGAATGGTGGAGAAAAGCGGTTGTTTATCAAATTTATCCGAAGAGTTTTCTTGACACAACTGGGAACGGCGTTGGTGATATTCAAGGGATTATCGAGAAACTTGGGTACTTAAAGGAACTTGGCGTTGATGTTATTTGGCTAACCCCTATCTATTCATCACCGCAAAAAGATAATGGGTACGATATTAGCGATTATTTCTCGATTCACGACGAATACGGAACAATGGAGGATTTTGACCGCTTATTACAAGAGGCCCATCTTCGTGACATAAAAGTAATTATGGATATTGTTGTCAACCATACTTCGACAGAGCATGAATGGTTTAAAAAATCACAAGAATCAACTGAAAGTCCATATCGTGATTTTTATATTTGGAAAGACTCTGTTGAAGGAAAAAAGCCAAATAATTGGGTTTCTAAATTTGGTGGTTCAGCATGGAAACTAGATGAAACGACAGGACAATACTATCTTCACTTGTTTGATGTCACACAAGCTGATTTAAACTGGGAAAATGAATTAGTAAGACAAAAAGTTTATGAGATGATGCACTTCTGGTTTAACAAAGGTGTCGACGGATTCCGATTAGACGTTATTAACTTAATTTCAAAAGATCAACGTTTTTTAGATGATGATCATACAGTCGCGCCAGGAGATGGCCGTAAATATTATACAGATGGACCAAGAGTACATGAATTTATAAAAGAAATGAACCAAAATGTTTTCTCGAAATATGATGCGTTGACTGTAGGCGAAATGTCATCTACGACGATTAATGAGTGTATTAATTACACAAATCCAGATCGTAACGAATTAAGTATGACTTTTAACTTTCATCATTTAAAAGTTGATTATCCAAATGGGGAAAAGTGGGCGTTAGGTGATGTTGATTTTCAAGCATTGAAACAAATCCTCTCAAAATGGCAAGTAGAAATGCACAAAGGTGGCGGTTGGAATGCCTTATTCTGGTGTAACCATGACCAACCGAGGATTGTGACTCGCTATGGTCATGATGGGAAATACCATTCTGAATCGGCGAAAATGCTTGCGACAACAATCCATATGATGCAAGGGACTCCTTACATTTACCAAGGGGAAGAGTTCGGGATGACCGATCCAAAATTCGATCATATTTCTCAATATCGCGATGTCGAAACTTTAAATTATTACGAAATTATGAAAAAACAAGCTGTCCCAGAATCAAAGATTATTGAGATTATAAAACGAAAATCTCGTGATAATTCTCGCACACCTGTCCAATGGAATAATTCGGTTAACGCCGGCTTTACGAAAGGGATTCCTTGGATTGGAGTTGCCGATAATTATCGTCAAATTAACGCTGAGAAAGCTTTGAAAGACCCTAATTCAATTTTTAATCACTACAAGGAGCTGACCAAGCTTCGTAAAGAATTTGAAATCATCACATTTGGAGAGTACCAATTAATTTCAGAAGATCACGAACAAATTTTTGCTTATACAAGAACCTATCAAGATGAGATTTTACTTGTTGTCAATAATTTCTATGAAAAGGAAACGACTTTTGATTTTCCAAAAGAACTAAAATTTAGAAAACGTACTATTTTGTTATCTAACTATCTAAATTCCAGTAATGATTTAGATCATTTAACATTAAACCCATACGAATCTATTGTTTATCATTTTCAAAAATAATGGTAATCTAAATTTGGTGATAACTATGAATAATAAATATATAAAAATTTATGATGAATTAGTAAGTCAGATTCAATCTGAAAAGTTCAAGGCTCATACGAAACTTCCTTCAGAAAATGAGCTTGCAGAGCGTTATGCAACAACAAGAGAAACAATCCGAAAAGCATTAAACTTATTATCGGAACACGGCTATATCCAAAAAATGCAAGGAAAAGGTTCGATCGTCCTTGACGTCAAGAAATTTGATTTCCCGATTTCAGGATTGGTTAGTTTTAAAGAATTAGCAAGTAAATTTGGTCAACGGGCAAAAACAATCCTTCAAAAATTAGAAATGATTGTTCCTAATGACTATTTAAGAGAACAATTAAAACTTAAAAGTTCAGAAAAAATCTGGGAAGTCATCCGTATTCGTGAATTAGATGATGAGAAAGTTATCTTAGATAAGGATTATTTAAACAAAAAATTGATCCCAAACTTAACAAAAGAAGAATGTGAAAATTCCCTGTACGAATTTATTGAGACAAAACTTGGTCTTGTTATTAGCTTTGCTAAAAAAGAAATTACTGTAGAGGAACCTAGTAAAGAAGACCGGGAATTTCTGGATTTAGAAGGTTATGCAAACGTCGTTGTAGTCAAAAATTACGTTTATCTAGACGACGCAAGCTTGTTTCAATACACAGAATCACGTCACAGGCCGGACAAATTTCGTTTCGTTGACTTTGCGCGAAGAAGTTAAGAATTCGTCATTTACCTCGCTGAGAATAACAAATAGTAAATACAATTGTATTAGTGTAATTTAAATTTTATTAAGAAAGCGAGTTGTAGATAAATGTTAAACAAGTTATTTGGTAAAAAATCCAAGGAAACAAAAGAAACAATAATCGCACCGCTAACAGGAGCAGTATTAAGCCTTGAGGAAGTACCAGATCCAGTATTTTCTCAAAAAATGATGGGTGACGGTATTGCAATTGATCCTTCAGAGGGTATTGTCGTCTCGCCCGTAGACGGTGAGATTATTCAACTTTTCCATACAAAGCATGCAATTGGAATTCAATCAAAAACAGGCCTAGAAATCTTAATTCATATTGGCTTAGAAACAGTTTCAATGAATGGTGAATGCTTTGTAGCTCATGTAAAAGAAGGAGATAAGGTACGTATTGGCGACAAGCTTATTACCTTTGATTTAGAGCTTGTAAAAGAAAAAGCTGCAAGTGCAATAACACCGATTGTGATCACAAACGGCGATGTAGTAAAAACGTTAGAAAAACTTAATGAAGTGGAAGCGAAAAAAGGAGAAACTGCTCTTCTTAAAACGGAATTAAAATCGTAGCATTCCTTTCTGGTACACAAACAAAACAAATAGAGATGGCTATATTTTTTTACAATATAGCCATCTCTATTTATTATTTTTTCGGAATATCGCAACCATCTTCATCACATGCGGTGCCAGCTTCGTTCACATTAGTGAAAGGACCATCTTCAGCGATTATCTTTTGCAAAGCTGCGACAATTGCTTCAGACGATTGTGCACCAACAAGTGAGTGCTTTTTGTTAATCAGGAAAAATGGGATGCTGCGGATGCCATATTGATTAGCTTCTTGTTCGTCAGCACGAACCGAATCACTCATCTCGTTGCTTGCTAGCATTTCTGCTACCGATTCACGACTTAAGCCGACTTCTACCGCTAACTCGGTCAACGTTGTGTGATCGCCGATATGTTTTGACTCGGTGTAAAACGCATGTAAAATTCGTTCAGTGATTTCAGGCATTAAGCCCTCGTTTTTTGCGAACATCGCCAGGCGGTGTGCGTCAAAGGTATTGGTTAATACCATCGTATCAAAATGATAATCTAAACCAAGTGTTTGCGCCATTTGTTCCATATTAACGCAAGAAGCTTTCGCTTGTTCTAAGCTCATTCCATATTTGGTAGCTAGTTTTTGATAGATATTATAGTCTACATCTCGTTTTGCCTCAGGATCTAACTCGAAACATCGATAAACTACCTCGACAGGATGTTCAATTTTCTCAAGTGCGTCTTCCAGACGCTTTTTGCCAATATAGCAGAATGGTCAAGCAAAGTCAGTCCACATTTCAATTAACATATTTTATCCCTCCATACTAGAAAATAAAAATTTACTAAATCGTTATTTTTATTGTAACCTATTTAATCGACTAAGTTGTAGATTAGGATCGGCGGCATAATTGGTATCTTTTATCTAAATAAGAAAAAAAGCCACACTTCAACGAAAGTATTCTTTCCTTCGCTAATGGTAGCCAGTTTACATTTTGAAAATCACATAATAATGTCCTTCTATTGTATTTGGCATAATTACGGCGTGAGCTTTCTTGGTTAATGTACTTATTTTAAGACTACATTTAACCTCTTGATTTGTTTCTTTGACAAGTTTTACTGCTTTTTTTAACTTAGCTAGTTCACCCTCATTAAATAGGTTTGTATCATTGTTGTTAACTTCAATTCCAATTAGTTGATAAAAAGGCTCATTACCAAAAATTATTTCAAAATTGTCATTTAACACAAGACATGGTTCTTCCTCATATTTGAGATTAATTGAGTTTTTAGTAACTGTTTCTACTATTTTTTTAAACTTTGTCTGAGTTAGCAGTCCACTATTTTTCAACTCTTGTAATAAGCTATATATATTATGGCGATCATCAACTTTTAGTTGAAACTCATTGATAATCTTATCTATGATAGTCTTTAGCTCATGTTGTCTACTCAAGTAATTTCCCCCCAAACAATATAAAAATAAAATAAAATACCATTCTATTGTAACTGTAAATTTATCAAAAATACAGAGTTTTTGACTCATTATGAGTTTTATTTTAAGTGAAAATTAGGGTTTTCTATATAAAAATGGTATAATTGGTTCATATTGAGTATCTTATCAATTGATAAGTGGGGGGAGATAAAATTCTAAATATCGAGAGGGTCGGGGAAAATGAGCATATCATTTATGTCCATAACAGACTTTACGAAACAACATTATTTTTTCGATTAGCCTTCCAATTAAATAATATGAACTTCGTTCTTGAATTGATTCGAAAAATAAGCAGTTGGTTACATCTTTTACGGCATTTTCAACAACAAGATACTATCGACAATGGAATCAAAAAAAGAGAATTCTAGATTTCTAGTAATTCCCTTTTTTCACTCTTGCATTAATGATATTTTCAAGTAAATCATGGACTAGTTTAATATCGGAATTTGTAAATGGAATGCCATTCCAATGAAGACCATCAAAGTTTAAAATTACATCAACATTTTTTTCGTTTTCATGATTGCGTTTATTTGTAATACCTAGTAAATAGTCAACGGAGACGTTAAATAGGTTGGCAAGCTCCACTAAAGTATGATAACCAGCTTCTCGCATTCCTTTTTCATATCCACAATATGTGCTCCTAGGAATTCCTAATCGTATGGCTACTTTAGCTTGTGTAAGAGCGTTATCTTTACGAAGCTCTTTTAGCCTTTCCCTTAAGATAAAGTTACCCTCATCATTTTCATTCATGGTTCTACTCAAGAATAACCCTCCTTTTTCAGTTAATATCTGCTAAAATAGGCTTTCCTTACAAATATATAGTACCATAAATTCTCTTTTTATTATATGCCTTTGTTTGTCGTTGTTATAGAAAACTAGGTAATTCGAAGCTTTTTTGTGCTGAGGGAATATCATAAACACCCTTCGTGAAATTAGAAGGTTGTTTATGTGTGAATTTTTTTAACATTCTTCATCAAAATTAATGATTAGAAACTTATTGGGAAACTTAAATGTATAGATCATTTGCGGTTTGGGACGAGGTGGTGATGCAATTGGAGACTTTTCCTTATTTTATAATGGTGTTATTAATTTTCCTGTTATTTTTGTCGGCTTTTTTTTCGTCGGCTGAAACGGCATTTTCAAGTGTAAATAAAATTCGTTTAAAGAATTATGCAGATGAAAATCGAAAAGGAAGTAAAGATGCGCTGATGATTACGGAGCAATTTGATAAAGGTCTTTCGACGATTTTAGTCGGGAATAACGTCGTCAACATTGGGGCTGCAACAATTTCAGCTAAGCTTGCTACAGATATTTTTGGAGCTGGGACGGGGATGATCATTAATACAATTGTGATGACGACACTTGTATTAGTTTTTGGTGAAATTTTACCGAAGTCGTATGCAAAAGAAAATGCTGAGACTTTCTCTCTAAAAATTTCAGGAATTTTAGTTTTATTAATGAAATTACTATCACCAATAACAGTTGTTTTTATATCATTAAAAAAAGCAATGTCCAAAATCATTACAGCTAATGAACAATTTCCTTCGGTTACTGAAGAAGAACTAAAAGTAATGATTAATATTAGTGAAGAAGAGGGTATCATTGATCAAAAAGAAAGAGAGCTTGTTCATAGTGCTTTAAACTTTAATGAGATTGTCGTCGGCGAGATTTTGACGCCAAGAATGGACATGATCGCAGCCGAAGTCAATGATGCACATGATGAGATTTTAACGATGTTTTTAGCAGAACGATTTTCTCGTGTTCCAGTTTTCGAAGACACAACCGATAATATCATTGGCATTTTATCAGAACGAGAATTTTTAGCCAATCTAGTTCAAAATAAAAATTTTACTGTGAGAGAGCTTCTGCGAAAACCGATGTTCGTAGTAGAATCCTTGAAAATTTCTTCATTACTACCCGAACTACAAAAAAATAAAACCCATATGGCGATAGTCATCGATGAATTTGGTGGAACAGAAGGGTTAATAACAATGGAAGATATTTTAGAAGAAATTGTCGGTGAAATTTGGGATGAGCATGATGAAAAATTTAGTATTATGAATCAAATTGATGATCAAACCTACCAATTTTCTGCTGACTTTTCATTAACTGAATTTTGTCTACTTATGAATGTTCCTCATCCCAAAAGCTCATATCATTCTCTTGGTGGTTGGATCGTTGAGAAACTAGAAAAAATACCTATCGTTGGGGAAGAAATTAATTATCATCATTTAACGATTAAAGTTTTTTTAATGGATGGAAAAAGAATTCGCCAGTTTATCGTTAAGGAAAATCTCCACTAAGGCGCATTCAAAAAGTAGTAAATCACTAATTTAATGAATTTCATAATTCTTATTTTGTGCCATTAGGATATTATATCTAGTTGAGTTAAAGCGTTCTCAACTAGATATAGCTTGATATCGCTATTTTATTGGTATTATGAAATTCACTCAATTGGTTGGAAGTTGAAAAAAAAGAAATTCCTAAAACAAACGATAATATCAACTACATTTATAATGCTTTTGAACTTTCTTTTGAGCTTCCTTTCCAACTTTTATAGTTTCCAACTTTCTAACCTTTTCCCTTGCAACCAACGTCTTTTTCAGAGTAAAGTATAATGGTTAGTTCATCACCCTTATCTACATAAAAAAAGATAGAAAGGCTGGTACTTATAAATGGGAGAACGGTTTTACACTATTGGTATGGCTGGACACATTGATCATGGAAAAACTACGCTAACGAAAGCGTTGACAAATATTGATACAGATCGATTGAAAGAAGAAAAAGAAAGAAGTATTTCCATTGAACTAGGTTTCGCTCCTTTAAAGCTTAAAGGCGACATCCAAGTTTCGGTTATCGATGTACCTGGTCATGAACGCTTTATTCGGCAGATGATTGCTGGTGTTGCTGGAATTGATTTAGTCCTGCTTATCGTAAGTGCTGATGAAGGGGTTATGCCGCAAACGAAGGAGCATTTAAATATTTTATCACTTTTAGGAATCGAAAATGGGATCGTCGTTGTAACAAAGATTGATCGTGTTGATGAAGAGATGCTTGAGTTAGTTCAAGAAGATGTTTCCCTAGAAGTAGAGGGAACTTTTTTAGAAGGAGCACCGTTTGTGTATGTTGATTCTTTATCAAAGAAAGGGATCGATGAGCTAAAGGATGTTATTGAGGGTAAACTTAGTGGTGTCTCTAGTCGTGATACAAAAGGGGCATTCCGCCTGCCTATTGACCAAGTCTTTACCGTCCATGGTCAAGGAACAGTAGTCAGAGGAACAATTTATGAAGGGGCGATTCAAGAGGGAGACATACTTGAAATATTACCGCAAAAAATTAAGGTAAGAGCGAGACAGCTTCAAGTTCATCATGAGAAAAAGAAATGGGGCTTTGCTGGACAGCGGACTGCGATTAATCTTGGTGGTGCTTCAAAAGAAACAGTAAAACGTGGAGATGTCCTTGTTTCAACTCAACAATATACAACGACTACAACGGTTGACGTTTCATTACAATCGCTAAAAGGATTAAATCATCCATTAAAGCAAAGAGGGTATATAAAGCTTCACCTAGGGACTTCAGAAGTTTACGGCCAAATCGTTTTCTTTGATCGTAATGAATTAGCAGGGGATGCAAATGAAACGATTTTATGTCAGATTCGTTTAGATGAACCGATTGTAACAAGACGCGGGGATCGCTTTATTTTACGGAGACCGACACCTGTAGAAACAATTGGTGGTGGTTTTGTTATTGATCCAAATGGTGAGAAATATAAATTTGGTGATCAGACAATTGAGATGCTTGAGCGTAAAAAGGAGGACACCCCTCTAGAAAGAATTATCGATGCTTTGAAAACAGAAAAATCTCTAACAGTGAAACAGATCGAAAAGCATGTAGATTTGCCAATAGAAATTGTCCTTGAATGTCTCGAAGTACTAAAGGGGAAATCATCGATAATTGAAGGCGATCAAGGTGAGATTGTTTTAAAAGCCATTTATTTTGAAATTATTGAACTTATTATTCAGGACCTTGAAGAGTTTCATGAACAACATTCGTTACGAGAAGGAAAAAGTAAGGCAGAAGTTTTACATATGTTAAAACAAAACTATCCTCTTAAGCTCTTAGAATTTAGCCTTGTAAAAAGTGAAAAAGACGAGCAGCTTCAAAAGCGTGGACAATATATCGCTTTGGCAAACTTTGACCCACATTTTCCGACAAAGTGGGCAAAGCGGATGGAACAAGTTGTTAAGGAAATTGAGGCTCAAGAAATGCAAGTGGAGGGCTGGGAGCAGATTGTCGGACGAGCGCAACTACCAACTGAGTACCAGGAAGATTTAAAGCATTATTTGCTTAGAACGAAAAAGGCATATAGTTTAGATGAAAAGCATCTTGTTTGCGCCTCACATATACAAGCTGCAGCCAAATTATTATATGAAAAAACAGCAGTTGAATTCGAGCTTCAGGATGCAAAGGAAGTATTAAAGCTATCTCGAAAATATTTAGTACCATTTATGGAGTTGTTAGACCGGTTAAAATTAACAGTAAGAAGAGAGACAAAACGACAATGGCAAAAAGTGGAGTATGAGCGATGGATAAACAAATTGTAAAAGTCGACAGAAATGAAGCAGAAGCATTCGCATTAACATTTTTAACACCTTTTTATGATCAAGGACGTGGTAATTCAACAACGGCAAAGAGGATCGTTACAGGATTGAAGTTGAAACACCAGATTCGCACAAATGTTGTTGCTTACGATGAACAATCGTTTACTGCTGATTTAGTAGTACAAATGGAAAAAAGTCAACTTCTTCATGTGTTACATTTTCGTCGTTTTGCCGAGTGGCTAGAGAAGAATAAAGTTGATATTAAAATACCTTATCTGGTTACTTCAGGTGGTACTGATGTCAATATTGATATTTTTTTACCTGAATATAAAGAGCAGATTGGGAATGTTTTAAAAAACGCAGCTGCAATTACCGTTTATAGTGAAGATGCGAAACAGAAATTGATAGACGTATATGGAAATCTGAATGAAAAGATTTTTATCATTAAGCAAAGTGTCTGGTTCCCTCAGTTAACAGATGACGATTCAAACAAAATATTAAAGCTTTCTGAAACAGGACCGAAAATTGTTCTACCAGCAGGATTGAGGGAAGTAAAGGATGTTTTATTTGTTCTGCCAGCGTTGATTAAGTTGAAGGAACACTTTCCAGCTTTGACATTTACGATTGTAGGCGCATCTATAGAAGGATCCGTATTAAAAGAAGTGAAAAGAGCAATTGAAAAGTATTCTTGGATTACTTATTATGAAGAGATTCCTCTGGCACAAATGATTTCGATTTATGAGCAAAGTGATATTGTCATAAATTCATCATTTTCAGAAGGACAATCATTAGCACTTCTTGAAGCAATGTTGATAGGAAAACCGGTTTTAGCGAGAAATAATGGTGGCAATAGAAGTATTGTCCGTCACCGTGAAACAGGCTTCTTGTTTGATGATGTCGATCAAGTTTATGATCAACTTAATGAGTTATTAAGTAATTGCAGCTTATATCAACAAATTGCTAGCCAGGGCCGGGAATATGTAAGGGGGAATCATACTTTAGAAGAAGAAGTTAATACCTATATGCGATTATATGAACAAATTTCGTTACGGTGAAAAAAATCTCCTGTCAGATTATCCTGATAGGAGATTTTTTTAATACGGTTAAAATTATAGTGGCACGACTGCTATGTTACGACGATTAACGATTACCGGACTTTTTCAAGATCGGTTTTAGTCTAGTGCTTCTTTAGCACAAATAGAAACAAAGGATTCAACGGCCGGATGGAGTTTTTTTGAGTGTAAATAAGTTAGATAAAAGCTACGTTCAAAAGGCAGTTGTTGAATCATTTTAATTCGGCCATGTTTCATTGCTTGAGTAGCAGCAATACTAGATACAACAGAATAACCTAGCTCGGCTTCCACCATACTGAGGACAGCTTCTGTCGTTTTCACTTTTGCAATACAATGTAATTCATTCATAGAAATTCCCAATGTGCTTAGACTTTTTTCGACACCTTGCCAAGTTCCTGATTTGCCACTACGGAAAATAAATGGCAACCCTTTAACGGCTGCTAAGTCGGTTATATCTTCACTATTGGTAGGTCCAATTAAAATGAAATGATCTCTTTTTACGACATGACTTATGAAATCATCGCCAAGTGGCTTACTACCTACAAAACCTACGTCGATAGATCCATCCCTAATTAGCTCGGTGATCTCTGCTGATTCATGAACAGATAAGTGAATGTCGACGCTAGGATGAATATTTAAAAATTCTCGTAAAAAACGAGGAACAAAATATGTTCCTGGAACAGTACTAGCGCCAATTCGAATTGCGCCAGTGAGTTTACCTTGGAGCCGGCGACACTCTTCAACTAGAACCTCCCAATCATACAAAAAAGTTTTCCCTTTTTGATAAACGGCTTTTCCAGCTTCAGTTGGCTCCGCGGTTTCTCGGTTTAACAGCGGCAACCCTAATTCGATTTCTAACGTTTTTATCTGTTTACTAACTGCAGGTTGGCTAATGTTCAAGAGGTTTGCAACTGCTGAAAAGCTTTTATGATCCAAAACCATCATGAATGTTTTTATTCTTTTTAAATTCAAAAAGATCACCTCTTTGGGAAGTTGGAAAGGAAAAGTTAAAAAGTAAAAAGTTGGAAAGTTGGAAAGTTGGAAAGGCAAAGCTAAAAGTCAAAAGCAAAACTAACAGCCCTTAAAGACTTTGACCTTCCTAACCAACTAACTACTAACCAACTGTCCAACTAACTAACGACTGACATAGATTGACTTTTCTTGTTTTTCTTCAACGAAACCGATAATTCGAGCTTCGTCGATTCCGAGTTTATGTAATTCATTTACATAAAGTTTTGCTTCTTCGTTAGGTAAGCTAACAAGAAGTCCGCCAGAAGTAATCGCATCACATAAAATCCATTGTTCATGTTCTTCAATAGTTGATCCATATTCTACATTGTTTAGAAGCCAGCGATGGTTTGCTTTTGAACCACCTGGAACAATGCCTTCTTTTGCTAATGGTATAGTCCCGTCTAATATTGGAACCTTACCAAGCTCAATTTTAAATGAAACATTGCTGCCCTTAGCCATTTCAAAAGCATGTCCAAGTAAACCAAAACCAGTAATGTCTGTTACCGAGTTCGGGTGAAATTGTTGTAAAGATTTGCTAACTTTATCATTTAAAGTTGCCATTGTTTCTGTCACTTTGTTTAACTGAGTCTCAGTAAGTTTGTTCTTTTTTATAGCCGTTGTTTGGATTCCAACACCAATTGGTTTTGTAATAACTAGTGAATCTCCAGGCTTAGCGCCAATATTTTTCCATATTTTTTTAGGGTTAACGGTTCCTGTAACTGATAAGCCAAACTTTGGTTCTGGGTCATCTATCGAGTGCCCACCAACCAGATTTGCATTTGCTTCATGAACTTTATCTGAAGCACCGCAAAGTATTTGTGCCAAAACATCAGGACCTAACTTTGTTATTGGAAAACCAACAATATTCATCACTGTTAGTGGAGTGCCACCCATTGCATACACATCACTGAGTGAATTAGCGGCGGCAATCTGTCCAAACATATATGGATCGTCAACAATAGGAGTGAAGAAATCAAGAGACTGAATAATCGCAAGATCATCAGTTAATTGATATACTCCGGCATCATCCGATGTTTCAAGTCCGACTAAAACATTAGGGTTATGTGCTCGTTCAGGTAATTGACACAAAACTTGTGCCAGGTCTTCGGGACCAATTTTGCATCCTCAACCGGCTTTACCTGTCATACTTGTTAATTTAATTAGGTTCTTTTCCACCTCTTACTCACCTCCTAAGGTATAGTATAAGCGAAGTTTTTGTTTTTTGACAACGAAAAGGCAATAAATAAATGAATTCGTTATTTTAAAATTAAAAAAGTATTAACAATGCAGGTCTTTTTCTTGTATAATATTAGGTGGACAGGTTTTAAGAAAATATAATAGGTAATAAAAGGAGAGGATAGATCTTATGAAAAGTATGTTTACTAAAGGTTTAGGAATTGGCTTAGGAATTGGTTTATCTATTTATTTAACAGGGCTTTTATTAGATTCTAAAGAAAAATTCAGTAAGGTTAGTGAAAGAGATACTTTTGGGACTGGAAATTAAAATTATTATAAGACAAGCTGAACGGATGAAAATAAAAAGGTGATCGGGTAAACCGATCACCTTTTTTACCATCTAAATCATCTTAATATCTTCTGGGGTCTTAGCGATTTGTTTCATTGCAGACGCCTCCTAATAGTTCTTTTTTAGAACAATGAGTTAAAAGCTATGCTGTGCATGCGTTATCACCCCTTAGAGGTTAGAAAAGCAAATCTTAATTACCCTGAAATTGATCTAAGATGGGAGAAAGAGCTTGTGAGCTGTTTCTCACTCATTAGAATATGACAAAACATGATTATTATTCATGGGAATTATTGTTAGAGTTTAGTAATAGTCGAATCGAAGTTAGTGTTTGATCGCGAGTTTCGATATAATCGTACATATCGAAACATGAAAAATGCCTTTAACATTGGGGAGAGTGAATTCATGAAACAATATTTACGTCAGTTACCAGCGATACATATTTTAAAAGATGATCAGCGTTTTTTTGACTATTGTCAAAAATTTAATCTTTCAGAGCTTGAATTAACGAACCTTTTTCAAAAAGAACTGGATGAGCTTAGGCAAAACTTGCTATTAAATGAATTACAAATAAGTGAAACTCTTCTAAAAAAAGAAACATTTATTGAACTTTTATTTTCCAGTTTGGAAAAAAAACTACAAAGCTATGAACGATTTTATTTAAGAAGAGTTATTAATGGAACCGGAACGATTTTACATACGAATTTAGGCAGGGCAAAATTAAGTGAAGAGGCGGCTAAACAAGTAGTTCAAACCGCGCAAAATTACTCAAATTTAGAGTTTAATATCGAAGCAGGAAAACGAGGTTCAAGACATGACATTATTGAAGAGACGATAAAAAAAATTACCGGAGCCGAAGCTGCAATGGTCGTAAATAATAATGCGGCGGCGGTGTATTTAATTTTACGAGCGTTTGCAAAAGATAAAGAAGTTATTGTTTCTCGTGGTCAACTCGTTGAAATTGGTGGATCATTTCGGATTTCTTCGATTATGGAAGAAAGTGGAGCCAAGCTCGTTGAAGTTGGCACGACAAACAAAACTCATTTGTATGATTATGAAAATGCACTAAGTGAAGAGACAGCAATGTTTTTAAAAGTACATACAAGTAATTTTAAAACAATTGGATTTACATCCGAAGTTGAAACAGAAGCCTTAGTTGATCTTAAAAAGAAACATAAAGATGTTATTTTTTATGAGGACTTAGGAAGTGGCGCATTATATGATTTCAGGCAGCATGGCATTGGTAATGAGCCTGTTGTTTCTAAAGTGCTAAAAATGGGTGTCGATCTCGTTTCTTTCTCAGGTGATAAGCTGTTAGGTGGTCCTCAGGCAGGAATTATTGCTGGAAAAAAAGAGCTGATCCAAAAATTAAAAAAACATCAATTAGCTAGAGTGTTACGTGTCGATAAGATGACATTGGCGGCCCTTGAAGGAACGTTAAAAGCGTATGAAAATAAAACGGCTGTAAAAGACATACCTACAGTCAGAGATATTTTGGCTTCAAAAGAATCGATAGAAGAGAAAGCGATTCTTTTTTTGAATAAACTTCAAGAGTTAACTTCAAATTACTCTGCTGTAATGATTGATGAAGTATCGCAAATTGGTGGAGGAACAATGCCAACTGAAGAAATAGCAACAAAAGCCGTCGCAATAACCGCTTCCGAAGTTTCAGCAAGTGAATTGGCTGAAAAGTTAAGGCTAAGCAAACCGGCAATTGTTTCTCGACTCAAAGATAATCATGTTCTTCTTGATTTTCGGACGATCACTGAAGAGGAAATAGATTTGGTTGTAAAGGCGTTAAAAATGATTGGGGAAAAGAAGTAGAAAGTGAAAAGTGGAAAGCGGAAAGTTGGAAAGTTGGAAAGTTGGAAAGGAAAAGCTAAAGTCAAAAGCTAAATCAACAGTTCGTGCACTAAAAGCATTTGACCTTTCCTAACCAATCAATTGCACTTAAATGCCTTTGACCTACCTTTCCAACTTTCCAACTGTTCTTACCTATCCTTCTCCGTCTGTTTGGCCAACTTGATTTCGTTTTTTAACCTTTTTAGAACCACTTAATGGCTCAGGTTGACCAGGATTGTGTCCTTTAGGAGCATTTTTTCGTTGATCTTTATAAGTGTTTTTTTCAGTCATCAAAAATCCCCCTTTAAAAAGTAGTTTTGCTTTATTAGTATTTTAATTGAGGTGAAAATCTATTCATCATAAATGTGTATAGATTCTTACAGAATAATGAAAACTAATGGCGTATTCAAGATAAAAAGGGGGAGTTTGTTTTGCCATATATTAAGAATAAACAGCAAGCATTTCAGGCAGCTCAACAAGCTTTTGTTCAAGCTGAGCAAGCATTTGAAGATCTACAACCAAGTGATGAAGACTATGGCCATCATTTAAAAAAGACTCACCAAGAAATAAATGAGGCTGAACAAATTATTAATAAAGCGCATCGTAATGCCTCAGAACACCAGCGCATTGAGTTACAAAAATTTGAAGAACAGTTAGCAGAAATAAAAGGAAATTTACTTGAATGAAATTCATTCACTTTGAAAATCTTAGAAAAAACTCCGCAGCTAACTTTTGTCTGTGGAGTTTTAGTTTTTTTCTGTTAGTTTTCTTAGTGGAACTGGACCAGTATTATCAAATTTATTAAGTTATTGTCGCTTTTTTGTTTTCTTATTAAATTGTTTTTGCTCTTCAGTTAGTGGTTCATTCGAAAATTCTTCGTTATAGCCAGCGCCCTTGCCTTGTGCACTTGCAGCATTCATTCCAGGCCTTAGATGATTTGCTTTTCTTTTTGCCATTATTTCCACCTCCATTTTTGTACATGATATATTTTCTCAGAACTATCGTTATTTTATGAAAAAGAATAATAATTTCTAGTCAGATCAGATTTCCAACATCTGTGAAGGAGAATTCAAACAACAAATAATAAGATTTACGAAATTTACAAAGTCAAAATTGACCTTTTTTCGAAGAAATTATTTAGACAAT
This sequence comes from Bacillaceae bacterium IKA-2, assembly GCA_031761875.1. Classification (GTDB taxonomy): domain Bacteria; phylum Bacillota; class Bacilli; order Bacillales; family Anaerobacillaceae; genus Anaerobacillus. The sequence continues at coordinate 2,444,783 of CP134492.1, read as the reverse complement.
TTAAAAAATATGGTATAAAATAAGAGAGAAGGAGTTGGATATACATATGACAATTAAAAAGAATCTTTATAATTCACGTTCATCATTTGAAGTAAACGGAAAAAAGTACAACTTTTATAAGCTACAAGCCCTTGAGGACGCTGGAGTTGGAAACGTTTCCAAATTACCGTATTCTATCAAAATTTTGTTAGAATCTGTTTTACGCCAATATGATGGTTCAGTAATTACAGAAGAGCACGTAAACAATTTAGCAAAATGGGGAACAAATGAAGTCAAAGAAATTGATGTACCTTTTAAGCCGTCACGTGTAATTTTGCAAGATTTCACTGGAGTACCGGCAGTCGTCGACTTAGCTTCTTTACGTAAAGCAATGGCTGATCTAGGTGGCGATCCAAACCAGATCAATCCAGCTATACCTGTTGATCTAGTTGTTGACCATTCAGTACAAGTAGATGAATTTGGTTCAAGTGATTCATTAGAAAAAAACATGGATTTAGAATTTGCTCGAAACGAAGAGCGTTATAAATTTTTAAGCTGGGCTCAAAAATCGTTTGATAACTATCGTGCAGTGCCTCCAGCAACAGGCATTGTTCATCAAGTAAACTTGGAATATTTAGCAAGCGTTGTTCAAACAGCTGAACAAAATGGTGAATGGGAAGCATTTCCAGATTCATTAGTAGGAACAGATTCACATACAACAATGATTAACGGTCTAGGAATTTTAGGCTGGGGCGTTGGAGGAATTGAAGCGGAAGCAGGAATGTTACAACAACCGTCATATTTCCCAGTACCAGAAGTTATTGGTGTGAAGCTTATTGGTTCATTACCTGAAGGAACAACTGCTACTGATTTAGCTTTAAAAGTTACTCAAGTTCTTCGTGAGAAAAAAGTAGTTGGAAAATTTGTTGAGTTCTTCGGTCCTGGTCTTTCAGAAATGCCACTCGCAGACCGAGCAACAGTTTCTAATATGGCGCCTGAGTATGGTGCGACATGTGGTTTCTTTCCAATTGATGATGAAGCCCTTAATTACTTGCGTTTAACTGGTAGAACTGAAGAGCATATTGCAATTGTCGAACAATATTGTAAAGCAAATGGCCTATTCTATACACCAGATATGGAAGATCCAATTTTCACAGATACGGTGGAAATTAATATTTCTGCTATTGAACCTAATCTATCTGGTCCAAAGCGGCCACAAGATTTAATTCCACTTTCTCAAATGAAAACAGAATGGCAAAAAGCTTTAAAGGCTCCGGCTGGTAGCAGTGGCTTTGGCTTAACTGATGAAGAAATTGCTAAAGAGGTAACAGTTAAGCATCCGAATGGCAAATCTTCAACGCTTAAAACTGGTGCTGTGATGATTGCAGCAATTACAAGCTGTACAAATACATCTAATCCATTTGTAATGGTTGGAGCAGGCTTAGTTGCCAAAAAAGCTATTGAAAAAGGGTTGAGTGTTCCGGCTTACGTTAAAACGAGCTTAGCACCAGGGTCAAAAGTTGTAACTGGATATTTACAAGAAGCCGGCTTAAATACTTATTTAGATCAGCTTGGCTTTAACACAGTAGGTTACGGCTGTACAACTTGTATTGGTAATAGTGGTCCACTTCCAGCAGAAATTGAGCAAGCAATTGCTGAGAACGATTTAACAGTTACGTCAGTACTAAGTGGTAACCGTAACTTTGAAGGACGAATTCATGCTTTAGTTAAAGCTAACTATTTAGCTTCACCACCATTAGTAGTTGCCTATGCTATAGCTGGTAACGTTAATTTTGATTTATCTAATGACTCTTTCGGTAAAGATCAAGATGGTAAAGATGTTTATTTAAAGGATCTTTGGCCTTCGACAGCAGAAGTTAAAGAAGTGATGGCGAAAGCTGTTAAACCTGAGTTGTTTAAGAAGGAATATGAGCGTGTCTTTGACGAGAATCAGCGTTGGAATGAACTTAAAACAACGGATGATAATCTATACACGTGGGATACAGAGTCAACATATATTCAAAACCCACCATTCTTTGAAAACCTTTCTCCAGATCCGGAAGAGGTTAAAGAACTTAGCGGCTTAAATATTGTTGCAAAACTTGGTGATTCAGTAACGACTGATCATATTTCTCCAGCTGGATCAATTGGTAAAGACACTCCAGCGGGTAAATATTTGATCTCAAAAGGCTTAACACCAGCCGACTTTAATTCTTATGGTTCTCGTCGTGGTAATCATGAAGTGATGATGAGAGGTACGTTTGCGAACATCCGTATTAAAAACCAAATCGCTCCAGGTACAGAAGGTGGTTACACAACTTACTGGCCTAACGGCGAAGTAATGGCCATTTATGATGCGTGTATGAAGTATAAAGAAGCAGGTACTGGTTTAGTCGTACTAGCGGGTAAAGACTATGGAATGGGAAGCTCTCGTGACTGGGCAGCAAAAGGAACTACACTTTTAGGAATTAAAACAGTCATTGCAGAAAGCTTTGAAAGAATTCACCGTAGTAATCTAGTCTTAATGGGAGTATTGCCACTTCAGTATAAAGATGGCGACACTGCACAAACATTAGGCTTAAATGGAAAAGAAGAAATTACAGTTAAAGTAACAAATGATATTAAACCTAGAGACCACGTTAAAGTATTGGCTCTAAACAAAGAAACTGGTGAAACGAAAGAATTTGAAGTTTTAGCACGCTTTGATAGTGACATTGAAGTTGATTACTACCGTCATGGTGGTATTCTTCCAATGGTACTTCGTGCTAAGCTTGCTGAAGAAAAACAAAAAGCTTAGTAGAAAAAGCTCTCTAGTCGATAGGGTGCTTAGCTAGACAAAGAAAAGCGGAGTCACCCTGTCAATCGACGTAAAGAGCTGGAGTGAGTCGAGTGAGATATAGGAGAGTCGAAAGACGTTAGTCTTTCGTTCTCGACTTATAAAATAAATGGTCAAATTGTCAGTTTTTTAGACAATTTGACCATTTTTTATTTTTTGAAAATGTAAGTAGCGCGGTCTGTTTTTACTGTTAGTAATTCATTAGATGCCTCAATCGAATGCAGTTTATGGACTGGAAGTTGATAACTATCTAAAGGTAGTTTTGAAGTCTGACCATTTTGTTGATATACAGTACCACTACCGGTTAGTTGAATCGAATATGGATCTACATAATCGTCTTCGTCCTCTAGTTGTCGGATGATTTCAACACCTTGTAATTTAATCCTATTTTTATCAATATCATCTCTTTCCTGTTTTTCGATCGTAATGCTTGCACCTACCCAATCATTTAATTCATGTAGTAAAAGTTCAATTGATTTATTTTTGTATTTATCGCCCATAAATTAACACCTCCTTGTCCTTCTAATCACTATCATTTACAATGATTATCTTTAAAATGCAGATTTTCTGTAAAGCAAATCTGAAATATTTTATTGGTTAGTTGAAAATACTAAAGGATGTGTGTTCAAAAAGAAGTGGATTTAGATTTTTAAGCCAGTATTACCAGTCTTTTTGAACATTTTCTAAAGGTAATCTGTATGGGAGGTGTGTCTACATGGGGCGACAAAAAAAAGGAAATGCCAATGCGCAAAGAAATAATAATAAAAAGAAGATGGGAAAGACTAATCATGCTTCTGAATTATCTACTTTCTCTAAAATAGAAGCAAAAAAAATGGAAAATGACTAGGAGTCGATAATATGACTGTTCAAACACAAATGCAACAAGCGATTGCATCAGCTCAGAGCGTTGAAGCGAGTTTAACACAATTTTCTTTAGAGACAGATAATCAGCAAATCAAACAGTTATTTGGTCAACTAGCAGAGCAACAAAAGGGAATAACGACTCAACTAGAAGGACGTTATCAGCAAATTATTGAGGAAGAACCGCAATTTAACCAAAACTAAGTAATCAGCTCCAAGAAAACAAGGCCTTAATCAAAGCTATGGCTAAGGGAGAAAGGCTCTTTAGTCATGGTTTATATAAATATATGAATTTTTTCCTTATCCACTTAAAAGGAATGATGTTTAATGTTTGAGTTTTGGACTGGTGCAGAAGATTTGCCGATATATGGTTTTTTGATTCGCGCTTTAATCGTCTATCTTTATATTTTTTTTATTATTAAAGTGTTAGGACAACGCTCTATTGGAGCGCTTAACCCTTTAGATTTTCTATTTGGTGTTATTATCGGGGATGTTCTAGGTGAACCTTTATCAAGCGGGGAATTAGCTCTAGCAGGGCCATTGTCAGCGGCGGCGTTAATTTCTAGCTTACACTTGTCCTTATCTTATCTTGCCTTAAAAATGCCACGCTTTAGAAGGGTAATTGAAGATGAACCAATTTTATTAATTGAAAAAGGTAAAATATTACATAAGGAATTAACAAAAGCAAAAATTACCGTTGAATCACTGATGATGGATTTGCGACTTCAGGATGCAATTGATTTATCGGAAGTTGATTATGCTGTTTTAGAATCTAACGGTCAAATCAGTGTTATTAAGAAAAGTCAGTTCCAATCATTAACCCCTCGAGATATGTTAATCCAAACGACATTAAAAGGCTATCCGACTGTTCTTGTCCAAGATGGAAGGATTGTTGAACCGAATTTGAAAAAGGTTGGTACAAGAGGTTGGCTTGAGGAGCAACTAAAAAAAAATGGGATCAAACATCATTCTGACTGCTTTTTGATGACAATGGACGAAGGTGGTCAAATTTATGTAAGTAGGATGAATAATCGCGTGGAGAATATAAAAAATGAAATTTTCAAATAATTTGCGATTAAAAAGCAGCTAACTTGTCAATACTGTTAAAAAACATCTGATGAAGAGGGCTGATGAACACATGAGGAAAAATAAAAAAACATCATTTGATGATTTAGTAGATGAAAATAGACAGGAACTTTTAAATGATGAAATTGCAATGGAAAAAATTGAAGAGCGTCTTGACAATAAACATTATCAACGATTGAAAGAAAGCTAGTAAATGTTCGTATTCAAGCATATTGAAGCGGGCGAAGGCTCATATTAATGATATGGAAGGGGGATGGACAAAAGATGGCTAAATCTAAACATGCTTTTGACAAATTCAGGCCAAATCATTTAGGCACACAACCGAGAGAATCAGATAAAAATAACGGAAAAAAAATGGCGACTAAGGGAAATGAACAACCTGATTATGCTCCACCAAAAGGATAAAAAACTTATCTGTTTAAAAATTAGGAAAAAAGCGCTAGCGATGATATTCGCAAGTTTGTATTACTGATTTTTTGACAATCGTCTTAATGAGGCTTATTTAATAGTACTGTCGCATTGTCATAACAATGAGCAGTTGCTATGAATAAGCCTCATTTATATTTTCTAAAACCTTTTTTAAGGGATGTCCATTCCTAACTTTAAAATAATTGTTAAAAGGTAAAATACCTGTTTGAATCCTGTTAATGCCTTCTTCGATTGGAAAATTTCTCGGATCGAGATTTTCAGTTACTTCATCCCAATGTAAGGGAGTAGCCATTAAGGCTTGCTTGTTTCCCCGTAACGAGTAAGGAGCAATAATCGTTTTGCCCTCACCGTGTTGCAAAAAGTCAATATAAAGTCGGTTGTGTCGATTTTTCTTTAATCTTTCTGTTGTAAACCAATTAGGGTATTTTGTTTCTAAAAAGCTTGCGATAAAACTTGTAAAAATTCTTGTTTCGGCATATGAAAATCGCGTATACAAAGGTAAATAAATTTGCAGTCCTTTATTTCCTGAGGTTTTAATAAAAGCAGTTAGTGCAAATTTATCAAATATTTCTTTCAAGATTAACGCTGCCTCAATAGCTAGACGAAACTCAGCTTGTGAAGGAGGGTCTAAATCCAGTACTATTTCCCTAGGATAGGGACTGGTAATCGTTTGAAAAGGAATGTGAAACTCAATAGCTAATTGGTTTCCTAACCAAAGATAAGTAGCGAGCTTTGAGCAAATGATCTGTTCATTGTCGTCAACCCGCTTGGTTTCAACAAAAGAAGGGGCATAGTTCGGACAATTTTTTTGATAAAATGATTCTTTCTCGGCACCATTAGGAAAGCGAATTACAGTTAATAAGCGGTCTTTTAGAAACGGAAGTATGCAGGGACCAATGATCGTTAAATACTTTAAATAGTCATACTTTGTTATTGATTTTTGGGGCCAGACTAATTTATCGATGCTAGTAATCGTTACTGTTTCGCCTTCAATCATCAATTCAGTTCTCATTTTTGAATTTCTTGCCACGAACACTCCTCCCACTGCATATCAAATCGAAAACGCAAGAACTTTGGATGTCTAAGCTCATTCTTTCCAAGCTCCAAAAACTCAACATCAATACAAATGCTTGGATTGATATAGATTATACTTTGGAGTACTTTAGTTTGATTTTTCTTAACAATTGTAATTAAAGCTTCTTTTTCCTCTTTTGAAAATCCTTGACCGACTTTACCTATCATTTTAATTTCAATATTATCAAGACAACCAACATGAAAAAAACCGTTTGCTTGATCATACCCTAAAACAAAAAGGGTAGCGGTTTGTAAATTTTTTATTTTTAACCATTGTATTGAACGTGTTCCTTCTTTCCATAAACTATTTTTATGTTTGGCGACAATTCCTTCGCCATGTCCCTTCTTAATTTCTGTCCAAAGATTTTCACCATGACTATATGAAAAAACCTCCAAAAAATATTTTTGATCAGTATTCAGACCATTAAAAAGCTCTTGTAAAAGTTTTTTGCGCTCATGTAACGGTTTTTTTGTTTGTAAATGACCATTTGTCATTAAAATATCAAAAGCCATAAAAGTAACGGGGGAAGATTTTTGCGCATTTTTTATTTTCTCGATATTCTTCAAACGTCCTCGTTTTTGGATAAGGTCGAATCGGGCTTTTATACCGGTTTCTAGAACACATAGCTCGCCATCAATGATGTATGGTGCAATCTTAATTTGATTTGAAAGTGACTCAAAGAAATCGACAATCTCAGGAAATTGTCGATTTAACAGATTATGATTGCGACTAATTAGTTTTGTTTCAGTTTCAGTTACATAGATAAGCGCTCGAAATCCGTCATATTTAACTTCATATTGCCAATCGTCACCGCTAGGGATTTGGGAGGCTAACGTCGGTAGCATCGGTTTAAGTAACTTCAATTTTAACCAGTCGCTTTCTTTTTTCTAGTCGTTTTTCTTTTTTTCGGTTTTGTTTGATCGACACTGGCTTGAAGGGCGTCCATTAAATCAAGGACATTTGTTTGTGAGGCATCTTTTGTTACTTTAACTTCGTTACCTGTAATTTTCCCTTGAATTAATTCGGTTAGGGCATTACGATAATCATCGGTATATTTTTCTGGCTCAAATGGAGTCGTTAATTGTTCGATAAGTTGAATTGCTGTATCCATTTCTCTTTTACTTAATTCCAGCGTTTCTGGGATACTTGGAACTTGATCGACATTTCTTACTTCATCAGGGAAAAAAATTGTTTCTAGAACCAAAGCGGTTTTGTATACTCTAACAACAGCTAGATGTTGTTTAGAACGAATCGTAATTTTGGCGACGCCAATTTTACCTGACTGCTCCATTGCCTGCTTTAGTAGGGTATAAGCTTTTTGACCATTTTCATTTGGACCGATAAAATAGGAACGGTTATAATAGATTGGATCGATTTCTGCTAACTTCACAAAGTCAATAATTTCCACACTTTTAGTTTGCTCTTGCTCTAACTTTTCAAAGTCCTCAGCATCTAAAAGGACGAACTTTCCAGGTTCATATTCATAACCTTTGACAATTTCATTATTTTCAACTTCTTTATTACATACCGGGCATGTTCGTTCATATTTGATTGGACTGTTGCATTCTTTATGTATCATCCGCAATTTGATATCCTTATTCTCGGTAGCAGAATAAAGCTTGATTGGAATATGGACTAGACCAAATGAGATCGAACCTTTCCACATTGTATGCACCATGTCACGCTCCTTTAAGATAATGTTATAAATTGGTCAGTAGGTTTTAATCACTTTGTTGGCTTGTTTATTGTAGTATGTGCCCAAGAGGTTACAACAAACTGTAATCTTTTTGTCAAATTTCCCAGTAAAATAATGCTTGTCAAACAGAGTTGCAGAGCTAATAATGAATAGTATTAGTTGCAATTAGATTTTTTTCTCAATGATCGGAATTTAACCAAGCTTTTTCTAAAAGGAAGTGTTTCAAATTCAAACTCATGACAAAAATAATGGTTCATCCCGAAATTCGAAATTGAAACACCTTTTGGTTTATAGTTTTATTTTATATTTGGGATTAGTCATTTATGTAACGCTATTTGCTTGGAATTACGGTGCCTCGCTAGGTCCAGTTGGTCCAGGAGGAAGAAATTATAATTTGATTCCATTACGAAGTATCTATCGGATCGCTGTTTTCAGTCCGACACTCTTTGACCCAATAAAAATCTTGATTGGTAATATCGTTTTGTTTATTCCTTTCGGATTTTTGGCGCCCATTGCAATTAAAAAATTAAGAAATTCGCTTTTTAGGACAACGTTATTAGCAATGTTTTTATCAATCATAATTGAATTGAGTCAGTTTTTATTTACGTATCGGGTTTCAAATATTGACGATGTTATTTTGAATACGTTAGGGGCTTTTATTGGTGCCATTCTAATTAAAATTATATTTTTTATCAAATCAAAAATTTATGTTTTCAACATATAATAAGGCTGAAACATTTGGATTAGCGAAAAGCTAAAACTTATGTTTCAGCTTTTTCATTTTGGTTGTTTTCGTAATAAATCGTTCATTTTGGCAATAGAAATTTTCCAACGACGATAAAAGTAAATCGTCATTAAAATGATCAATGCATAAATACCGATCACAAAGAAAACTTCTTGATTAGATGAAACGACTGAATGTCCAAGGACAGCAAATAACAACATTGCTGGAATTTTCCCTAAACTAGAAGCAACTGTATAGCTAATAAAGGACACTCGACTAACAGCACTATAGGCGTTAATAACAATCGATGGAATAAAAGGGATTAAACGCGAAACTAAAATCGTGATAAAAGCATTGCGTTCAAACATTTCTGTCACCATTTCTAACTTTTTATAGCGGTGAATAATTTTTAAACCCCACTTTTGAAAAACAAAACGAATAAATAAAAACATAATAATAGATGCTGCTGTTGAAGCAATCCAAGTGACAAAACCGCCTAAAAAGGTTCCGTACATCGCGCCAATAATCCCACCGATAATTGGAAAAGGAATGATTGGAAATAAAGCAAAAAGAGTAGCGATGAACATCGTTAGAAAGATTGATTGATCCTTTGTTTGTTGAAACCAATAGAGTAGTTCATCTTGAAAAACAAAAATCGCAATTGCGATGATGAGATAAAATCCGAATAATAGCTTTTTATTCACGTTGTCACTCCTAAAACAATCGATGTTTTTTATTATCAAGTATTTGTGAAATACTTTATGATTTTATCACAAATATTTTGAGAATAGACAAAGTATGCCTAAGGATAGAAATCTTAATACAGTTATCAAGCAAGTTACTTTTATAGTTGAAAGGACCAACGAGCTTCTGCTTTTCTTTTGAAAAAGGATAGATATACAAACAAAATTGATGTATATTTCGGTTAACGAATAAAATAATTAGAGAGAAATAGTGGGGTAATTACTTTGGATAACAAAAAGACTTGGCTTATCTACATCACGCTTGCTTTAGCGACAAGTACGTGGGGAAGTGCTTTTATTGCTGGGAAAATTGCTGTACAAAGCTTTGAACCGGCAACAGTTGCTTTTTTTCGGTTTTTTGGAGCGGCGCTGTTACTGTTCCCCTTAATGTGGTTTAAAGAAAAGAACAAACCAAAACCAACAAAAAGGGATTGGTTTTTATTCGCTGTGTTAGGTCTTACCGGAATTGCACTTTATAACATTTTCTTTTTTCTAGCGTCAAAACACGCCCCGGTTATTAAAAGTTCATTGTTTATTGCTTCTAATCCAGTTTTAATTATTATCTTATCAGTGTTATTTCTCAAAGAAAAAATATCAAAAAATCAAGTAATTGGTTTAATTTTAGCGTTGCTAGGTGTTGCTTTTATCATCACAAATGGTGACTTAAGGATGTTTCTTTCGATGGCATTTGAACCGATAGATTTAATTTTATTAGGTGCAGTTATTTGTTGGGCCTTATACAGTGTTGTTGGTAGGGTTGTACTAAGAAAATTTAGCTCGATCGTCGCAACAACCTATGCTGTTGGGTTTGGGACATTGTTTTTGTTGCCATTTGCAGTAGTAGAAACTAGTATTAGTGATCTTACTTCGAGTACTTTGGTTGTTTGGTTAGCGATTGGTCATATGAGTATTTTCGTAACAGTTGTTTCGTTTATTATGTACTACTATGGAATTCAACAAATAGGTGCAGCGAAGGCTTCAATTTTTATAAATTTCATGCCAATTTCCGCTGTGATTATGGCTAGTGTTTTTTTAGAAGAAGCGTTAACATTCCCTCATTTGATAGGTGCCACGTTCGTATTATCAGGGGTAACCCTAAGCACGTATAAAAGAACAAGCAAAGTTCCAAAATAAAGAAAAAGAAAAAATATATTTAATATTCGACACCTTTTTGAAGATAGGGAACTCCTAGTTTCCTTTTTGTATCAGTGAAGAAAACACTTTATTATTTATTAAAAGTCGAAAAACAAACTATTTTGAGGAACGAAATAGTTTGAAGCACCTTTTATATCGTTATAGAATAGAATAAATTATATTATAACTGTTTTAAGGGGTTGATTTTTATGAATACTAATTACGAGGAAATGACTACTGACGAAATTGTTGCTTATTATAAGCGAGTTAGAAACTACATTGAGCAAGGGTTTCGTGTAGATGGTTTAAGAGATGAATTAGGCTTAATTTCAAAAACATTAAAAGAAAAGAATACAGAGCTGGGCGGTTTGGAACTTGAGCAATATATAGGAGAAATAGAGAAATACTTAAAAAATATTCGTCACTAGGTGGATGAGAAGCTTACTTCTCATCCTTTTTATTTAGTATAAGTTCAAAAATTAAGAGTTCAAAAAGTCCGGTAAAAGTGATAAGATAGGAAAAAAGATTTTCATGGGGCTGGTGAAACAATGAGCAACAATACTTTAAAGCTAGATGAAATCGAGGGTTTAGTAGAAGTTTGGAGTCAAGACATCAAAACTGCCAGAGAAGGTCAAGTCTTAAGGGCGTTGCAAACCGTTGAACGAGTCACTACTGAAACGAACAAGACAAGTAGGTTAAAAGCAAAACTGTATGCGCTGATCGCGCACGTTAGGTTTATACGAATAAATGAATTAGATCAAATTACCTTAGAGTGGTTAGATAGAGCAATCGAAGTAGACCCACATGATCTTTTAATTAATCAAGCGTATATTAAAATATATTTTAAGTTACTTGAAGTCCCGTTATTTCCACATCCGTTTCCACAAATTCGCGAAACCGATCATGGCAATTCTAAGAAAAAGTTAGCTAATGATTATTTAACAATAGCAAATGAATTTTTTGAACGCTTAGCCAAGCTTGAAGACATTGTTCAAACACTACTTAGTGTAGCGAATCGAATGTATGATGATGAATTGATCATTAAATTTGATACACTTGGTGAGATATTGCAAAGTTTGAAAAAGCCATTGATAACTGTTACTAAGTCAACAGAAGCATATTCCGACTCTGTTAAAGGGATCTATTATTCTCAAGCTCAATTAGCTGAAGTGAAAAAATCTATTAGTGAAATTGAGGCTATCGATAAAAAATGGCGAGAAACGATTGGACAATCGGAAACAAAAAATACTGAAAGCAAAGCAACTGCCTTAAATGAATTACAAAAAATGGTAGGCTTAACAGAAGTAAAAGAGCGTGTCGAGAAGTTGTATCATTATTTAAGCTATCAAAAAATTAGGAAAGAAAAAGGCTATCTGTTAAAAGATGAATTAAGTCTCAATATGATTTTAACGGGGAACCCTGGAACGGGAAAAACAACACTGGCAAGACTGCTTGCGAAAATTTATTATGAATTAGGTATTTTACCCAGAGAAGAAGTGATTGAAATTGATCGCTCTCATTTAGTTGGTGGTTACGTTGGTCAAACCGAGGAAAATACCATTAATGTAATTAAAAAAGCCGTGGGTGGAATTTTGTTTATTGATGAAGCTTACAGTTTGAAAAGAGAAGATAGTAGTGGCAATGATTACGGGCAAACTGCAATTGACACAATTGTTTCGGCGATGACGAGTAGCGAATATGCAGGGAAATTTGCTGTTATTTTGGCAGGTTATCCAGAAGAAATGCGCCAATTTTTATGGGCAAACCCTGGGCTAAGAAGCCGATTTCCAGAAAACAACCATATTCATATTAGAGATTATTCGTCAGAGGAACTGATTCAAATTGCCGAAGTTGTCGGACTTGATAACGACTTTACGTTTTCAAGTGAAGCGATTATTGAATTAAAAAAGCGAATTGAACGAGAGCAAGTCGACGCTTCATTCGGTAATGCTCGAACTGTCAAAAACATTGTCCTTGATGCTATTTTTCAAAAAGGCTCTCTTGTCCAATTGGACGAGCCGTTTCGGAATGAAGATTTTACGATTTTAGATGCTAATGATCTGAAAATTTATGAAAGTGCCGAAAGTGAAAAAAATGGAATTGAGCATTTAGATGGTCTTGTGGGCATGAATAAAATCAAACAAGAAGTAAGATCATTAATTTCTTTTGTGAAAGTCCAACAATTACGCCGTGAAAATAATTTACCAATTGTTCCGCTGCAGCTTCATTCGGTTTTTACTGGAAACCCAGGGACAGGGAAGACAACTGTCGCAAAAATATATGCGAAAATTCTAATGGAACTAGGTTTGCTGAAAAGAGGCCATCTTATTGTGACAGGTAGAGGTGATCTTGTTGCCGGATATACTGGTCAAACCGCTTTAAAAACAAAGAAAAAAATAAGAGAAGCGTTAGGTGGAGTTTTATTTATTGATGAAGCATACGCATTAATGGGTGGTCAAGGCGACTTTGGCAAAGAAGTGATTGAGACCTTAGTCGAAGAGATGACGAAGCATGGTGAACATTTAGTTGTGATCTTAGCAGGTTACCCAAGTGAAATGAAGCGTTTAATTAGTAGTAATCCAGGACTTGAATCACGGTTTAAAAAATTCTTTGATTTTGAAGATTACACAACGGCTGAGCTAGTAGAGATGGTTTGTTTAAATGCAAGCGACTACGGTTATACGATGGCTGATGAGCTAAAAACATATTTACTAACAGAGCTTGCCCAAATAAAACCGACTAGCAACGGTCGCTTTGCCCAAGATCTAATTGATTTAGCGATTCAACACCATTCACATCGAATTATGAACGATAATATAGAGTTATCAAAAGAGCAATTAACACAACTAGCATTGGTTGATTTTAAAAAAATTTTTTAAGACGCTCTTAGATGAGTAAATTTCCTAATTACAATTTACTATCGTCATAACTCAACCAGATCTAGTTGAGTTATGACGATAGATTAGCCGAATGAAATTAATTAAGATACAATATAAAAAATTTAATAATGGAATGATGTCTAGCTTCAGCGCTTGCGCTTTTCAAATAAGGAGGAAATTAAGTTGCATATTTCTACAGCAAAAATTGAGGTGCGCTATGCTGAAACTGATCAAATGGGTGTTGTCTATCATGCCAATTATCTCGTTTGGTTTGAAATCGCCAGAACAAAATTAATGGAAGACATAGGGTTTAAATATTCCCAAATGGAGAAAGACGGAATTATGTCACCAGTTGTCGATCTTCAAATATCCTATAAGTTTCCGACAAAGTACGGTGAGACTGTGGAGGTCCGAACGTGGGTTGATTCGTACAATAGTGTAAAAGTAAATTATGGATATGAAATTGTTAATGAAGAGGGAAAAATTTGTGTAACAGGTAGAAGTGAACATGTTTGTGTAAAGAAAGAATCATTTCGTCCGATCTCGATCAGGCGTAAATTTCCAGACTGGCATGAAGCTTATGAAAAAATTAAAAAGCAGTAAAGTGAATTCCATCTTATCAATAAACTAGCCACATCAAGCTAAGTCAAGTTGAGAATGTTTAACTCAACTTGACTTAGAATCTTCGTGGCGCAAAATAGAAAGATGAAATGCCTAATGTCGATTTTTGAATAAAATCTGGTTCCATGTAAAAAATAAGTCTGTACGTTAAGAGAGGCTGCTTTTTAAAGTAGAAGATAAAAGCTTTTCTAATCTGATGATTAAAGGAGGACTTTTACATGGCAAAACCAGATAATCGTCATAATAATGCAGAACGTTTGGAGCAAATGGTCAATAATACGATTGAAAATTTAGAGGAAGCACATAAAACTCTGCAAAATGATGATTTAAAACAAGAAGAACGGGAAGCAATTGAATCCAAAAATGAAAGAAGAGAAGAGAGCATCGAAAGCTTTAAAGCAGAAATTGACGATGAAATTTCTGCCAGGGAAAATAGTGAACTTTAAAATGATCAAAGCTGGGTGCACTCACTCAGCTTTTTTTAATGGTAAACTAATAGAAAGGCATCTCCAAGAAAATGATTGATCAGTTATTTTTTTACGAGGCCTAAAAAAGAAATTTATGGAGGTCGAGCTAATGGAAGTAACCCAAGCCAAAATTATTAAGGCAATGAAAGTGAAGCAAACAATCGATGTTAAAGAAGAAATTAAAGTACGAGTTCAATTGTTGAAACAATACATACGCAATACAGGAACAAATGGTTATGTTCTAGGGATTTCCGGCGGACAAGACTCGACATTAGCAGGGAAGTTATCTCAAATCGCAATTGATGAACTTAATGTGGAGGCCAATGGTGATAAAACGTATCTTTTTATTGCTGTTCGCTTGCCATATGGTTATCAGCACGATGAAACAGATGCCAAGGATGCCCTTGATTTTATCTGTCCGTCAAAAACTGTTACGGTGAACATCAAAGAAGCTGTTGATGCATCTTGCCATGCATTTTATGAAGCAACGGGAAATTCATTAACTGATTTTATGAAAGGAAATACCAAAGCTAGAGAACGAATGAAGGTGCAATATGATCTTGGTGCGTATGATCAGTGCCTTGTTGTTGGTACTGATCATTCAGCAGAGGCCATTACAGGTTTTTATACGAAGCACGGTGATGGAGCTTGTGATATCGCACCCTTATTTGGTTTAAATAAACGTCAAGGGAAACAATTATTAATCGATTTAGGTTGTCCAAAGCACTTATATTTAAAATTACCGACAGCAGACTTAGAAGATAATAAACCTGGTTTGCCTGATGAAGTAGCATTAGGTTTCAGCTATGAAGAGATTGACGATTACTTAGAAGGAAAGTCTGTTCCGTCAGAAATTAAAGCGAAAATTGAAGCGAAATATCAAGCAACTGAGCATAAACGACGAGGAGCAGTTAGTATATATGATGATTGGTGGAAACGGCCTATTAACGGTGAAATATTAAAAAATACTGATTTACACCTTCATACGACCGCTTCTGATGGAGGGTATTCACCAACGGAGTTAGTGAATAAATGTAAACAAGTTGGTTTGCAATATATCGCTATTACCGATCACGATACTGTTAATGGTGTCAAGGAAGCAACTGAAGTAGCCGCAAAAGAAGGCATCACAGTTATTCCTGGAATTGAGTTTTCAACAAAAGAAAACGGGACAAGTGTTCATATTTTAGGTTACGGGATTGACATTAATGATGAGCCGCTTAAAGCAATGCTAGTTGAGCAACAAAAACTGCGAAAAATTCGTATGCAAGGCATGGTTGAGAAGTTTTCAAAAGTTAATGTTCAATTAAAGGCGGCTGATGTTCTCAAAGAAGCTGATGGCGGAAGTATTGGTAGACCGCATGTCGCAAAAGTTCTTGTTAAAATGGGTGTAGTCAAAAATGTAGCAGAAGCTTTCGATTTATTTTTAGGAGAAGGAAAGCCATGTTATGTGCAAAAGGAACGAGAAATGACTCCAACAGAAGCTTTGAAGTGGATTGAGCGGGCAAAAGGTGTCGCGATTTTGGCTCATCCTGTTTATTACGATTTGGATGATAAAGTGGCCCAGTGGGTTGCTACGGGTTTGTTACATGGGGTTGAAGTCTACCATCGTGACCATAACGTAGATGTGCAACGGCACTATGAAGAGCTTGTTCAACAAATAGAAAGAGAGCAAGCTGTTACATTGCTTAGAACCGGGGGCTCTGATTTTCATCACGAAGATTACGGTCGAGTTCCAGAACCGTTAGGAGAAACTCGAGTCGAAAATAAATTAGCCGAGCAATTATTAGCCAAGATAGAGAAAGTTAGAAAGTTAGAAAGTTAGAAAGTTAGAAAGTAGAAAGTAGAAAGTAGAAAGTTGGAAAGGGAGTTCAAAGGCTTTTTAAGGGCAGTTGCTAGTTGGTTAGTTGGACAGTTGGTTAGGAAGAGCAAAATATTTAAGAACTGTTGGTTTTGCTTATGACTTTTGACTTTTAGCCTTTCCTTTCCAACTTTATCCTTTTTCTTTCACTTTCCCCTTTTTTTCACTTCACTAACAGCATCTATAAATGTTTCTGTTAGTGCTTGTGAGGCCAATTGGTCAGCTTCTTTATTTTCGCGACGACTAATGGCTTCAAAAGAAACTTTTAGACCCAAGAAAGCGATTTTCTCCTCAATGTGATCAAGCCAGCGAGTGTGTTCTTTTTCGTAGCAAGGCCATTCACCTTTAGCTTGGTTTATGACGACCAGTGAATCGCCTTTTATTGTCAAAGCTTGGTGGTGGACTCCTAGTCCTTCTAGCGCAGTAACGGCAGTCCACAAAGCTGCAAATTCTGCTTCGTTGTTTGATTTTAGTTGATCTAAAAATTGATTTTTTCTTAAACGGTAATAGTTATTATTCTGCTCAAAATAAATGACGATTCCAACGCCAGCTAACTGCTTTTCTTCGTGAAAGCCGCCATCAAAATAGACCACGACATGTTGTGGCTCCTCTTTGAGACTTTCTAAATATTTAAGTAAGTTCTTACGAAGCCATGAATCTTCAGTTTCATCGATGTAATCAATTTTTACAGTTCGCCCCGTTTTTTCAAGATCTTCGCTTAAATAAAGTGCTTCTTGAATTGGTAGAAAATCTGTTTTTAACGGATACTGATTTTTGCCATTTTTCGGCTTATAGATTACTTCTAAACGAATTTTCATTTGCCACCTCCTTTTCCACGTCAAATAACTAAAGAAATAATTGCGAATTTTATGAAAACATGATAACTTAAATACTTAAATAGGTCACTTTATTCACAAGCTCATTGTACTACTAAGTCTTTCCCAAAACAAAATGACGGTATCCAGGAACACTTATAAATACGGAGAGAACACCCGTTACTTCAGTGATGGTAGGTTGATAAATAAAGGAGTGACTTTAAAATGCCAATAAAAATTCCAGATGCTTTACCAGCGAAAGAAATTTTACTTAATGAAAATATATTTATTATGGACGAGAGCAGGGCTTACTCCCAAGATATACGTCCCTTGAAAATTGTTATCTTGAACTTAATGCCAGTAAAAGAAATAACTGAAACTCAACTTCTTCGCTTACTCGGAAACAGCCCGTTACAAGTAGAAGTCGTATTTATTCATCCTGATAGCCATGATTCAAAAAATACGGCTAAAAAACATTTAACGGCTTTCTACCATACGATAGATGAAATAAAAGAAAGAAAGTTTGACGGGATGATTATTACAGGTGCACCTATTGAGCAGCTTCAATTTAATGATGTGAATTATTGGAATGAGTTAAAGCATATTATGGATTGGTCTATTACCAATGTTACTTCTACCTTGCATATATGTTGGGGAGCACAAGCAGGTCTATTTCATCATTATGGTGTTCCGAAACATCATTTAAAAGAAAAAATATTTGGTGTTTTTCCACACGTCATCTACAACCGTACTATCAAGTTATTGAGAGGTTTTGATGATGAATATGTTATCCCGCAGTCAAGGTATACGGAAGTGAGAAGAGAAGATATTGAAAAAGTACCAGATCTAGAGATTCTCTCGGAATCAGTTGAATCAGGAGTAAACATTGTTGCCTCTAAAAACGGGAAACATATTTTTGTTGCTGGTCATTTCGAATATGATTCAACAACGCTAAAATCTGAATATGAAAGAGATTTGGATAAGGGCTTAGATATCTGTTGTCCAATGAACTACTTTGCTAATGATGATACAAAAACAGAACCTCGTTTTCGTTGGAGGGCTCATGCGAATTTATTTTTTTCTAATTGGCTAAATTATTATGTTTACCAAGAAACGCCTTATGATTTAAACAAGTAATCTGTTTAACTGACCTACTTGCTGTTTTTTCCTCCCTCATTTTTGTGGGAGGATTTTTCTATTGTTTACTAGGCACTCATCTCCACGCAGCGGCATATGATTAACTAGGTTATCGTCTACTGAAATTTTTAAAAAAGCTAATGTAGGAGGGCTAATATGGGTATTCAAGATTACTTTCTAGATGGAAATACAAGTCAAGGTTACCTAACACTAGTTAGGCATGTTGTTGTTGGTTGCGACAACGTTTATATAATTAAAGGGAGTATCAGTAAGGAAAAAACAAAACTTTTCAAAGAAATTAGTGAACTTTTTGAAAAGGATAATTATTTAGTTCAGTGGCTTCATAATCCTTCTGATGAAGCTGAGCTTGATGGAATTATTATTCCTGAAAAAAGTATTGCTGTTATTGATGGTTCCAGTAGAAATGGCATTGAAGCAAACTATGGTTTGTTTAGTAAAGATCGATTTGATCTTGATGAGGTAATTAGTAAAGAACAGTTATATGATCATAAAAAGACAATTATTGGCTTGCAAAATGAGTATGAGATCATGCATAAACAAGCCTATCAGCAATTTAATAAAGGCAGAGAAATACATGAGCAGAAAGAGAAATTATATATAGCGGCCATGGATTTTGAAAAAGCAAACAAAGTGACAGAAGATCTTATCAAAACTATATTTGTTGATATAAGTGTGAAAGTCGAAAAACCGATTATTGCGCAACTTTTCTTCGGAGCATCTACTCCTAATGGAGCAGTTAATTATATTGAAAACATCACAAGTGAAATAAAGAAAAGGTATATTATCAAAGGACGTTCTGGGTGTGGCAAGAGTACGGTCATGAGGAAGGTTGCTAAGTATGCAGAAAACATAGGTTTAGCAGTTCAATATTTCCCGTGTGGGTTAGATCCTGACAGTTTAGACATGATTATCATTCCTACACTGAGTGTGGCAATTATTGATGGTACAGCGCCTCATGTAATCGATCCGACAAGACATACAGATCAAGTGGTCGATATGTTTGAACTTTGTATGGACAAAACAGTTGAGACGAAGTATGACAAAGAATTTGAACAACTGCATAGTAACTATAGGGATGAAGTGAGGACAGGAACAAATTTTCTCCAAGAAGCGAAAAAGGCGCGAAATTCATTAGAAGAATATTATCAAGAAGCTGTCAATGTAATAGCACTAAAAGAAAAGTTTAATGAAATTATTGCTGTGCTAACAAAAGAACTAAGATAATTATTTTAAAAGGGCAGAGGGAAACATTACGTGATGATCCGATGTCCTTATTTTTTTTAGAATAGTCATATCTGCTAATTTTACATTTAAGGAAAATTATTCTTGTAAACACAAAAGTAAAAGTGTAATATTACACTTAAAGCTAACGATAACCACAAAATTTTGTGGGAGTATTATTGATTGTGTATAAATAGTAGATCCTTTATTTCATTTGAACTGATCTAAAAATTTTTATCATTATTTACAGGGATTTTAACCATTGTTCTTGAATTTTTTGTTAAGATTTGGTTATTTTTTTAAAGATCGATTAGCATATTTTTATTTAGTATGGAAAAGATTTATAAGATAACGTGGTCATGATGTTTTGGTAGTTAGGCAAGTTAGGCACTTGCGCTTTCAGGTCTAGCTATTTCGCCTAGCTTCTCGTATGTTGATAGTCATTTTTTTAACTTACTAAAGTAGAGGAGGTTACTAATGTCAGGGAAAGAATTAGTAATTGGTGTTGATGTCGGTTCCACAACTGTAAAAGCAGCTGTCATTTCACCTCATTCTAAAAAAATATTATGGTCAAAATATAAACGGCATCATACTAGACAAGCAGAATTAGTGTTTTCTTTTTTAGAAGATATTTTAAATGAGTTTCGTGTTGATAATCATAGTAATATCCGAATTTTTGTTACAGGCTCAGGAGGACTGCCATTAGCGGATATCCTTGGTGCAAAGTTTGTTCAAGAAGTTAATGCAGTAACAATGGCGGTTGAAGAACTTCATCCTAATGCAGGAAGTGTTGTTGAATTAGGTGGACAAGACGCAAAAATTATTATTTTTAAGGAAAATGAAAAAACTGGTGGCAAGCATGCGATTACATCGATGAATGATAAATGTGCATCTGGAACTGGCGCAACGATTGATAAATGTATGATTAAAGTTGGTATGGAAGAAAAAGAAGTGATGAATCTTCAATTTGACGATTCAAAGTTACACCACGTCGCTGCAAAATGTGGAGTTTTTGCGGAAACAGATATCGTTAATTTAACGAAATCTGGAATCCCAGCTCCAGAAATCATGTGCTCGTTAGCTGATGCCATTGTTTTGCAAAATTTATCAGTTTTAAGTAGAGGGAATACGCTCAGGCACGAGGTTATCCTCCTTGGCGGTCCAAATACATATTTACCTTTTTTACAAGCTTGCTGGAAGAAGCGAATTAAAGAAGTATGGGATGAGCGTCAATACGACTATCCTAGACATATCGATATAGATGAGTTAATTTATGTGCCAGATCATTCACAATACTATGCGGCATTTGGCGCTGCTGTTTATGGATTGCATGAACCTAAAAATGTTGGAGTACTGAAAGGGATTAGTTCTTTAAATGATTATATTATGTTTGGTCGAAAATCAAAGCTAGGGAAAACAGCAGGGCCACCACTTGTTAAAGATCAGCAAGAACTTGATCAATTCAAAAAAGCGTATCAAATTCCTGCTTTTCTGCCAGCTGAGTTTTCTAAAGGAGAAATTATTCGAGCAATTTTGGGTGTTGATGGCGGCTCAACCTCTTCAAAAGCGGTTTTAACCGATGAAAAGGGACAAGTTTTATTTAAAGCATACCAATTGTCAAAAGGTAATCCACTTCAAGATACGAAACAGCTATTAAAATTGTTAAAAGAGCAAGCAGAGGTAAATGGTGCGATCCTCGAGATTGTTGGATTCGGGGCGACAGGATATGCTGCTGATGTCTTAGAAAAAACATTAAATGCTGATGTAAATATCGTTGAAACTGTTGCTCACATGCAAAGTGCTGTTCATTTTTGTGGGGATATTGATGTTATTTGTGATGTTGGTGGTCAAGACATTAAAGTTCTATTTTTAAAAAATGGTGAGATTCGTAACTTTCGACTTTCAAATCAATGCTCAGCTGGGAATGGCATGCTTTTGCAAGCGATGGCAGACCAGTTCGGTATTGAGATTGATAAGTATGCCGAGACCGCATTTCAAGCTGAACTATCACCGAAGTTTTCTTACGGCTGTGCTGTTTTTCTGGATACAGACCGGGTTAATTTTCAAAAGGAAGGGTTCTCAAAAGAAGAACTATTAGCTGGACTTGCTTTTGTGTTACCTAAAAATATTTGGCAATATGTCGTGCAAATTCCGCGAATGGCTGAACTAGGGAAGAGATTTGTTTTACAAGGCGGGACACAGAATAATTTAGCGGCAGTTAAAGCGCAAGTAGATTATATAAAGGAACGTGTACCAAATGCTGAAGTATTTGTCCATCCTCATACAGGAGAAGCGGGGGCAATTGGAGCGGCGATGGAAGCACTTCGGGTTGTCAAACGTAAAGGTGGCACATCATTTATTGGCCTAGATACCGCGTTAAATATTGAGTATACGACAACAAATGATCATTCGACGGTTTGCCATTTTTGTGAAAATCTCTGTTCACGAACGTTTATTGATACAACTACGCTTGATGGCAACACGGCTAGATATATATCAGGCTTTAGTTGTGAAAAAGGTACCGTTGAAGATAAGGAATCTGTGATCGGATTAACAAAACAGCGTAATGCTTTAAAAGTTAAGTACCCGAATTTAGTCGAATATGAAGCGAAAAAAATGTTTGAACGCTTTTTTGAGCCAGACCCAATGCCATCTGAAGAAATGTTGATTGACGATGTCAAGCTAGAAAAGCGGATTATTCCATTTTTAGAACCGAAACGGACAGATTTCAAGCGTCGTTTTCAGCGTTCGCCACAATCAGCGGCTGAGCAACGAAGCAAAATAAAAATTGGTATCCCTCGGGTTTTAGGTATTTGGTCTACAGCGCCTTTTTGGAAGACCTATTTTGAGGTAATCGGACTAGACTTAAAAAATGTAATCTTTAGTGACTATACGAGTGAAGGCTTGTGGATGAAAGGTGGCAAATATGGTTCTGTTGATCCGTGCTATCCTTCTAAAGTAGTTCAAGCACATGTTCATAATTTGTTGACGAAACATCATGAAAAGCACGAGTTAAATTTTATCTTTTTCCCGTGTATTACTCATTTACCAACGTTTTTAGATAATGTCATGGATACATCTAGTTGCCCAATTGTCAGTGGTTCGCCAAATGTAATTAAAGCAGCATTCACAAAGGAAACTGATTTTTTTAAAGTAAAGAATGTTACGTATTTAGATCCAGCTGTTACATTTGTTGAAAAAAACTTCATGAAGCAACAATTATTCGAAGCATTTTGTAGATTATTAATGATAACTGAAGACGAAAATAGTTTTGCGGTTGATCAAGGCTTAAAGGCAATGGGGGCCTTTGATAAAAAAATGGAAGCGAAAGGAAAAGCAATCTTAGAGGATGTTGAGAAAAATGGTCGTCTAGCGCTCGTTATGACTGGGCGTCCTTATCATTCTGACCCTGGTCTTAATCACCGCGTTCTCGAAGAATACCAATTGAAAGGATATCCAATTCTTTCGATGCGTTCAATTCCCAAAGATCATGATTGGGTAGCCAACTATTTTCGAAGTGATTTGCAAACAAAAAAGATATCTAGTCCATTTGATATTAATGATGTTTGGCCAGAAAATTTTAGTGCAAACAGTGCTCAAAAAGTTTGGGCGACAAAATTTGCTGCTAGACACCCGAACCTCGCCTTATTAGATCTCTCTAGCTTTAAATGTGGGCATGATGCACCGACGTACGGAATTATTGATGCGATCACCGGGACTGCTAATGTTCCATACTCAGCCCTTCATGATATTGATGCTAACAAACCCTCCGGCTCAATAAAAATCCGGGTAAAAACGTATCATCATTCGTTAAAACTAAGAGAAGAGATTCTAGAAGATGAACTGAAGCGAAAACAGCAACGTGAAGTTCTCAATGGTGATTCGCCGGTAGAAGAAACAAGTTAGAGTCTGAGGGGGTATGTACGGTGGTGATGAAAACAACGCTAGCAAAAACTATTGAGCCTGAAAGAAAGCAATGGTATGAGCCGATTCCGAAAAAGTATTCAAAAGAAGAAATTAGTTCAACAACGATTCTTTTCGGTGGCTTAACAATTATGCATGACATGCTTATTGAAGCGGCAATTCGTGGCTTGGGCTATAAAATTAAAGCATTAGATTGTCCCGATATCGCTTCCTTACAAATTGGCAGAGAATTTGGTAATCGCGGCCAATGTAATCCCACTTACTTTACAGTTGGAAATTTAATAAAATATTTAAAAGATCTTGAAAAAGCAGGCCAATCAAAAGCGGAAATTATCGATAACTATTTGTTTATGACAAGTGGCTCATGTGGACCATGCAGGTTTGGTACTTATGTTACGGAGTATCGAAAGGCGCTGCGAGATGCAGGTTATGACGGTTTTAGAGTCCTCTTATTTCAGCAGCAAGCTGGCATAAAACAAATTGCTGGTGATGCGAGTGCAATCCAATTAAATACCACTTTTTTTATTTCTGTCTTAAAGGCAGTCTTTATCGGTGATATCTTAAATACGATCGGCTACCGAATTCGACCTTATGAAATAGAGCCAGGTACAACGAATCAAGTTCTGAGTGAATGTAGAACTAAGCTTTATGATGCTTTATTGCTTAAAAGAGCGCTGATTCCTGTTTTACTTAGTTGTAAAGCTGCTATTAAAGAAATTAAAGTTGACTGGACAAAAATAAAACCAAAAATAAGTGTGATTGGTGAGTTTTGGGCGATGACAACAGAAGGTGATGGAAATTATAAATTACAACAATTTCTTGAAAGTGAAGGAGCTGAAGTCGACGCGCAACCAGTGGCTGCTTGGATTTTATTTTTAATTTGGGAAGGTCGATTTGATACTTCGAGGCGAATCAATTTAAAGAAACTTGACCAAGGTAAATCTGGACTAGCAGGAAAAAAACCACAACAAAAACTAATAAACTTAGCGTTAGCAGACCGTACTGTTCGAATAATGTTTCAATTTTATGCGAAGCTACTTGGGCTTCATTATTATCAGCTGCCTGATATGGATGAGCTTGCTCAGTATGCTCACCGATATTATGACAATCACAATCGTGGTGGAGAAGGTCATATGGAAGTAGGAAAGCTGCTTTTAAACGTTACAAAGAAAAAAGCAAATATGACGATCTCTGTGAAGCCATTTGGTTGTATGCCTTCATCAGGGGTCTCCGATGGAATTCAGTCGTTCATTACAGAAAAATACCCTGAAGCGATTTTTTTACCTATTGAAACAACGGGTGATGGAGCAGTTAATGTCTATAGTCGCGTACAAATGATGTTGTTTAAGGCAAAACAAGCGGCCCAAAAAGAATATCAAGAAGCAGTTCTAGCAAAGCGACAAAATAAAATTCAACTTGATGAGCAGGTAGCTTCAAAGCATTCCTTTAAGCATAAAGTTGCTTGTTCAGCAGCCAATGTGTTATATAGTCAGTAAAACTTCGGGCAATTATCAATGAATTAACTTCCTTCATCCGAGTCAACTTGGGGATGATATCTGTATGGAAGGAGTTCTATGAATTGGTTTTTGGCAAAAAGAAAAAGAAGGAATCGACCTTTTATCCAATGGCGATTCCTTCTTTTTAGTGTTTATCTTCCTGCAGTCGGTTCTCATATATTTTAATTAATTTAGATTTTGTGTTACGGTTATTAGTAAGAAATTATTTATTTGACCTAAGAGCGCTTTTCTTAAAGTTAAGAAAGTATAAAGTTTTGTCGTCTGTCTAGCTCCAGGCGCCTTGCGCTTTTCTGAGTTGCAATGATTACTATTTTTAGGAAGACATAGTGGAGGTTGAGGACGTTTGGATGCATTAGAGGTTATCATACATAAGGAGAAAATTGCCCCTTATTTTCAACCGATCATAGGGGCAGAAAAACAGAATGTAGCTGGTTATGAAGTACTAGGGAGAATTAATATCGACGACGAGTGGAGAAACCTAGGCGGATTTTTTAATAATGAAGCAATTCCTGAAGAATATATTATTGAAATTGATGAACATATTCAACGGTTAGCTTTTGAATATTATTGTGATTTAGAGCTAAAAGTAGATTTATTTTTAAATTGTAATGTTAATATTTTAGTCAATGATGATGACTTTTCAGAAAAACTTCTGACGAGGATGAAAGCTTATGAAAAAAGGGGTTTATCTCTGAACAATATTGTTATCGTGATTCGTGAAGATGATTATCGTGGTGATTTATCTCAGCTTCGTCATTTAATTATCTATTACCAAAGTTTTGGGATCCAGATTGCTATTGATGGTGTCGGAAGCGGCGGTAGTAATTTAGAGAGAATTTCCCAAATTGAACCTGATATTTTAAAAGTAGACTTAAATTTTATTGAAGGAGAAAGAATCTCCCAAGCCAACCGTGATGTGATGTATTCGATCTCAATATTTGCGAGAAAAATTGGTGCGGCACTTCTCTTTGAGGGAATTGGCGATCTAACAAAGTTAAATGCCGCTTGGCGTAACGGTGGCCGCTTTTACAAGGGTTTTTATTTAGCAAAACCTTCCCCAAAATTTATTGACGAAAATTATTGTAAGAAAAAGTTAACAGCAGAGTTTCAGCAATTTATTAATTATGAGCGGAATAAATTAACTAAACAATATCTTTTTATAGAACAATTAAATAAACGCCTTGAACCAGTGATCAAGAAAGAGAAAAAATTTACCTGTGATGATTTAATTAAAGCTATCTCGAGCTCTCTAGATGACGTTTGTTTTCGAATTTATATTTGTGATCAATACGGATTTCAAACTTCCGCTAACTTTGAAAAACAAGCCAATCGTAAATGGGAAGCACAACCCGGTTATATGGAGAAAAATTGGAGTTGGCGGCCTTATTTTTTAGAAACAATTGTTAGAATGCAATATGATAAAAGAGGAATCCTCTCAGATTTATATAATGATATTGAAACAAATGAATTTATTCGAACTTTCTCTTATCCAATAAACGAAGAACTGTACTTATTTCTTGATTTGTCTTATGCGTTTTTATTTGAAAAAGAAGGATTGTTATAGTAAAAAAAGGAATGAGAAACCAAACGGTTTATCATTCCTTTTTTTTTTGGTACTGGCTCATGACAATTTCGTGAATAGGTGCTTGGGTAATTCGGTATAAAAACCATGGTAGGCTCGTTTTGAATTGCTCTAGAGCAATAATAAATTCGGCTTTACCATTTTCTGAACGTAAAAATGAAAACGTACCTTTTTGGTTTTTTCTAGCTAGTAATCCATCTGAGATCCAAAAGACTGCGACTGTGTTGTCAGCTTCTTTAAGCGTGAAAGTAAGCAAGGGTTTATTGATTAAACAAAAATAAAGCTTATACGTATTTTCTTGATACTGGACTCGAATTAGTCTTTTGGACTTAGTAGCTAGCCATTGGAAATAACGGTCAGCAACATAGAGTGGTTTTATTTCTTCAGCTTCATTGATTATTTGAATAGAACAATATGTTTTTAAATGGTTATTAATACCGATGAGCCGATCTTTTTTAATTTGCAAGTGATGATCGATCTGTAAATGATTAATATGTTGAACAAGCGAAGGATTGTAAGTTTTTTTCATTATTTCACCAACTTCTTGAAAAAATTAACAGTTTAAAAGAGGTATATTTAACCCACTCTAATCATAACAGCAAAAGTATTTTTTGCCCATTTAAAGTGAGGTGTGAATAGAATGAAAAAAGGAGTAATCGCTAGTGTTGGTCTACTTGTGATAATTTTTTATATAAATGGCTGTGGCATTATTAATCGTGGAGCTGATCCTAATTTGGAAAATGATCCAAGCGCCTTTGATGCCCATAAACATCAGCAAATCGATTCGAACCTTAGTGGTTATGGAAATGTCGACAAATCGGAACAAGAGGCTAATATAACAGAACAAATGATCTTAGAGTTGATCAAAATAAATACGGTAGATGAAGTTAGAATCATTACTTATCAAAACGAATTTTTAATTGCTGTCGATAATGAAGCCGATGATCGAAAAGCCTTAAAGACTGTCATTATTAATTATCTGAACACCAATTTTCCAACTAAAAAGGTAAGGGTGGTTACAGATCCAGAAACTGTTAACCAGATTTTCTTTCTAGACGAGGGGTTTCAAAGTGACGGTTTAAGTGAAGAATATGGTATCCAACTAAAGGAATTCTTTTACGTTGAAGTAGATGAAAATGTAGATGGTCAATTTAGGTGATCCGAAATTTGAGGCTGATGATGTCAGCCTTATTTATTTTTATCTATCAAAGCAAAATATTTTTTGATATTATAAGTAGTAATAGTAATTTTTTATACAAGGGGTGTTATTGATGAAAACATTTAAATTATGTTCATTAGTTGTTCAATTGGACAAAGAAACCGAGCCAGTTGAGATACCAATTATAGTTGGCTTAATCATTAATAAAGAGGAAAAGCAAAAAAATTGGTTAATTGAAGCGATTGTTTCGGAAGATTGGGAGAAATACTTTTGGGACATACATAAGAGTCAACAGCCAATTATGGCAGAAGTGACAATTACAAATAAAACGAATGATCCTGCAACATTTGTTTGTACAGTGAAAAGTATTAATAAATTGAACAATAAAGTTAGTGTTTTTCTTGATGGGCTTTTAGTCGCGAAAGAAGATGATTTTTCAGATACGATCTTACGAAGTATCATCGATGAAGGATTTGAAGGAGAAGAGATCATTGCTGAATTTAAAAAACGAAAAAAAGACCGCAGCCATAAGATGCAAGGAGCGGTAAATAACGCTTTTGTAAAAGTTAAAGGCAAGTTTTTTGAATAAGTAATCGCGAAGAAAATAATTGATCAGTATATGGCTCGTCACATTTCTTTGACAGAAGCTGTAAGTCAAGATCATTTAGTTTCGCCAACAAAAAAAGAGCATAGTCTTGCTTGTACTTTATTTTTCAAGTGAACATTGAGGTAACGGCTTGTATGTTCATAGCCGCGGAAGTAACAGTGAAATTCAGTAAAAGTCCCATCATTAGTTCCGAATTCAATTTTTATATTTTGTTTATGTAATTGTGATTTTACTTCATATAATTCTTTGCTAATCTGGCCGATAGAAGTATGAATTAGCTGAGTGTAAGGTTCTTTTAGTTTGAACAATGATTTTTGCACAATATTTAAGTCGTTTTGCAAAACTTTTCGGGCATAGGAAAGAATAAAATAGGTCTCAAATAAAGTTTCCTCACATTTAGATAGGCGATTGTTCATAGCAAAATGATCTCCTTGTTAAGAACTTATGTTCTTATTTATTTTAAATCAATTAACATTTTTTTGCAACACCAAAATTTGTGAAGCGAAAACCTTTGTGCTAATTTTAGAATTAGCTTGACGTTTGAACTCAATATGTTGTTAAATTATTATTGTTAAAGAATGAAAAAGATAAAAGGGGTTAGATATAATGCGTTTTATTAAGTATTTTTTATTAGCTATTCTGATGATATTAGTCATTTCTGGATGTGGACAAGTGATTTCAGATGAAAACGAAGGAACAGTGGACGAAGCGACTCCAAGTGACTCCATGCAGTCTAGTGAAGAAGTGCTGCCAGAGGAAAGAGTAGTGAAAATGACCACAAATAAAGGTGATATTACCATTAAGCTTTTCCCTCAGTATGCTCCACTGGCAGTAGAAAACTTTATTACTCATAGTGAAACGGGTTATTATGAGGGAGTCATTTTTCATAGAGTTATCGAAGATTTCATGATCCAAGGAGGCGATCCAGACGGCACTGGTATGGGTGGTGAGAGTACTTACGGGGGATCGTTTGAAGATGAATTTTCACCTTCATTATCTCATCTAAGAGGAGCACTATCGATGGCTAATCGTGGGCCTAATACGAATGGAAGTCAATTTTTTATTATTGATGCAGAGGCAGGAACGCCACATTTAGATGGTGTCCACACTGTATTTGGACATGTTATTGAAGGAATGGATGTTGTTGATGCGATTGCTGAAGTGGAAGTCGGCCCAGGTGATCGTCCAATAGATGAGATCGTGATTGAGAGTATTGAAATTATTCAGTAGAAAGTAGAAAGTTGGAAAGTTGGAAGGTTGGAAAGTTGGAAAGGATAAGCAAGGGCAAATGCTAAAGGCAAGAGCAAGAGCAAGAACAAGAACTAAAAGCAAAAGCAAAAGCAAAAGCAAAAGCAAAAGCAAGCTAATGCAATAGGACTTAGACAGTTCTTGAGTTTCCTAACGAACTAACGGCTAACTAGTTAAAATGAGTTTTTCTGAATAAATTAAAAATGTTAAAAGAAGGTTATTGCGAGTAATAAGCAATAATCTTCTTTTTTTTGTAAATATTCACAATAAGTTCACTTATTATCGGAGAAAATAGATAATGGATATTGACTTGTATCGTTGTATTACTGTATTATATTATTAGTACAGCGATACGATAATGAAGATTAATTTTTAGTCTAGCAATACATTGATAAAGACTAATTTTATAGGAGGACATAAACAATGACAACGCCTGTTGTTTCAATAAATAATCTCTCAAAAATAATCCAAGGAAAGACAATCATTGATCAAATAAGTTTTGATATATATCCAGGAGAAGTGTTTGGGTTTCTCGGTCCGAATGGGGCTGGTAAAACGACAACAATTCGTATGATAGTTGGGTTAATTTCGATAACTGAGGGAGAAGTACTCATAAAAGGAAAAAATATTGAAAAAAACTTTGAAGAAGCAATTACTCATGTTGGTGCTATTGTTGAAAACCCAGAAATGTATAAATTTTTGTCCGGTTATAAAAATTTAGTTCACTATGCGAGAATGGTAAATGGTGTTACAAACGAGCGGATTAATGAGGTTGTAAAGCTTGTTGGCTTAACAGAACGAATTCATGAAAAGGTTCGCACCTATTCATTAGGGATGAGACAAAGGCTAGGCCTAGCTCAAGCGTTATTGCATTCTCCATCGATATTAATCTTGGATGAGCCAACTAATGGTTTAGACCCTGCTGGAATTAGAGAAATCCGCGATTATTTACGAAAATTAGCGCGCGAAGAAGGTTTGGCTGTTATGGTCTCGAGTCATCTGTTATCTGAAATGGAGCTGATGTGTGATCGAATTGGGATTATCCAAAAAGGTAAAGTAATTGGCGTACAGACGATGAGTGAGTTTATTAATGGTGAGTCAGGAGTTGTCGTCGGTTATCAAGTCGATGATACAAATGCTGCGGTGCAAGTGTTAAAAGAACAGTTCCCGATAAATTCTTTTACCATTAATGGTGATTTTGTTGAAGTTATTTTAGATAAAGAAACGATCCCAAAAGTAAATGCCGCATTTGTTAGTCAGAATGTTAAGGTTTATAGCATTGGGCAAAGGTCTAAATCGCTAGAAGATAAATTCTTAGAAATCACAGGTGGTGATCAAATTGTTTAACCTTATCCGACTTATCCAAAATGAAAATATGAAAATATACTATCGTCCTGGAACGTGGGTTATGTTTGCGATTTTAATTTCTATTCTACTAATTATCGGTATTTTTACAAAGTTTATCATAGAAGACCCTGCCAATAGTAATTGGCAAGAAACAGTCTTAGCAGAGAATGTTAACAAGCAAATGGCAGTTGATGACGCATCACTGCCTGGGACTATGCGGGAGGTCTATCAAAGAGATATTATATTAAACGACTACCGCCTAGAATATGATATTCCTCCAGTAGAAACAAAAAGCTTTTGGGGTTACATTACTTCTGCAGTAAACTTAATTAGTATTATTACAATGTTTACAATTATTGTAGCGGCAGGAATGGTAGCATCGGAATTTTCATGGGGAACAATTAAGTTACTGCTAATTCGTCCAGTATCAAGAGCTAAAATTTTACTTTCTAAATATATAGTGACATTTTTGTTCGCATTATTAATGTTATTAGTCTTGTTCGCATTTTCATTTGCTATTGGTGGCTCATTCTTCGGTGCTTCAACAATTACTCACCCGTACTTGTATTTTGAAGGTGGAAATGTAGTAGAACGAAACATGATTGTCCACTTAGTAATGTTATATGGTTTAAGTAGTGTTGAGTTATTAATGATGGTGACGTTTGCCTTTATGATTTCTACAGTATTTCGCAGCAGTTCGCTTGCAATTGGGTTGGCATTGTTTTTGATGTTTACAGGGACACAACTTGTTTATGTACTAAGTCAATATCAATGGGTGAAATATATTTTATTTGCCAACACATATTTGGGACAATACATCGAAGGAACGCCAATTGTCGAGGGGATGACAATGACATTCTCGTTAGTGGTGCTTGCCGTTTATTTTATTACTTTTAATGCTTTAACTTGGATAGTCTTTCAAAAACGTGATATTGCAGCATAAGAGAGTTTGTTCAAAAAGATGGTATTTATCTTTTTGAACATCATCGAAGTCACTGCCGTATATCGGTAATATGAAGGAAGGTCGGTTTTCACCGTCTCAGGAAAGGAGGAATAAAGTGAGCGTAACTTTTGATAATTCTAAACCAATTTATTTACAGCTCATAGACTATTTTTTTCAAAAAATATGTAATGGCTCTTTAAAACCAGGGGAAAAATTACCCTCTGTAAGAGAAACAGCAGTAGATGTAGGAGTTAATCCAAACACGGTTCAAAGGACATATGCTGAAATGGAACGTCGTGGAGTTGTCGAATCAAGACGGGGGCAAGGTTCCTTTGTTACAGAAAATGAATATTTATTAAAACAGCTTCGGACAGATATTTCAGAACAATATGTGACGAATTTTATCCAATACATGAAAAATAATGGTTTTAGTAATGCAGAAATACTAGAGCAAGTAGAAGTAACGCTTGAAAACTCAAAATAGTAGAGGTGACAAAATGGATAATATCATTACTTTTTCAAATGTATCAAAAAAATATGGTGCGACGAAGGCTCTTAATAATGTCAGTTTTCAAATTACTAAAGGTGGAATCATTGGATTAGTTGGCGCAAATGGTAGTGGGAAATCAACGTTATTAAAGTTAATTGCCGGGTTAGTAAAGAAAACAGATGGTGAAATCCGGGTCGATGGTGATGTTGTTACAAGGTTAATTGGCAAAAAAGTTGCGTTTTTAGCTGAAGTTGATTCGTTATATGATTTTTTTACAGTAAAAGAAACAATTTCTTTTTCAGCTAGTGTTTTTCCAGACTTTGATGAACAAAAAGCACTAGGAATTATCTTAGCTCTTGAAGTTGAGCCAGACAAAAAGGTCGGGGAATTATCAAAGGGTAACAGAGCTCGGGTCAAAATTGCTGTCGCATTATCGAGAAAAGTACCACTACTGATTATGGATGAACCTTTGTCAGGATTAGATCCGCTAGTTAGAGAAGACATCATCAAGATGATTGCGAAATATGTCGAAATAGAGGATCAGACGTTAATCATCTCTACTCATGAAGTAACCGAAATTGAACCATTATTGGAACATGTTCTGCTAGTAAAAAATGGTGAAATTGTTTTGTCGGCAAATGTTGAAGACTTACGTGAAAAGAAAGGTCAAAGTGTCTTAGACGCAATGAGGGAGGTGCTCGGGTGAGTTGGTGGAGTTTATATGTCAAAGAACTACGGTTAACAAAACACAAGTTTCTCATAAATATTGGTGGCTTATTTATAGTGGCAATCATATTATTGGTACTAGGAGAAAGGTACAATCCACTTTTCTTAATACCGATCATCCCGATATTGATTGTCGTACACTTTCTTTATCTGTTTTTTGCAATGTTAGATTCTTTAAGACAGGAATGGAAGCAAAAAACGTCAATTTTTTGGTTAAATATCCCGAGTAGTGGCTTTCAATTACTTACTGCTAAATTTGTTGCGGCAATGAGTCAACTTTTCATCTCATTAAGTGGTACATTTGTGATTGTTTACTTTCTATTAAAGCGCAGTGTTGGTAACGTTGCAGATCCGACAATACCAGCATTTATTGTAGAACAATTTCAATCATTTTGGTGGGTTCTCTTTTTTGTAGTACTGATTGGTGCACTACAATTAGGCGCTTTTTCGACATTTATTTATATGATGGCAAAATCAATTCGAAAATGGGGCTGGCTATTGGGTATAGTTATAGTCGCTGTTGCCAACTGGTTATGGTCTAGTTTTCAAGAAACAGCTATTTATAAAGCTGTAACCGAATGGGGAGCCATTTTAAGCGAGAAAGAGTTAATAAATGCTTTTTTTGTTGAATTTGATTCAATGAATGGTTCGCCAACCATGGACATTGAGACAATGAACGAAGTAGTTCTTTATTTCGGCTCAACACTAGTTAACTTACTAGTAATTATCGCTATTTTATATGCTTCAGCTTGGTTATTAGATCATAAAGTTGAGGCATAATAACAAGAAAAAGAAGGCTTCTACCATACGTATTGTGGTAAACGCCTTCTTTTTGAGGAAATACAGCTATTAACTAGTAATTAATTATGATCTTTAAATGGTAAGAAAATAAAGATAGCAAGAGTTAGGAAAGATAATAAAACTAAAGGGCCCTGATAAGCAGCATCACTAGCGCCTCCAGCAGCGGAAACGGTTGTAGCAAATATTGTTAAAAAAGCAAATAAAGTAGTAAAAAGTACAAATGTTTTTTTCATGAGATTTATCTCCTCCTAATTTTGATACTATGTACATAGTTCCATAGCTATATTATAGTATTAATACTTATTATTATAGGAGTAAATGCTTTGAATATCAATAAATGATCTAACTATTTCAAATATTTTTTACATAAAATTCGTAAATGATTTTAGTTCACCGATTTTAATATTGGAAAACATGCTATAATTATTTTATCAAACAATAGCAAAAAGAAAGGATTATTATGACTAGTAAAGTAAAAATTGAAGATATCATGATTGCACATCATAGCTTAAAAGACGTTGTTATACATACGCCATTACAATATAACCATATCTTATCTGAACGGTATCAATGTAATGTATTTTTAAAAAGAGAAGATTTACAAATCGTGCGCTCATTTAAAATTCGTGGAGCGTATTATTTAATTCACAGTTTAGCAAAAGAAGGGCTTAATACCGGGGTTGTTTGTGCAAGTGCGGGAAATCATGCCCAAGGAGTCGCGTATGCCTGTAAACATTTAAAAATATTTGGTAAAATTTTTATGCCCAAGACGACATCGAGACAGAAGGTAACTCAAGTGAAACGCTTCGGTGCCGAGTTTGTCGAAGTTGTATTAATTGGCGATACTTTTGATGATGCGTATAGTGAGGCGATAGAGTATTGCACAAGTAATAAGAAAACGTTTATTCATCCCTTTGATGATCGGCGAATTATTGCTGGTCAAGGAACGATAGGCATGGAAATTATGGAAGATATGGATGGCCCTATTGATTATTTGTTAATGTCGATTGGCGGTGGTGGACTTACATCAGGTGTTGGTACTTATGTTAAAGGAGTAAGCCCGATGACAAAAATCATTGGTGTTGAACCAGAAGGTGCTCCGGCAATGAAGACATCTTTGGAAAAAAATGAAGTTGTAATTTTAGATAAAATTAATAAATTTGTTGATGGTGCTGCAGTTAAAAAAGTTGGTGAGTTGCCATTTTTAATTTGTCAATCGTTAATCGATGATATCGTTCTTGTTCCAGAAGGAAAAGTATGTACAACGATTTTAGAGC
Source organism: Bacillaceae bacterium IKA-2 (assembly GCA_031761875.1). GTDB lineage: Bacteria > Bacillota > Bacilli > Bacillales > Anaerobacillaceae > Anaerobacillus. The sequence continues at coordinate 2,409,577 of CP134492.1, read as the reverse complement.
TTTACAATGAAAATGCGATTGTTGCAGAGCCAGCGGGTGCTTTACCAATATCGGCGCTGGAATTTTATCAAGAAGAGATTAAAGGAAAAAATATTGTTTGTGTCATTAGTGGTGGAAACAATGACATTGGACGAATGCAAGAAATAAAAGCACGCTCACTTATCTATGAAGGACTGCAACATCACTTTATTATCACTTTTCCACAGCGTGCTGGTGCGTTACGAGAATTTTTAGATGAAGTATTGGGTCCTGATGATGATATTATTCGTTTTGAATATACGAAAAAAAATAACAAAGATAACGGTCCAGCTCTAGTAGGCATTGAGCTTAAAAGAAGTGAAGACTTTGAAGATCTGCTTACTCGTATGAAAACACATGACATCGAATATATCGAAGTGAATAAAGATAAAAACCTCTTTAACTTGCTTGTCTAAACACTGATTTATATTTATAATAATCAGTAAAAAAGTGGTAACTTATACATAGGGGAAATCTCAATATATAAAAACAATAACCGTTTAAATAAAGAAATGTTTAATGAATGAAGGAGGAAAATAGGTTATGGCTACTGAACAAAAAGGGATTTTATTAGAAAGTGGTACAAATGAAGTTGAAGTTATTGTTTTTACTATAGGTGAAGGAGTTTTTGGGATTAATGTCATGAAAGTACGGGAAATTATTAATCCAGTCCCAGTTACGAAAATGCCAAATGGTCATCCAAGTGTTGAGGGGATTATTAGATTACGTGACGAAATCATCCCAGTTGTAGATTTAGCAAACGTTATTGGTTTCTCTCCTTCTGAGAACCCAGTGCAAGATAAGCTAATTGTTGCTGAGCTAAATAAAATGAAGGTTGCTTTTCATGTTCATACTGTAACTCGAATTCACAGAATTTCTTGGGAGCAAATTGAAAAGCCAACGAAACTTTCTCAAGGTTTAGAAGGTTCGACTATTGGTGTAATAAAAATGGAAGATATGATGATTCTACTTTTAGATTATGAGAAAATTGTTGTTGAAATCAGTCCTGAATCAGGTATTAATGTAGGGCAATTAAAATCTATGGGCCCAAGGGAACGTTCGAGTAAAAAAATTCTAGTTGCTGAAGACTCACCAATGTTACGTAAGTTGTTAGAAGAAACTTTATCTGAATCCGGATATAATAATTTACATTTTTTTGAAGATGGTAAACAAGCTTGGGATCACTTAGAAGAACTAGGAGATAATGAAAAATCATTTTCTGAGTTACCTCATTTAATTATTACCGATATCGAGATGCCGAAAATGGATGGGCACAATTTAACAAAGCGAATTAAAGAGCATAAAGTACTAAATGATATTCCAGTTATCATCTTTAGTTCATTAATAACAGGAGATCTTTTTCATAAAGGGGAACGAGTTGGAGCTGATGCTCAAGTTAGTAAACCTGAAATTGTTAACTTAGTTGAAACAATAGATAAATTTTTAGTGTAGGATGGAGGGCTGTGAAAACAGTCCTTTTTTTGATGATAAAAAATAAAATTTAGACGGGCGCCTTGTGCTTTTCTCTGACTAGCTTTAAGACACATCCATGAGTTACTTCATAGCTGTTTTTGCGATGAGTAACCGCAGGAGCAGAATCTGGATTATGAAATTCATTTTAATAATAAATTGTTTTCTTATCTCTGTTATAGTACAATTAATGTGTTGGATTACACAACTTAGGAAATCGGGAGGTTATAGCAATGTCATTAATATCTGTAATAGAATTTTTTAGAAATTTACCGCCGAAGCAGTGTACTAAGTGTGGAGATGAAATTGATGAAATGCATGAAAGTTACACTAACCATTGTGAAAAATGTGAAATTAAAGAACTAAATTAGCTAGTAAATATTACTCTCTACAAGGATGTAGGGAGTTTTTTTTTCGTTTATGGGATTGTAAAACTAATCGAGTTATGATTAAAATGGTGAAATTGTTTTTAAAGATAACTGTGAACAAAGAATAAATGTCGTTGCAAAAACAAATAATAGTTATGATGTTGTTTTTTTGGAGGGTGAGATAAAGTGAAAGGTGTTATAACAGCTCTTATTGCTATTGTTTTGGCACAATTATTAAAAGTCCCAATAAAAAGAGTTCAGACAGGGGATATCGACTTAAAGCAAACTTTAGCCTCTGGAGGTATGCCAAGCTCTCATTCTGCAGGTGTAACAGCTTTAGCAACGTACGTTGGATTAAAATTAGGTTCACGTACTCTTGATTTCGCGATTGCGTTTATTTTTGGAATAATTGTTATGTATGATGCTCAAGGAGTTAGAAAGCATGCTGGTGAAACAGCAATTAAAGTCAATGAGTTGGAAAAACGTTTAGATCAACTAAGTGGTGACAATAACGATGCATCACATAACCGAAAAACAATGCGGTTGAAAGAAAATATTGGTCACCAACTAGCAGAAGTAGTCGGTGGTGCTGTTTTAGGATTTTTCGTTGGATTAATAGGATACCTAACACGAAGAAAGAATAAATATATTTTTTTCATATAAAAGATTTGCGTAAAAATAAAACGAAGGCAACCGCAAGTAATTGCGTGCCTTCGTTTTTATAATAAAAAGGGGGGAACCTTTTTGAAAAAAATTATTTAGCTAATTCTAATTGAAGCATTTCAGCAATATCTTCTTCAACAGTATTAATACCATTGAGGCCGAAATTATTTACAAGTACGTTTGCAACATTAGGCGATAGGAACGCTGGAAGTGTTGGACCTAATTTAATGTTTTTGACACCGAGGTGTAAAAGTGCAAGAAGTACAATGACAGCTTTTTGCTCATACCATGCGATATTGTACGAAATAGGTAATTCATTAATATCATTTAACTCAAACACTTCTTTGAGTTTCATTGCTACAACAACAAGTGAATAAGAGTCATTACACTGACCTGCATCAAGAACTCTTGGAATACCACCGATGTCGCCCAATTCTAATTTATTATATCTGTATTTAGCACAACCAGCTGTCAAAATAATTGTATCTTGAGGAAGCGCTTGAGCGAAATCAGTATAGTAATCTCTAGATTTCATTCGACCGTCACAACCGGCCATTACGAAGAACTGTTTAATAGCTCCTGATTTAACAGCATCAACAACTTTATCTGCTAATTGAATTACTTGATTATGAGCAAATCCACCGATAATTGTTCCTTTTTCAATCTCAGTAGGTGGTTGACATGTTAAAGCAAGTTCAATAATTTCATTAAAGTCTTTTTCACCCATTTCATTTGATTCTATATGAGTTACTCCAGGGTATCCTGTTGAACCTGTTGTAAATATTCTATCTTTGTACGTATCCTTGACGGGGACAATACAGTTTGTAGTCATTAATATCGGGCCGTTGAATGAAGCAAACTCTTTATCTTGTTTCCACCATGCATTCCCGTAGTTTCCTACAAAGTGTTCATAATTTTTAAATTTAGGGTAATAATGTGCGGGTAGCATTTCACTATGCGTATAAATATCAACACCTGAATCTTTTGATTGTTCTAATAATCGTTCCATATCTTTTAAATCATGACCACTGATTAGGATTCCTGGACGATTATTAACGCCAATATTAACTTCTGTCATTTCAGGATGTCCATATGATTGAGTATTTGCTTGATCTAATAACGCCATTCCTTTAACTCCATACTCACCTGTTTTTAAAGTAAGTGCGATGAGATCATCGACTGATACTTCTTCTAATAAAGTTGCCATTGTATTTTGCATAAAAGCTTCAAGTTCGGCATCAAAGTAGTTCAGATTTTGAGCGTGCTCGCCATAAGCGGCAAGTCCTTTCAAACCATATGTGATCAGTTCCTTTAAAGAACGTACATCTTCATCTTCAATCGTTAATATTCCTATTGTTGAAGATTTCATCTCCATCACTTCGACATCAGTAGTTTCCCAAACAGCTGAATCATGAAGGTTCGATAAATTAACACCATTTGCCTCAAGTTTCGCCTTGATTGATTCTCTTAAAGCAATCGTTTTGCTTATTTTCTTTACAATTACGTCTCTATCAAAGTTCGCATTTGTAATTGTAGTAAATAAATTATCTTTAACAACAACGGCTACTTCGATATTTTCGAGACCATTAGCCGTTGCCAATCCTTGTACTTGTGAAAGACCTTTTGTAAGATAAATTAGTAAATCTTGTAGGTTTGCGACATCTTCAGTCTTGCCACAAACACCTTGTATCGTGCATCCTTGATTCTTTGCTGTTTCTTGACATTGATAACAAAACATACTCATATGATTTATTCCACCTTTTATTTTTACTTTATACCTAAATTTCACGTCAAATTAAATTAACCTTCAATTCAAACTTATTCTACAAAGGGTTGTAAGGGAGTTTTGCATTTAAATTATTTACGTAGAATTTAGATATAATTATGATTGAAATAAGTAGCTCTAAAACAACAAAGCTTACTTATTACTTTACTTACTAAGAATACGATAAAAATTAAGTAAGAGCGGTGATATTTATCACGAAGTTTAAAGTTCGCAATATTTCCATAATTTAAACAATGACTGGTCAGTGAAATGAGGTTATGGTGCCCGAAAACTGCGCCCAAAAATGAAAGTGGTAACTGGTAAGCGATAGTTGAATAAGATACACAAAAATATAAGATTAGTTTAGTCGTGTTATGAAGCTATCTATGATCGTCAATACAAAAAAAGCACCGCAAAATTTTGCGGTGCTTTAATCTCAATCATGTTAAATAAATGGTGTTTCGTGTTTTGCCTTTAAACGTTTCCAACGACGCTCAACTTCATCTCCAAATTCTTTTAACATAGGAGAATTTGGTTCTTTTAGCATATGTTTTGTTTTCCCCATTAGTTTTAACCACTCAGATAATTCAACGCGGTCATTTTTAGTTTCTGGATTATACGTAATTGTCGTTTCACCTTGCTCAACTTCATAAAGAGGGAAGAAACATGACTCAACGGCTTTTTGAATAATTGTTGCGCCAAGACGTTCTTCACTTTTCCAGTTTAGTGGACATGCAATTAATATTTTACCATAAACCATACCGACATTTTGAGCATACCATTGAGCTTTAGCAGCTTTTTTAACAAGATCTTGAGGGTGAGCCTCAGATCCAGTGAAAATATATGGAATATTAGTAGCGGCCATAATTTGGGCCGTATCTTTGTGATGGAATGCTTTTCCTTGTTGCTTCTGTCCCACAGAAGTTGTACTTGTCATATGACCAAGTGGAGTAGAGTAAGACATTTGTGAGCCAGTATTCATGTAACCTTCGTTATCATATTCCAGGACGATCATTTTATGATTACGAAGAGCAGCACCGATAGCTGATCCCATTCCAATATCCATACCACCATCACCAGTAATCATCACAAACGTGTAGTCGTCATCAATATCAATTTCACCGCGTCGTTTCATTTCTAAAAACGCCTCTAAAGTACCGGAAAGGGTAGCAGGGCCACTTTGGAATAAGTTATGAATAAACGTTTGTTTATGAGAGCTATAAGGATAGCTTGTCGTAACAACGTATGCACAACCTGTGTGTAGTAAAATGACTGCATCGCCTTCAATACCTTTAAAGAATAGCTCTAAACCAGGGAAGATCCCACAACCAGGGCATGCGCCGTGACCTGAAGCAAATCGCTTTGGCTTATTCGTTAAACTACGAAGTGGCGGAATTTTTACATTTAATTTCTTTGTTTCTTCATTTTGTGTAACTTTAATTAAACCGCTGTTAAAGACATCACCGTGCATTGGTTCAATGACAGGCACTAATTTATTTTCTGGCTTACCTGGTACATGACCATAGTAGTCAAACGATTTTTCTGCATAACCAAGTTTTTGTGCGTCAATTGCCATGTTGAATAAATTTTCTGCATCATCAGCATAAAAGTCTTTACCACCAACACCGAAAACACGACTTAGTACAATCGTTTTGTTTTCCTTATCTTCTTGAAGGGCAGATTTCACTTCATGAGTTAAGTTAGGACCATGACCACCATAAGAGTCCGCTCTTTCACCGACCAGTAATGATTTCACGTTTTTTAAGGCTTCACGAATTTCAGCAGCAGGAAATGGGCGAATAATGTTCGGGCTGATCACACCAGCTTTAATTCCTCTTGCACGTAATTTATCAACAACATCTTTAGAAGACTCAGCGGCAGAGTTGAGTAAGAATAAGGCTACTTCAGCATCTTCCATACAATATAAGTCTAGTGTTGAGTAACTGCGACCAGAGATCTCAGCATATTCCTTTTGAAGATCTTCAAATACTTGACCAGCACGATAAATAGCTTCTGATTGCTGGAAGTTATTATTAATAAGGTCATCACCGTTCATGTGAGCGCCAACTGTGACTGGCTTATCTTTTACACATGCGCGAGGGTAGTCTTTTGGTACTTCACCAACGAAATCTTGAACAACCTTACGTTCTTTAAAATATTGCACTTTTCGCTTTTGGTGTGAAGTGAAAAATCCATCATAGGCAACAATAACTGGAAGACGAACATCTTTATGTTCAGCTAGTTTTAATGCAATAATATTCATGTCATAAACAGCTTGTGGGGTACGAGCTGTTAAGATTACCCAACCAGTGTTAAGGGCGTAGTAGAGGTCAGAGTGATCTCCACGAATATCTAGAGGGCCACTTACTGCTCGAGTAACTAAATTCATTACCATTGGAAAACGTACTCCAGATTGAAGTGGCATTTGCTCAATCATATATAAAAATCCATTAGCACTTGTTGCATTAAAAACACGAGCGCCAGCAGCAGCAGCGCCAAAGCAAATTCCAGCAGAACCGTGCTCACCGTCAGCCGCAATTAATTCAATATCATGTAAACCTTGTGACTTCATTAAGTCTAAATATTGAGCAACTTCTGTTGAGGGAGTAATCGGAAAGTACCCCATTACATGATAATTAATTTGAGCGGCAGCCATTGCAGCCATTTCATTTCCACTTTCAAAAGTTGTTGATTGTTCATATTTTGTATTATTTTCTTTTAATTTATTTTCAGTAGTAGTCATTATGCTTTACCTCCTGCAATATACGGGAATTTTTGTGCAACACGTTGAGCTTCAGCGTAGCCAACCATTTCAGCCATATCAGCTAATGCTTCGGTTGGACAGGCATCAACGCACTTTAGACAACCTTTACAGTATTGATAATCGACGCCTTTTAGGAACATTTGGTTACGGCCACGCTTGTCTTCTTCTTCAGCCCAAACGAAACAGTAATCAGGGCAGACTGTATCACAGGCAGCGCAGTGAATACATTTTTCTACTTCAAAAGCAGGTAAAAATCCTTCGCGCGAGCCACTTAAATCTTTTGTAATACTATTGGCTTGTGAGGTTATAATACCGCCTATTTCTTGTGTTAAATATCCTAACAAAGGTTCAGGTCTTGAAAACTCCTTACCTTGTGCATTCTCAGGTTGTTCAAATGTTTTGAAAGTTACTTCATTATAACCGCGGTCAAAGGTGCGAATATTAGGTTCAACAAAATGAGGATACTTCTTCTCAAATGTTTTGCGGATAACCTTTCGCATCTCGTCTGGATCTAAAAAGTCTAAGGTTCTATATAATGCTCCAAGCATGGCAGTGTTTACTTTTGTTTTTTCTTCAACTGCAATTTTTAATGCGTCAACAATCGCTAATGTTCCATAATCAAGTTTTAAATCAGCTCTTACTTCATCAAAACCTCTCGTACTGTTAACCATAACAGTACCGTCTGCAGGTAAACCGCTTACAACATCGATTGTCTTATAAAGCGCCTCGTGAAAGACACCAATAATATGAGGTTGCTCAATTGGACTGTGATCACGAATTTCAACATCTGCTTCACAATAACGAACGAATGCTTTAACCGGCGAACCTTTTTTTTCAGATCCGTAAGAAGAGAAGTTTGATCCGTTTAACCCTAGACCGAGCACTCCTGCTTCAGCTAACATTTTTCCTGCTAAGTTAGCACCTAGACCCCCAATAGATTCAAGGCGTATTTCAAAAAAACCTAGTTCATTCTTTTTTGGTAAAATAGACATGTGTATAAATCCCCCTTTTAAAAAATTGACGTTTCTCCCACTAATGCTTATTATAAAACAAAAGAGCATGAAACGTTGTGCGAAAAGTCACACTTTCAGTGAAATATTATATTTATTTTACTAATACACTAATTTATACAATAGAAAAACGCTTTATAATAGTGGGTTTTAAGATCTTTATTAACCTGGTACAGAGATATTTTTGTTATATAACAGATATTTTGAAGGGTTATTAATACTCGAAAAAATATATTTTTATAAATTTACGAAAATGAGGTGTGGTAATGAATAAAGCAAAAGTGTTAATAGCTGCTGAGCAGCATGTCCGCTCAATATTAGCCGATGAAAATAGTGGGCATGATTGGTGGCATATCCACCGCGTTCGAACTTTGGCAAAAAAAATTGCAGCAAAGGAAGGGGCCGATTTATTTATTTGTGAGATGACAGCACTTCTTCATGATTTGGCTGACGAAAAACTTTTTGGAGATGAGAATAAAGAGCTTATCAAGATTGATAACTGGCTCACAGAACATGAAGTTGGTCAATCTGAAACAGTTCATATTATTGCTATTATTAAAACGATGTCATTTAAAGGAGGTAATAATCGTCTGATCGATTCACTAGAAGCGAAGGTTGTCCAAGATGCTGATCGTTTGGACGCTATTGGGGCGATTGGAATTGGTCGTACATTTGCTTTTGCAGGAGCAAAAGGACAACTAATGTATGATCCTACTATCCCAGTGCGAAATGAAATTTCAAAAAAAGAGTATCGAAACGAAAAAAGTACAGCAATTAATCATTTTTATGAAAAATTATTAAAATTAAATAAATTAATGAATACAGCATATGGAAAAAAACTAGCAGAAGAACGACATCTATATATAGAAGAATTTTTAAAGCGATTTAAAGAAGAATGGGATGTTTAAGTAATTCAATAACTAAAAAAAGAAAAGTGCAAGCACTTTGATGACAAGTGCTTGCACTACATTGGCTAAATTTGTTCACTTATCCTTTTAGGGAAATTTGGTATCAAGCTAAGTTTTCTTTAATTAATCCGTTTTGCTCCTAAGTATCTTGAACTCCAATAATTGTTGGTTAGGTCACTAATGGTAACCCCTGTTGACGAACCAGCGTGAAGAAATTTCTGGTTACCTAAGTAAATGCCGGCGTGTGATGGCCCTTTTTTATATGTTTCAAAGAAGACTAGATCACCTGGTTTAGGTTCCTGAACTCCTTTGCCAAAACTCCAAATTTCAGAAACCGTTCTTGGGAGACTTACTCCATTTTTTTTAAAGACATACATCAGAAATCCGCTACAATCAAACCCGATTGACGTTGTCCCTCCCCAAATATACGGAGTGCCGATTAATTTCCGCCCAAAATTAATAATTCCATCCGCAGTAATAGTGACCGCAGTTTTTTCTGTAACAACAGGTGGATACGTAGATCTTGATGTTAAAGGCTTACTAGGAGTATTTTTTATATGTGTGATCGTTACAGAGCCAGCAATTCCGTCTGCAGATAAATTATTTTCAATTTGATAGGTACGAACTGCAGCTTCAGTGATCGAGCCAAAAACACCATCAATACCATTTGGGTAATAGCCTTTATTTTTTAATAATCGTTGTAAATCTTTTACCGCCTGACCGTGGTCACTATTTTGTAAAAAATCTACCTTATTGAGATCATTTTTTTCTATCTTTTGAATTGATGATGGGATACTAGCTTCAGGTGTGGAATCAAGTTCTACTTTTACCGAATGTATACTTGTGGTAAGATTATCGACATTTTTTGATTCAGTTTTAACATTTATACTAGTTCCTTTTAGATGCTCGTATGTTTGTTGACCAACAATTCCATCAATTAATAAACCGTTTTCTTTTTGATAATTCAAAACTGCATTTTTCGTAACTGGACCAAAAATACCGTCTTTTCGATAATGATAGTAACCCGCGTCTATTAAGAAGCTTTGGATTTCTTTTACTGCGGTTCCTTTATCGCCAAAACTGTAAAGCTGACCTTCATTAATATCAATGAAAACATGGTCTTCTACTTCAATATCAGAAATTTCTCTGTTAATAAACAGTGCAGTTGCAGTTTCTTGATCGTTAGAACCGTTAACAGGAATCTTTTTTAGCTTTTGAAAAGTGCGGATTTTTGAATGATTTTTAATGAGATTCGGATTTTTTTCCTCTAATTCAACTAGTTGGTAATCAAGAATTTTTTGTCGGAAAGTACGAATATTAAAACCATTATGAATGTAACTAGAACTTTCACTATCAGCTATTGTAAGATCATTTATAACCAGTTTATTAACGGGGGGGAGAACTGACAGCGGTGTCGATAAGGCGAAACTTGCAGCAATGGACGATAATAGTAATTTTTCACTCATTAAATCCATTTTCATAAACCGTTACCTCCTTCTTAGAAGTAAAATTTAATGTTTAAGAGGCAGAATAGAACTATAACTATGCTATGCAAATTAAATGAAGATAGAACTCCAACAAGCCAATGACGACGACTTCCTTCATATAATATGTAGAGATTAAGATATTCTTCGGTAAATGATGAATGAAAGAAAACTCATTAACAATGCACCAATGAAAAAGCCTTGGTTAGGATCTGTATTTAAGCTGCCTATGAAAAAAGAGCCAAAGACGACACCTAAAGAAAAAAATGCATAAAACAAGCCAAAAGCTTTTCCGCGTTCATTTTTGCGGGCATGGTCGAGTACTAGAGCTGTAACAGATGGAAAAATACAAGCGAATCCAGCACCGTAAAAAATCATCGCTGTAAATAAAATAATAAGTTGATTAAATAAACTAAGGATCATTAGTGCAACGACGACAAGCAACATTCCAGCTAGGATTAGCTTTTCTCTTCTTATTTTATCAAACAGCTTGTTTGTGGGGAGTAGGAAAAACAAAATTGCAACGATTCCAAATGTACTTAACAACATTCCTGAAAAGATAGCACTCTGTTGAATTGCTTCCATTTTAAATGGGAGCATATAAGCTAAAATGCCTAACGTTAACATGAGCGAAAAAGCACCAATATAGGCATTGATGAGTGGTGGTAACAGCAATAGCTTAGAAAAATGTTTATATTCAAATTTAACTATGTCAGTTTGCTTTGGTATAAAGCTATCTTTCAAAAAAATAAAGATCAACAAAGTTGTTATAAGAAAAAGAACACTAATAATCATAAAAACAAAATTTATTCCTAATACTTGAGTTGTAATTGCTCCGAACGCCGGGCCGATAATGGCTGATGTCCCGACACAAGCCCCGGAAAAGGCCATTATTTTGCCGCGGTTCTTAGTACCAGCATTGTCACCTAAAAGTGCAAATGCTGCTGGGATAAGCAGGCCACCTCCAATGCCGTGAAGCATTCGAATGCCTAACAACTGTTGCGGAGTAGTGACAAAGGTGTAGGCGAATAAACAAACACTTACAAATAGCATCCCGATTATAATAATTTTTTTTCTGCCAAATTTATCGATCCAGAACCCAGCAATGAGATTTCCAAAAATATTTGTTAATGAGTAGACCCCAATAATCAAACCAATGAAAAGACTGGTTGCCCCAAGATCTTGGGCAAATGGCGCAATAATTGGTAATTGAGAAAACGTGTCCAAAAAAGCAATAATAATAATTATGTATATAAAATAAATCATTTTATTTTTCCACCTTTACTAATCCAATAAGACTACCTACAAAGCTTCTTAAGTATTATACATTAATATATGAGAAATACTTGTTTTCTTGTTTGTCTAAAAACTCGACAAAGTATTTTTTTCACTAATTGGCAAACGATATTGCTAGGAGGTGAGGAACGATGGCTCAAGATGTATTGTGTGAGGTGAATAACTGTAAGTATTGGGCGCAAGGTAACCAATGCGATGCAGACGCTATTTACGTTGTTAGTCATACGGGTAAACAAGCTAATAACCAAAAAGAAACAGACTGTAACACGTTTGAAGTAGAGGGATAAAACAAAAAAACAACTAAACATCTAAGCTTTGCTTAGATGTTTTGAACTACATAATTTAAGATAAAAACATCTAAAAAATAAGTAAAATATTATCTTTTTATTAACTTTTACTATATCGCTTTACATTCGCTTTTATAACTAGTAAAATTGCTAACCGTACCCACTATATTTTTAAAAAAAGAGAGGATGTTTTATATGTTTAAAAAATCGCTATTATTTTTGGCGTTAGTACTATTAGCTGTTGCAATTGTAGGTTGTGGAAGTAATGATGAAAATGACACTAATATTGAGGATGAAAAAAATACAGAAGACGCAGCGGCGAATGTTAATGATGAAAAAAATACAGAAGACGCAGCGGCGATTGTTAATGATGAAAAAAACACAGAAGATGCAGCGGCGATTGTTAATGATGAAGTAATTACATTAACAGAGCTTGATGTTTTAGTTCAAAATCAACTAGTTATGTTTGAACAACAAGGAATGAATATGAGCGAGCAAGGTGATGACATGTTAGATATGCTTCAAGAAAGTGTCCTAAACAGCTTAATTAGTCAGAAGCTAGTCAATCAAGCAGCTGCAAGCTATTCTGTAACAGAAGATGAAATTGATGAACAAATCACCTTAATTAAGGCAGATTTTGAAACAGAAGAACAGTATAATGAAGCATTACAAGCTAATGGTTTAACACATGAAATACTAGTAGAAAGAATTGAAGAAAATATAAGGTTAGACAAGTACTTTCTTGAAAACATTGCAGAAATAGATGTAACCGAAGAAGATCTTGAAGCCATGTTCGCAAAATATAGTGAGCAGAGTGAAGAAAAATTAAACTATGAAGAAGTTAAGCCAGTGTTAGAGAAAGCGGTTATTTCTGAAAAACAAGAAAAAGAAAAGGTAAAGTTGATTGAAGAATTAAAAGAGCAAGCAAACATTAAGGTTTTAATTTAATAAAACAAAGCAAAGCGTCTGCCCAACAAGCAGGCGTTTTTTTAAAAGGATAATAAAAGGATAATAAAAGGATAATAATTGATAAATGGATATTGACAGATAAAATAAAACTGTTATATAATAGGTTTAATAAATAAAAACTGTTATAAGACATTAGGGAGGGACCAACATTGAGCGCATATGAATACTCACAAAATTTAATTGTAAAATATCGTCTCGCATGGGATTACTATTTAACGAACTGTAAAAATCACGATATTGATTGCAGGATAACATTTGGAGAATTTGTAAATTTTTTGACAACAGAGCAAATGGAAATGATGCTTCAACAAGTAGGAGGATGATCATTTGGATATTGACGTGCTAGGATTTGAAAGGAAGATACACACATAAAGACACCTAATTTCTTTAATTATAAAGAATTTAGGTGTTTTTTTGTATGTTGTATAATGCGTTCGACAATAAACTGTACTAACGTTGCGAATTTTGTTTAAATATAAGCAAAAAGATTGAATAAACACATATATTGTCCTATTGATTTATTTATGAATAAATGTAAAATAAAAATAAAAATAAAATAAATACCGTGTAAACCGTGTTAATTCCATAAAATATCAAAAATTGTAGATGTTTTCTATTTTGTTGTCTTAAATAAATTAGGCTAAAAGGAATGGGGAAGATGATATGGAAAAGAAAACTATCCTTTATGTAATAAACGAAAATTTAGAGTTTAATACATTTTTAAAAAAATATTTGATAAACGAGTTTTCCCTTCTTCTTTTTAATCGTGAAACAAATATAGTAGATCAACTGCTTTCATCACGTCCTGCTTGTATAATCGTTAATGTTGATCAATTAGCTAATGATCTAGTAGAGGAACTTACAGTAGTCCAACAGTGGTGTGAGCTACATTTTATCCCGATCATTGCAATTGTTAATCGTTTTGAAGGTCAAGATCGGACAAGCTATTTGTCTATAGCGGATGCAGTTTTCTATCATCCTATAAATTCACTGGATTTAATAGCTAGTGTTACAAAGCATATTAGGAAACGAAACTATTTTCTTTCAAGCACTTTAATTGATTCAATAACGGGCGCGTTTAACTTGTATTCTTTAAAAGAAGAATTGCAGCGTCAAGTTAATGACATGAAGCGCTCCCACGAACCGTTAACTTTAGTTTATCTTAAGGTAGAAACGGGACAAGATCGTGCAATTAAGGAACAGGAACTTGTGAAGCTTTTTGTCTCTTTTATTAAAAATAGTATTCGTCCTGCAGATTTTCTAGGACACTATCACGACACTACAGATTTTGTTTTAATTCTTCCAAAAACGGTAAATGAAGATGCTCGAAAATTAATGGAGCGTTTAAATAATGAATTAACAAGTAAACAACTTAAAGATTTTTTTGGTAATGAAGCTATTTCATTTTCAGCAAAGATTGTTGAGATTGTAAATGCAACGCAATCTCCTGAGGAATTGTTGTTGTTAATGCCTTTCTCAAACAGTGAGCAAAAGGGGATCATTATTGATAGGACAATGAAGGAAGTAACACTAGGTTTTAAAAAACTGAAAATTGCGATCATTGACGATGATCGCTTGATCCGCGAGCTTTTAAAGCATCAGCTTGAAGAAATTGGTGAAGCTGAATATGACATTGAAATTAAAAGCTTTGCTGATGGTGAAGAGTTTTTTAATGATCCATGGCATCGACAAAATGAACGCTTTCTATTAATTATTGATCGAGTGATGCCTAAAATGGACGGACTTGAAATCTTAAGGAAAATAAGAACAGAGTACGACCGCAAGCGGTATCTTTGTTTCATGCTAACAAGTAAAGGTTCTGAGACTGACATCGCTTTAGCAATTCAAAAAGGGGCGAACGATTATATGACAAAACCTTTTAGTCTAAAGGAACTAAAGGAGCGTATCAAACGATTATTAAAGGGGGCAAGATAAGATGATTTCAGAAATGATGATTATTTCTTTTACTAGTTTTTTAGTCTTTGTCTTATTTTGTTTATATATATATCTTGTTGTTATTAAGACAACAAACAATCGCTATGCCAGAAAAAAACAAGCTTGGCTGACAGAGCATCAAGAAGAGATCCAAGCTTATCTTATCCATGGAGATCTTGAGCAAGTTTCATTTGTTCCGACTAAGTCGCATCAGTTTAGTGCCTTAGAAGATTTTTTTAGCGTTTATTTAATGAATTATAAAATCGATAAAAATGGTAGTCCGATTAAAAAATTTATTGAGCATTATTTTTTAGCTGAATATCGTAAACGACTAAACGATCGGAAATGGGGTGTTCGGATGAATACACTTTATTTTTTTGATCTGTTCAAATTAGATGTGATTCAAGATGATATTCTCCAACACTTAAAACGCCCCAATTTATCGAAAGAAGAAGAATATCAAATTTTTATTTTGCTAGCGTCATTAGAATATGATAATTGCTATGAAGTCTTTAAAGAGTCAAAAGGATTACCACCATTTTTACTAAATGTTATCTTAAATCGACTTGTTGATGAGAACAATTTAAGTGAATATCTCGAAATGTTTGAAGAGCTGGATCAATCATGGCAAATAGGTCTTTTAGACTTAATTCGTAATAAAAACCTACGCTCATTGGAAATTATTACATTTCTTGAAAACTTATTAAATACAGAGGCAAGTGAGCTCAGGATTAGAGCCTTAAAAACTGTTGCTCATATTGGTTATTTAAGTTCACCGGAGGTTATTATTAGCTGGTTTGAAACAAACTCACAACGTGAAAATTGGAAAAGTGACGAAACAACAGGTGAGCGCCTTATGGCGGCGCGATTATTCGGGATGATAAAAGACGAACAATTTATCCAGTTTTTAGAGGAATTAATTTCAGATCAGAAATTTATGGTTAGGACAGAGGCTGCTAAGGCATTTCGCAAATATAAAAATGGCAAGGAACGACTTTTGATCATTGTAAATAATCACTCAGATAAGTACTCTAGAAATATTGCGCTGGAATGGTTAGAAAGGAGTCTAGATTATGAGTAATATTTGGGAAATAGGCAGAAATGTATTAGTTTTATTTAATCAATTTGTGATCTTCTATCTCGTTGCTGTATGTTTAATCTACCTACTACTCTTTCTTTTTTCATTTAATAGGATAAGAAAAGAAAGACACCTTCATAATGTTGAACCCTACAAAGAACTGAAAAATTCCCGTTTTACGCCACCATTATCGATATTAGTTCCCGCCTATAATGAAGAGCTGGGAATCGTTGGAAGTGTACTTTCTTTAGTTACTGGTAACGGACGCTTAAACTACCCTGAGTTTGAAGTTATTGTCATAAACGATGGTTCGGAAGATCGTACACTTGAGAAAATGATTCAACAATTTCAGATGGAAAAGTTAAATAATAAAGTTTATCAAACAAGAAATGGAATTAATACACAACCAATAAAAGAAACCTATCAGTCACAAATATTTCCATATTTATATATGATTGATAAACAAAATGGCGGAAAATCCGATGCTTTAAATGCAGGAATTAACTTTTCTAAATATCCATATTTTGCATCAATTGACGGTGATACAATCCTTGAATCAGATTCACTACTTAAAATAATGAAGCCGATTATTGAAAATGCAGGTGATGAGATTTTGGCTACAGGAGGTAATATTCTTCTCTCCAATGGTAACAAAATTGTCAAAGGTGAGCTGCAAGAAAGAAACCTTTCCTCTCAAGCGTTAGTCATTATGCAAACGATCGAATACTTGAGAGCGTTTTTAACAGGAAGAATTGGTTTAAGTCGAAATAATTTGCTTCTGATTATTTCTGGAGCTTTTGGAGTATTTAAAACATCACGAGTGATTCAATCTGGTGGCTATAAAGTTGGGACGATTGGTGAAGATATGGAACTAGTTGTTCGCTTGCACCAAATGAACATTGATAACGACTGGGGTGCAAAAATTATTTTTGTAGCTGATCCCGTTTGTTATACAGAAGCACCAGAGACACTAAAAGACTTAAAAACTCAAAGAATGCGTTGGTACCGCGGTTTATTTGAAAGTCTATGGATCCATAAAAAAATGATGTTTAATCCTAAATACAAAAGTGTCGGACTTATCGCGATGCCCTATTTTCTTATCATTGAGCTCTTAGGAGCAGTTATTGAAGTGATTGGTTATTCATTAGTGATTCTTGGGCTGATCCTAAGTGTAGTTAATATCCAATATTCTAGTTTACTTTTTTTAATGTTAGTAATTTATGGGTCATTTCTTTCTTTAGGAGCTGTATTACTCGAAGAGTGGCGATTTGGAAGGTATCAAAAAGTGTCTGACTTAAATAAGCTTGTTTTATACTCATTAACAGAATCATTTTGGTATCGTCCACTTTTAGCATTTTGGAGATTCAGGGCACTGTTTGTTGCTATATTTAAGAGAGACCAAAGCTGGGGTGTTATGAAAAGAAAGGGAGTTTCATCGTAAAGGAGGAATCTTAAATGAATGTAAAATGGGGATTAGCTTTGATTTTTCTAGTATTGATTTTTCTCCTTCCAGTGATTTTGTGGTTTTCAGATGAGAAAATAGAATTGCAGGTTGCCATCATCGACAAAACAGTAGCAGACGAGTCTTATCGTGAGCACCTTGGGATAACATGGGTGTTAAATCATTTTGGCTATGTAAAGCAGGATGAATCTAGTTATGACAAGTCTAGTGATTATTTCGGTTTTTTTCCGGATGAAGCAAATCAAACGTATCGCATTCGACCTTTACCAGCTTCTTATGAGAACATCGATCTTATTTATCTTGCCGATACTTATGGTGTATATGAAGACGATCTTCCTTGGATTGATTTAGATAGAGATGGTACTCGTTCATCGCTCATCTATGGTGGGCTTGAGATGGAAGAATGGCAAACGATCATCGAACGATTGCAAAAAGATAAACAAAGCACGTTGATTGTCGAGTTTAACACATTTGCCTCACCGACCGATGCAGTTGTTCGTGAAAGCGTTAGTGATTATCTGCAACTTGAATGGTCAGGGTGGTCAGGTAGATATTTTGAAGAACTTGATCCCGACTTAAATAGCGAAATTCCTGAGTGGATGCTGAATCATTATGAAGAGGTATTAGCTTCAAAATGGGAGTATGAGGGCGGAGGATTCGTACTAGTAAATGAGCTACAAGAAGATCTTGTCGTTCTTTTAGCAGAGGAACATTTCGGGAACAAGGGGATTCGTCTTAATTTTACGGAGCGCGGAACTGAAAAGTTCGGTTTAAAAGACAGTCCAAACTATATGTATTGGTTTGATATTGTCACAGCTAAAAGTGAGCAGGATGTTTTAGCCTATTATAACTGGGATTTAACTGAATCAGGTACAGCGGAATTACTTGAGAACAACATACCTTTAGAGTTTGCTGGGATTATTGAGCATGAGCGCGCGTATTCGAGAAGCTATTATTTTGCTGGAGATTTCACTGATATCGCTAATGTACCACCTTTTTATAAATATAAAGGCTTGAATAAAATTATGGAACTTTTAAGTATGAATAAGTTTTCAGAAAAAAGTTTTTTTTGGAAAACGTACGTCCCGATAATGAAAACACTTCTTTCAGAAGTTAAAGACGAAATTTTGGATGAAGAAAAGCATCTTGATGTTGCAAAAGAAGGCGTGTTAGCTTACACATCAAGAATTAATGAAGACTCTTTTGAAATTTATGTTAACGATGAATGGGAAGCGATTTCTATTAAAGGTGTGAACATTGGGAAGGCAAAACCAGGTGTTTTCCCTGGTGAGGCAGCAATAACTGAAGAAGAGTACTACCGATGGTTACAATATATTGGCGAGATGGGTGCCAATACGATTCGGATTTATACCCTTCATCCACCTGGCTTTTATGATGCATTAAAGAACTACAATGAACAAAATGCCGAACCAATTTACCTAATGCAGGGCGTTTGGATCGATGAGGAACCTCTTGAAGAAACACTTGACGCCTTTGATCTGGAGATTACTGATAAGTTTCAGGAAGAAATGAAACGAATTGTCGATGTTATTCACGGCAAAGCCTTTGTCGAACATCGACCAGGACATGCTCACGGATTCTATCACGCTGATATTTCTCAATACGTTATAGGCTGGATTATTGGTATTGAATGGTATCCAAAAATGGTCGAGGGAACAAACGAAAAGCACGCTACTATAGGCGATTATGACGGAAACTTCGTTGAGACTACCAACGCACAAGGCTTTGAACATTGGCTTGCCTATCAACTTGACGAATTAATTAGTTACGAAGCCGACCGGTATCAATGGATCAGACCGGTAAGTTTTACTAATTGGGTAACGACTGATTTATTAACTCACCCGGCTGAACCAAATGTCGAGGAGGATATGGTAGGAGTAGATCCTAATGTTATTAACATAAAAGGAGCAGCAACTGCGACAAATCAATTTGCTTCTTATCATGTGTACCCATATTATCCCGATTTTCTTAACTATGAAAGTAGGTACTTGGAATTTGTTGATCACCGTGGAGAGTATAACAACTATGCTGCCTATTTAAAAGATTTACATGAAGCGCATGAAATGCCTATTCTTATCGCTGAATTTGGTGTTCCAGGATCACGTGGAATGACACATGAAAATCCATTTGGCAAGAATCAAGGTTTTTTGAGTGAAGAGGAGCAAGGCGAAATCACCGTTCAACTTTATGAAGACATCATTCATGAAGGTCTCTTAGGTGGACTCATCTTTACATGGCAGGATGAATGGTTTAAGAGAACATGGAACACAATGGATTATGATTCTCCTGAACGCCGCCCATATTGGTCTAATGCTCAAACGAATGAACAGCAATTTGGTCTCTTAAGCTTTGATAGACACAAAATTAAAGTTGACGGTGACCGCAGTGATTGGCAGGACGTTTCACCATTATATACTAGTGAACAACCAATCCTAGAAAAGCTATTTATTGATCACGATGAACGTTATCTCTATTTACGTTTAGACCTCACAGTTGATTCGAAGCAGGATCCAACAGTAAATGGGTTTCCGATTTTATTATTAGATACGATTCCTAATCAAGGAAATCAAACGATTGAGACGATAGACGGTGTAACAATCGATCAGGGAATAGATTTCGTCATTGAAATCAATGGAAATGATCAATCACGAGTATTGGTCGATCGTTATTATGATCTATTTAAATTACAATATGATTATGAATTCCTTGAACCAGAAGCACCATTGCCGGTTAATAATAGTGGCTCATTTCAACCAATCCATTTTGCTCTAAATCAAGAAATACGGATTCCTTCACAAAATAAAGTGATTCCATTTAGTTACTATGAAACTGGTCAATTGCGTCATGGTAATGGGAACCCTGAAGCCGTTGATTATGATTCACTTGCTGATTTTTATAGTAACCCTGAAGATGGCATAATCGAAATTCGTATCCCTTGGCTGCTATTAAGTTTTAAAGATCCAAGTCAACGCGAGGTTATCTCCAATATTTATGAAGAAGATGAGGGAGAAATAGGTCAATTTATTGATGGGATTAACGTTGGAGTCCTTTTCGTTCAACCAACCAACAACGAAGACTTTCAATATGAGGTGATAGATTCACTTCCCGAGTTACAAAATGGACGAATGGTGAAGGAAAGCATCGAGATGTACTCCTGGGAAACGTGGGATCTGCCGCTCTATGAGGAACGATTGAAGCAGTCCTATTATATCGTCAAAAAAGCGTTTACATCATCCAGATAAATCGAAAATCGAGAACGGTATCAAGTAGGAGGGGATGTTACACAGATCATTACCTCCTACTTTTTTTAAAAATTATGATTAGAAATGAGCTGTGACAAAATGAAGATCATGAGCTTGTTTATCAGTTTATTAATAGTCGGTTTAATTGTATTGTTCATATCTTATTTTATTTTGCCCGAAAACAAACAACCTGAACTAGCAACTTGGCTTTGGGATACAAAATTACTAGAAGCTGATACGACGGAAATTATTCAATTTGTAGAAGTAGAAAAAATCACTTCTATTTACCTACAATATTCTCAGGAAATTGACTTTGATTATTATCAACAGTTCATTTCTGTGATGACAGCAATGGAAGTTAATGTTTATGCACTAGATGGTTCACCAACTTGGGCAGTTAACAGGAGTGAAGAAGATACTTTTCTTGCCTGGCTTGCCTTATACCAACGCTCATCAATAGCTAATCAACAATTTAAAGGTATTCATCTAGATGTAGAACCTTACTTACAAGCTGGCTGGGAAACTAATCAGGCCGAAATTATTGTACAATATCAGGCGATGGTGAAGAGGGTTCTAAAGCAAAGTAAGGAATTGAATCTTACCTTTGCTATCGATATTCCATTTTGGTTTGATGAAATTGATTTTAATAATCAATTTGGCGAAGGTAATTTAGCAGAGTGGATCATTAAAACAGTCGATGAAATTACGATTATGGCCTATCGAAACCATGCAATTGGTGAGGGTGGTATTATTGAGATTAGTCAAAATGAAATCGATTGGGCCGATAAAGAAAAGAAAAAGCTAATTATCGCTGTAGAAACGGCACCATTACCCGAGAGTTATACATCTTTTAATGGAACAAGTATTGAAGAAATGAACGCAGAATTAGAAATCGTCAAAAAATTTTATTTGAAAAACAAATCTTTTTCAGGAGTTGCTATTCACCATTTAATAAGTTGGCAAGAGTTAAAACAGCCTTAGGGATCTTTACCCTTTAGGCTGTTATTTTATTATGTCCAGTACCGAGCTAATTTTTAGGGGAATTCAACGGCTTATCTGGCTCTTCAATTGAAAATCGAAGCTCACCTTTTGGAGTCACTTTGCAAGACAATCGATAAACATAAGATTGGTATTTCAATCCATAAACTAGTTATTTAAAATTTACTTAACATTCAAAAATCATTTTCAAGCAAAGTTTAGCAAACTGTAGTAAAATTTTAGTAGAATAATTAAAAATCAAACTATTATATCTGTAACGCTATATAGATGCATAGCTTAGAGTGGAGGAGAATCCTTTTGCAAGAAATATTAAAAGACTATGAGCCATTGCTCGCTAACTGTTGTGATACGGAGGATAAGATCCTGATCTTAAACAAACTCTCAGAAAATTTAGAACGTCGGAAACCCCTTCATTCCCTAGCATTATCAAAGACGGCTTTTGAAATGGCCTTGGTAGATGGAAATGAGAAAGGTGTAGTCAAAAGTCTTTTACATATAGGCAGAAGTTTATGGTTGCTAGGAGAATTAGAACAAGCATTAGAAAATCTTTTTGATGGATTGAAAAGGGTTAGGAAATTAAATGAACATGAATATGAGGTAGAAATCCTTAATGCTATAGGGAATGTAAATGTTTATTTGAAAATTTATGATAGAGCTCTTGAATACTATGGACAAGCCTTAAATTTAGCTACGGCGATTAAATACGATAAATTAATTGCGGGATTACTGAATAATATTGGTGAAATACATTTTCGACTACATGATTATACGATTTCTTTAAAGTTTTACGAAGATAGCTTAAAAAAGTTTGAGGAGCAGCAGGGGCAGGCGTCAAAAAGTGTTCCGCTTCTTAATTTAGGTGCTGTTTATTTGGCGCTAAATAACTATGACGAAGCTGAAAAATATATACATACTTGCTTGCAGATCAGCAAAATAGAACATGATGGCTTAAGTGAGTGTGGGTGTCTACATTTACTAGGTAAATTAGCATACAAAAAAGGCAACCTTGAGAAAGCCATTGATTTCTATGAACGATGTTTACTAGTCAACCGTGAAGGTGGAGATATATTCTTAGAAATTGAGCTTTATATTGACTATTATTATTTAGCAATCGAATTAAACGAGAAAGAGAAAGCGATCTCCTGTTTATATAAAAGCTTAGAATTAGCTGAAAAGATCAATTCGAAAGACTTTATATGCCAAGTTTGTACTTTATTAGCTAGTGAATATCAACTTTTAGGAAATGTAAATAAAACCGTCTATTACTATAAAAAATTTCATGATCTAACAAGGGAAGTCACCAATTTAGAGCAAGAAAGTAAGTTAAGAGGTATTGCGATTCAATTAAAAGCAGAAGAATCACAACGGAAAAATAAAGCTTTTGAAATATTGACAGAAGAATTAGAACGGAAAACGAAAGAATTGTCGAGATCTTATTCGCAAATTCAAATCATTAGTGAAATTGGACAAAGTATTACAGCTACTTTAAATATAAAAAAAGTATTTAGACGAATTTATGAAACGATAAATAGTTTAATGGATGCTCCTGTTTTAGGGATCGGTATTCACAATAAACAAAATGAAACAATTGAATATAAGCTCTACATTGAGGAAGGTCAAAATGCTCCAGTATTTGATATTCCACTGAGTAGTAAATCAAGCTGGGCCGTCTGGTGCTTTAAGAATAAACAGGAAATTATGATTAATGACACTGAGAAAGAATATTATAATTACTTAGAAGAAATAAAAAATACATATGGTACTCATAGTCCTTCTATCATTTTTTGCCCGCTTATTTTAGAAGGAGAAATTATTGGTGTGGTAACAGTTCAAAGTAAAGAGCTAAATGCTTATGACCAGCACGATCTAGATTCAATTAGAGCACTTGTTTCCTATATTGGAATTGCTATTAACAATGCAGAAACATCAGAAAAACTTGCAGAAGAGATAGGGATTAGAAAGCAATCACAAATGGAACTTGTAGAATTAAATCATAAGCTCATTAAACTTTCAGAACATGATGGCTTAACAGGAATTGCGAATCGCAGAAAATTTGACCAGCTATTTTTGGAAGAATGGGAGAGAGCAATAAGAGAGCAACTGCCTCTTTCTGTTGTAATTATCGATGTTGACCAGTTTAAAGAGTATAATGATCATTACGGCCATCAAGAAGGAGATCGTGTGCTTTGTAATGTAGCTAAATCCCTTCAAAACATCCCAAAGCGAAGCACTGATTTTGTAGCAAGGTATGGAGGAGACGAATTTGTAGCAGTTCTTCCTAATACTGATGAGGCGGGAGCAATGATAGTCGCTAACAATATGCTTAACAACATTGTCTCATTACAAATAAACCATCAATTTTCCAAAACGGCAAAGTATATTACGTCAACCATCGGTGTTTCTTCGATTACGCCGCAATTGGGGATGGATCGGGAAGAACTACTCCGCAAGGCTGATAAAGCATTGTATAGAGCAACAGCGAAAGGTCGTAATCGAGTAGAGCATTTTGATCGTAATTAGCAAACCATAAAACACATCAGTGCCTTAATACTAGTATCATGACACTAAGGTTAATAATCAAAAATCACGCTACTAATATAAAGTGTATACTCTATAGGGGTGCTTTGCATGAGTGATGAGGTTTAGTCTTTATATTTACCATGATTTAGAGTAAAATAGTTAATAGATGCTATGACCTTGTCATAATTGAAAGTAAGGGTGATAATATGAAAAGTGTAGGGATTATTGGAGTAGGCTCATATTTACCAACAAAAGTCGTTACAAATTCTGACTTGGAATTGACTTTGGACACAAATGATGAATGGATCCGCTCAAGAACTGGTATAGAAGAACGGAGAATTGCTACAGAGGAAATGGATACATCGGACTTAGCAATTATTGCTGCAAAAAATGCACTAGAAAATGCCTCACTAGATGCTAGTGAAATTGATTTAATTTTAGTTGCAACGACGACATCAGATTATGCGTTTCCATCAGTAGCTTGTATTGTTCAAGAAGCCTTAGGGATTCCTAATATTCCGGCCATGGATTTAAGTGCAGCTTGCACAGGGTTTATTTACGCAGTTGTAACTGGTCAACAATTTATTGTTTCTAATACATATAAAAATGTGTTAGTCATTGGTAGTGAAAAGTTTTCAAAAATTATTGATTGGCAAGATCGAAATACAGCTGTTTTATTCGGAGATGGGGCTGGCGCCGTTATTTTAAGCGAAGTTTCAGAAGGAAAAGGTATATTATCTTTTGATCTAGGTGCAGATGGTACTGGTGCAGAACACTTACTAGTTGATAATAAAACAAATTTCGTCACAATGAACGGTAGAGAAGTTTTTAAATTTGCTGTCAGACAAATGTCTGAATCAAGTTTAACAGTTATCGATAAAGCGGGGTTAAGCACGGAAGACATTGATTTTATGATTCCACACCAAGCAAACACTCGAATTATTGATACAGCTAGAAAAAGACTTGGTTTAAGTAAAGAAAAAGTTTCAACGACCGTGACTAAGCATGGAAACACTTCAGCAGCATCGATTCCGTTAGCCTTAGTTTCGGAAATTGAAAAGGGCAAAATTAACGATGGTGATGTACTGATCTTGGTTGGCTTTGGCGGCGGTTTAACATGGGGTTCTATTTGCTTAAGATGGGGTAAATAATTGCAACGATGGAAACTTAGCTTTGCCTGGTAATTTAAAAATGGATGATTTGAAATAGAAGGAGCTGTTTTTTTTGGTTAATAAAGAAATGAAAAGTGAATTACCTGCAAATTATGAGGAATTAAAAAAATCTGCCAATCGAACGTCTAATTGGAGAGAACGTTTAGGTGCTGTTGAAGAACTTGGTCAGTGGAAAAGTGAAAAAACCATTGATGTACTTAAGCACAGAATGGTTAACGATACTGTCTATCAAGTTCAAGAGGCTGCTTTTCTGCAGCTCAAAAATTTTGGTGAAGATGTCAAATTACCTCCAAGAAAAAAAGGAGATTTGATTAAAGGGATTACTAAAATTTTAGTAAGAATTAAGAAGAGTTTGCCTGAGGGTCATACGTTTGAAGAGTTCAAAGAGAAGTTATTAAAGATGAGACTTGATGTGTATGATACGTATCAAGGTGATAAGGGTGCTGACTTTAATAAATGGCTTGAAAACACGTGGGAATCATTGTTGAAGAAGTAGTATGTCTGAAAGCGTCATTGTTTAGCAAATAAATATAATGAATATATTCAGGTTTTGCATAGGATATCCCTTTGAGAGAATTCTATATATAAGTCGGATAATACAAAATAAATGAGGTAAATAAATGAATGGAAGAAATTTTAGTGATTATAATTTAAGTGATGAAATAAGGAGAGCGCTTGTTGTTTTAAAATACAAAACTCCCACAGAGGTTCAAATTGAAGTAATACCAAGAGCACTGGATCATCAAGATCTTGTTGTAAAATCTCAAACCGGTAGTGGTAAGACTGCTGCCTTTGGGATACCTATTTGCGAGATGATTGAATGGGAGGAAAAAAAGCCACAAGCATTGATTCTTACACCAACTAGGGAACTTGCCGTTCAAGTGCGAGAAGATTTAAAGAATATTGGCAGGTTAAAGCGGATTAAAGCTGTGGCAGTATATGGAAAAGAGCCTTTTGCGAAACAGAAAGAAGAATTAACACAAAAAACTCATGTCGTCGTCGGTACACCTGGCCGGGTAATCGACCATATTGAAAGAGAAACACTGGTTTTAGACGAAATCAAGTTTCTTGTTATCGATGAAGCTGATGAAATGCTTAATATGGGTTTTATTGAGAAAGTTGAGGCGATCATAAAAGCACTTCCTTCAAACAGGTTGACGATGGTATTTTCTGCTACATTACCTAAAAATGTTGAGAGTCTCTGCCATAAATATATGAGAAACCCGCTTAATATTGAGATTGCTGCTACTGGGATAACAACGAGCACAACTGAACATCGTTTAATGGAAGTGAAAGAAGAAGATAAAATTTCACTGCTGAAAGACGTAACGGTCGTTGAAAATCCGGATAGTTGTATCATTTTTTGCAGAACCAAAGAACATGTTGAAACAATCTCTGCAGAATTGGAAGAATCAAATTACTCTACCGGAAAACTTCATGGTGGATTGTTGCAAGATGATCGCTTTGCAGTTATGGAAGGTTTTAAAACGGGAACTTTCCGTTATCTTGTAGCAACCGATGTAGCAGCGAGAGGAATAGATGTTGATAATGTGACACTCATTATTAACTATGACGTTCCACTGGAAAAAGAAAGCTATGTTCACCGAACAGGAAGAACCGGCCGTGTTGGTAATAAAGGAAAAGCGATTACATTTACGACAGCTTATGAAAAAAAATTCATTAAAGCAATTGAAAGATACATTGGCTTTGAGATACCATTAATGGAAGCTCCAGAGCGTTACAAAGTTCTTAAAGGAAAAGCTGCTTTTGAAGAAAAACTCAGCGGTCGCCGAATCGTAAAAAATAATAAAACTGAACGAATAAACCACGATATCATGAAACTTCATTTCAGCGGTGGGAAAAAGAAGAAGATTAGAGTTGTCGATTTTGTTGGAACGATTGCGAAAATTCCTGGAGTAACAACAGATGATATTGGAATTATAACGATACAGGAAAGTTTATCATATGTTGATATTCTTAATGGAAAAGGCTCGCTAGTCTTAGAAGCAATGGAAAAAACAACAATCAAAGGAAAGAAACTGAAGGTTAGCATAGCTATTAACTAATGAATGCCTTAAAAAGGACGATTATCGATAGTGTAATCGTCCTTTATGATTCGGGAATTGACAGATTAGCAACAGATTAGGCGAGAAAGACAGTAGACCTAATGATTATGTTTTGTTAGCTGGCAGAAGGGTATAACTAAGAGAAACACTCGTTGATGATGATACAATTATGAGGTTGTTCAAAAATAAATTACATCTGAAAGATAAAATGAAAGATAAAAAATTTTTAGGAGGTTTTTAATTTGGAACATCAAACAAGAGCGATTGTTCAACAGTCATTGGATGCATTGTTAGAAAATAAGTTATTTTTGTCGGATTTGCAAGGCGATGAAAGAAAGCAGGCATTTACTTCGTTAGGTGCAATTCTTTCAACACCGAATAAAATTCATAAATCTTTTCTGAGAATGCCATTAGAAGGCGGCAAGGTTGTTCGAATCCCAGCATATCGCGTTCATCATAACGATGCGCTTGGACCATACAAGGGTGGGATTCGTTTTCACGAATCTGTCAATGAAGACGAGGTCGTCAATCTCGCCTTTTTAATGACTTTGAAAAATTCACTTCACGACATCCCATTTGGAGGAGGAAAAGGTGGGATTGTTATTAATCCACGTGAACACTCAGTAAAAGAATTAAATGCCATATCAAAAAAATATGTTCAGTATTTTGCTGATGTTATAGGTCCAGACAAAGACATTCCTGCTCCAGATTTAGGTTCAGGTGAACGTGAAATGGACTGGATGGTAGCGGAGTATAAGAGCATAAAACCAGGACAGCCTTACCGTGGTAGTTTTACTGGTAAAAGTGTTATTAACGGTGGTTCGCTAGGCCGTCGGGAAGCAACCGGAAAAGGTGTCTATTTTACACTTCGCTATCTGCTTCACGATTTCTTAAATAGCCATGAGGATTGGCTTTTGAAAAATCAAAATACATATACTGAAACAGCTTTAGCCGCCGCAAGTCATCCACTTACGTTAGCCGTACAAGGATTCGGAAATGTTGGCTCTGTTGCAGCACTTGAAGCTTATACGTGTAAGCATTTACAAAACAAAATTGTCGCCGTAAGTGACCGAAACGTAACATTATTTAATGAGGATGGCCTAGATGTACCGTCCCTTGTTAAATTCATTGCGATCAATAAAGGTGATTTGCCATCAACAAAAGAGCAACTTGAAACAGCTGGTGTCAAAGCTGAAATTCAAGACCGCAACGAGCTACTATTCCATGATGTCGACGTATTAATACTAGCTGCCTTAGAAGATCAAATCCACAAGGAGAACATGGACCGAATAAAAGCAAGTGTCATCGTTGAAGGAGCAAACGCACCGGTAACCGCCGAGGCAGACGAATTTCTTAATAAAAAAGGAGTTATCATCATCCCTGATATTTTAGCCAATGCTGGTGGTGTAATCGTTTCGTATTTTGAATGGCTCCAAGGCCGTGAAACTCAATTTTACAGTGAGGATGAAGTGTTTGAATTGCTATTCAATAAAATGAAAGTAACAATGGACATGATCTTGCCAAAATTTTTTGGCGATCCATTTCCATTAAGACAAAACTGCTATATCCATTCTGTCATGAAAATATCAACTGTTTTATATAAGCAAGGTAAGTTGTATTAAATAGAAATGGTCAGCTATTCGACAATTTCACTTTTGTTTGAATAACTGACCGTTTTTTTTTAAAACATGCAAGAAGCCACTTCAGCGAATGTATCCTTTCTTTCGTAAGTGACGGGTAGTTCACATAGATAATAGATAGAGGTGTAGTCATTTGATCAATAAAAAATTAGCAGATAAAACAATTATTATTACAGGAGCAAATAGTGGGATTGGCTTAGAAACAGCAAAAATCCTTTCAAGGCAAGGTGCCCATGTTATTTTGGCAGTCAGAAATCAACAAAAAGGTGAAGAAGCAGTTGCCTTGATTGTAAGTGAAAATAGCGATGCAAAAGTCGAAGTCATCGGTTTAGACCTTGCTGATTTAAAGAGCGTACATACGTTCGTCCTTGAGTTTACAGGTAGATTTGAATCATTGGATATGTTAATTAACAACGCTGGAGTAATGATACCACCATACCAAAAAACAAAAGATGGCTTTGAATTACAATTTGGAAGTAACCATTTGGGACATTTCGCGTTAACGGGGTTGTTGCTACCATTACTTAAGAAAACACCTTCTTCTCGAGTGGTGACTTTAAGTAGTATTGCCTATAGAGGAGCATCGATCTTTTTTGATAACCTAGATGGATCAAATGGCTATAAGGCGATGAAATTTTATAAGCAGAGTAAGCTAGCTAACTTATTGTTTGCCAAAGAGCTAGATGAAAGATTAAAGCAATCTGGGCTTGCGACGATTAGTCTGGCCTGCCATCCAGGTGTCACTGCAACGAATTTGTTTAAATTAGGGAAAAAAGATGCACCCTCCTTTTTAAAAATATTATTTAGTAGGTTTGTACAAAAGGTGGAGATGGGTGTTCTTCCGACGATCTATGCAGCAACGGAAGATCACTTACAAGGCGGAGAATATATCGGACCAGATGGAAAAGGTAATCGAAGCGGATACCCAACACTCGAAACGCCTGCCGCCGAAGTTTATAATAAAGAAACGATGAAAAAACTATGGGAAGTATCAGAAACATTGACAGGTGTCGTTTACGATTTTTAAAAATAAGAATGAGGACACTTCCGGGGAGAGTGGTCACAAAAGTGTTCCCATGGGCCTCCGTCCGAAAGTTGGTAAAGCAACACCAATAGTTTTCACTTCTTTTTCACTGGTTGCTAAGGTATCATTCAGAGTAGTATGAAATTTAAATCACCTAGGAGAAAGAAAACGCTTATGAAAAAATTCAAAAAAGTTTATCTCGAAATTACGAGTATTTGTAATCTTGCTTGTAGTTTTTGTCCACCTACTGAGCGAGCAAAACAATTTATTGAAGTAGAAGAGTTTACTAATTTATTAGATCAACTAAAAGGACATACGAAATATATTTATTTTCATGTAAAAGGGGAACCGCTTCTTCATCCCAAAATTGATCAACTATTAGACATCAGTCACGAAAAAGGCTTTAAGGTAAATATTACGACAAACGGAACGCTACTAAAAAAAGCAAAGCATAAAATCTTCAAGAAACCAGCGTTACGTCAAATGAATTTTTCCTTGCATAGTTTTGATGGCCATCCTGGATCGACAAATAGACTTGAATACATCTCATCGATTCTCGCCTTTGCTAAAGAGGCTGTAGCCAGTAGCGACATGATCGTGTCTTTACGACTTTGGAACTTAGATCAAGACAATGTAACAAACCATGATAAAAGTCGTAATCGTGAAGCCCTTGAAATAATAGAGCGTGAGTTTCATTTAAACTATCAAATCGAAGAAATGGTAGTGCCCGGTAGTGGATTAAAGATCGCAGAACGAATTTATTTAAACCAAGACCATGAATTCAAATGGCCTGCCTTACATGAAGAAGAAGATGAAGGAAAAGGATTTTGTCATGCTTTAAGAAACCAAGCAGCTATTTTAACGAATGGTACCGTAGTTCCTTGTTGCCTTGATGGCGAGGGTGTCATTAATTTAGGGAATATTAAAGACAAGCCGTTTTCAGAGATCATTGAAGGTGAGCGGGCGAATAACCTTTATAACGGTTTCTCCAGAAGGGAAGCTGTCGAAGAGTTATGTAGAAAGTGCGGTTATCGTAAGCGATTCGGTTGAAAAAACAATACCTCAATGCTGAGGTATTGTTTTTTTTATCGATAGTCCTTATAAGTGAATCTAATCGTATAAATAATCGACAGTAATTGTCGCCGAGATGGTAATTTCTCCAGGTTGGATTGGTGTTGCTTCGGCGGTTGCCATCATTGTTTGAGAATACGGCACAGGTGAAGATATTCTTTTTAATAATTCTTCTAGTTTAAAAGGAATGGGATTTAGGTTAACGGCTAATTGCGACGTTAATGTTAATGCCTTTATATATGCATTTTGTAAGGCTAATTTTAATGCTTCATTGTAATAGGCTTCTGGTTGTGCGACGGTAAATTCAATATTTGAGACAGTATTGGCTCCTTGATTTACAGCATGATCAACGACCAACCCAGTTTTTTCAATATCATCAATTTTGACCTGAAGCTGATGATTGACACTGTAACCACGAAAAAGTTGCACACCATCTTTGTAATCGTACAATGTATCAATTCGATAAATAACTGTTTGGATATTTTTCCTTTGAATTCCTAGTTGTGCCATTGCTGTTATTATCTTAGAAATAATTATTGCATTTTCTCTTTGAGCTTCTTGTAAACTCTTCTTTTCTGTTATCGCCCCAATAGTAATGTTAACTTGATTAGGCGATATGGAAATTGTTCCTTCGCCAGAAACCTTTAAACAATTATTTTCGATATGTTGTCGGTCGTACATTTTCTTCCTCCTTCACAGTATCGATTTTCTACTTTAATAGTATTAAAGAGAAAAAAAAATAAGAACATAACTCTTCAGGGTCTTATTACTTTCATTTACAGAGAAACAGTGTTATGTTACGTTAATGGCAAGCGAATAAAGATCTGGAGGTAGAGGAAGTGGATGAACACTTAATTTCGAAAAAAGATTTGTTGAAAGAAACAGGGATCTCATACGGACAGTTATATCGTTGGAAAAGAAAAAAATTAGTTCCTGAAGAATGGTTTGTCCGGAAAGCGACATTTACGGGTCAAGAAACCTTTTTTCCGAAGGGTAAAATCTTAGAAAGGATCGATAAGATCATTAATTTGAAAAACGGCCTTTCATTAGATGAATTGGCAAATGTGTTTTCTGGTAATTCTGAGGAGTTGACGTTATCGAAGGTGGAGTTAATAAAGCGTAACATTGTTTCGCGAACTTCGCTAAATATATTTATAGAAAATGTTGGTGACGTAAAGGAATACCCATTTAATTTTATCCTTTATGTCCATGTTTTAGATGAACTTCTTCAAAGTGGCAATATAGGTTTAGTAGAAGGAAGAGAAGTTTTACAAACCTTAAAGAATCATTATCCGAAATTTCAGCAAAAAAGCTGTCAGTTATTTGTGATTAGAAAAATGGGTATCGCCATCGTTCTTTTAGCTGCAAGTGGTGACGATATTTTTATTGAAGAAACAGCTAGGATTGCAGTTAACATGTCGATTAGCACGGCTATCGAAACATTAAAAAAGAAAATAATTAAAAAGTGAATGAATTTGATATTAAACAAACCTAAAAGATCTTATTTGAAAGAAGTGATTGTATGGAGCCTCTAGAATTAAAAAATCTGCAGATATATCCGATTATTTTACCTACCCATCATAATTTAAAAAGTTTTAATTATTATTTAGTGAAATTTGATGATTCTTTATGTTTAATTGATGCCGGAATAAACAGTGAGGACAATTGGAATTTGTTAAACGATACACTTCATACACATGGATTTAAACTAAGTGATTTAACAAGCATTTACATAACACACCACCATAGTGATCATGTCGGTTTAATTGATCGAATTGTTGAACTTGTACCTATACCAGTTTACGCTCATGAAAAGGCAATTCCGCGTTTAAAGCGTGATCCCGAATTTTTACAAAGACGAGTGAACTTTTTTAGAAATTTCTATGAAGAAATGGGTTGCGGTGAAGCGGGTGAAAAGCAAGTCAATAACTTAAAAAGTTCAATTGTGAAAAATAGACATTTAGCAATAAATGCAAATATTACTCCTTTAGCAAAAGGGCTTCATCCATTTAGCGTCATTGAAGTACCAGGACATTCGCCAGATCAAGTTGCATTTTTTCATAAGGACAGCAAATCTTTATTTGCTGGAGATTTGCTCATAGATCATATTTCTAGTAATGCTCTTATCGAACCTGATGAAAATGGAAAGCGAATCGCTTCGTTACTCGAACAGATGACATCACTTAAAAAATGTTTATCCTACTCAGTTAAATATCTATTTTCTGGCCATGGAAAATTGATCGAGGAGCCTAAACAATTAATAGAAACTAGACTAAATAATATAGAAAGGAAGGCATTTAAAATCCTTTCTCTTATTAAATCTGGAGCTACAACTGGAAGTGAAATTGCTGAGAAATTTTATAAAAAATCCTATGAAACTCAATTTTCGCTAGTCATGTCAGAGGTAGTTGGACATTTAGATTATTTAGAAGCCAACAAGCAAGTAAGGACAGAAAAAATAGCGGGAATACGGCATTATTTTCTTTCATCATGAGCAGATAGAAGGATCGATAATAAAGAAGGCAGACAATAGTGATTTAACCCCAAGCAATATCCCAATTAAGGAATGATATCTCCTTCATCTTAATACAATCAACTAAGATGAGGAGGTTGTTCAATGTTGCCAAGTATATTAATACAGATCGCTTTTCTAATTATTTTCATTTGGTCCATCATGATGTTAGTTCAAGATTTACAATCTTCTAACAAAGCATGGATTAGTGTTTTGCTTCATGCAGCTATTGCGGTTGTAAGTCTTAATTTTTTCCTAATTGAGAGTGGCATTCGATTTTAACAGTAAAGATTAATATTAATCATTTTTTATCGAAAAAAAATTCTTAAATGAATGAATTTCATTCAAATCTAAAAAGAAATTTGATGATCTCTATTTCCAATAATCCAATCACGCGCCTTTTAGGGGTGCTTTTTTTTGTTTTTTTACTGAGGTTGTTGGGTACGCTATCTTTGTAAAAACTTA
Source organism: Bacillaceae bacterium IKA-2 (assembly GCA_031761875.1). Classification (GTDB taxonomy): domain Bacteria; phylum Bacillota; class Bacilli; order Bacillales; family Anaerobacillaceae; genus Anaerobacillus. Next base: position 2,375,368 of record CP134492.1, on the reverse strand, counting down.
CCTGAAATATTATGATAAAAATGCAGAGGTAGTGAAAAATTTATCTAAACTAGTAGGTGAAGTTTACCGAAGGGAGCGGACCCATATGCAATCTTATTTAGAGGAAGAACGTCAATCAGCGGAGTACAACTGGCTCGTTCAATCGAAAAGTCCTTATTTGAAGCAACATGAAAAAAATCCGGTCAACTGGCTTGAGTGGTCGCCGGAGGCGTTTGAGAAAGCAAGGCGAGAAGGGAAGCCAGTGTTCCTATCAATTGGTTATTCCACTTGTCATTGGTGTCACGTCATGGCCCATGAATCGTTTGAGGATGAAGAAGTTGGTAGAATATTAAATGAAAAATTTATTGCTATAAAAGTGGACAGGGAAGAGCGTCCCGATATTGATCATATTTATATGTCGGTTTGTCAAGCAATGACAGGGCAAGGGGGTTGGCCGTTAAGTGCTTTTTTAACTGCTGATCAAGTTCCATTTTACGTGGGGACTTATTTCCCCAAGGAAAATAAGTATGGTAGACCGGGATTTAAAGATGTGATTACCCAACTTTATGACAAGTTTAAGCAAGATCCTGAAATGATCACTAGTGTCGGTAGCCAAATAACTGAGGCACTTCAAAATGGTCGAAAAAAACAAGGTGACAATAAGTTATCAGTTGCTACGCTTCATAAATGTTTTGAGCAATTGGATTCTACATTTGATGAGGTCAATGGTGGGTTTAGACAGGCGCCTAAGTTTCCAACGCCACACGTATTAACGTTTTTGTTACGTTATTATAAGCTTACTGGTAACGAGCGGGCGTTGGAGATGGTTGAGTATACGTTAACAGGAATGGCTAATGGTGGCATATATGATCATATTGGTCTTGGCTTTTCGAGGTACTCTGTAGATGAAATTTGGCTCGTGCCTCATTTCGAAAAAATGTTATATGATAATGCCCTGCTGGCAACAGCCTATATTGAAGCATATCAAGTAACGAAAAACCAACGCTATAAAGATGTAGCAACAGAAATTTTCACGTATGTATTAAGAGATATGAATCATTCAAAAGGCGGTTTTTACTCTGCGGAAGATGCTGATAGTGAAGGGGTCGAAGGGAAGTTTTACGTTTGGAGACCTGAAGAAATTATTGAGGTTCTAGGGAAAGACCAAGGTACGCTTTATTGCAATGTTTATGATGTTACAAAGCAAGGTAATTTTGAAGGTGAAAATATCCCTAATTTGATAAAAGTTCCGATTACGATGTATGCAAGTGAACATAATTTAGCTGAAAAAGAATTACGAGAGCAGCTGGAAGTAGCCAGGAAAAAACTCTTTGATCACCGTGAAAAAAGGATTCATCCTCATAAAGATGATAAAATATTAACTTCATGGAACGGTTTGATGATTGCGGCGCTTGCAAAAGGAGCGCGAGCACTGAATCAGCCAATCTACTTAGAAAAAGCCGAGCAAGCGATGGCTTTTATTGAAGAAAATCTAGTTGTAGAAGGTCGTTATATGGTTCGTTATCGTGATGGTGAAGTGAAGACAGCGGCTTTTATTGAGGACTATGCAAATATCCTTTGGGCTTATCTTGAGTTGTATGAAAGCAGCTTAAAGATTGCTTATTTAGAAAAAGCGAAAAAGTTAGCTCGGAATATGATTGAGTTATTTTGGGACAAAGACGAATTTGGTTTTTATTTTTACGGAGATGATAATGAAACCCTCCTTGTTCGCCCGAAGGAGCTCTATGACGGGGCGATTCCATCAGGGAATAGTGTCGCCGCGTTACAATTGCTTCGTTTAGCTCGGTTAACAGGGGAGTCGGAATTTGAAGATAAAGTACAAAGTATGTTTGAAGCATTTGGTCAGGATATCGATCTTCAACCTAGTGGCTACACATACTTTATTCAGGCGTTCCTTTTGACGCAAATGAAAACAAAGGAAATTGTTATTTTAACAAATGATGCTGCAATGGAAAAAAATAAATTACTGAAAAAGTTAGCTGAAGAGTTTTATCCGGAAATTTTCCCGCTTGTTGTGGATGATCAAAGTAAATTAGAGAAGATCGCACCGTTTACAAAGGGCTATGAGCAAATTGAAGGAGCAACAACTTATTATCTTTGCGAAAATTTCACATGCCAAAAACCGACAACCGAAGTCCAATCAATCCTCGAAAGTTTGTGAAACGGATCAGAAGGTATAGGGATTTTAATAATTAATAATAGTTTATGGCAACAGAGACATCATAGCTTACTGAGAGCTATGGTGTTTTTGTTTTGAAATCTAATCAAGGTTACAATAATAATATTATATCAACTAAATCACAAAAACTTTCATTCATTCATTCATCCGCTTTCGATTAGAGATACTTGTTTTCATTTTCCTTCTCATTTTTAAAAAAATTCGTTATAGTAGTTAGTAGATTGGTAAGGATGGTGGAAATGATGATTATAGATAAACAACGACCAGAACAAGCGGAAACCTTCCCTTATTCACAAGAAGAAGAATTACGTATTAATAAACTGCAACATAAAAAAAACAATCAGCTTTTTGAAATAGCGTTTTGTGGGCACTTTTCAGCGGGAAAATCAACGATTTTAAATACATTACTAGGAGCGGAAGTATTACCAACTAGTCCGATCCCGACAAGTGCTAATATCATTGAGATTAAAAACGGTGAACAAGGCTTAACTGTCAATTCGAAAAATGAAGCAAAACAAGTTTGGAATGGTGAAATACCCTGGAATAAAGTTCGTGAATGGGGTATGAACGGCAATCAGATATCGAAAATGACGATTACAGCACCACTGCCATTTCTTGGTGAACATAGCTGCATTTTAGATACTCCAGGAGTAGATTCAACAGACGAAACACATGAAAGCGTAACCGTGGAACAGCTTTATACAACCGATGCGATCGTTTATGTTATGGACTATAATCATGTTCAATCGGAAACAAACCTTTATTTTTTAAAGCAATTATCAGGTGAAAAAAAACCGATTTATATTGTTATCAATCAAATTGATAAACATAATGAATCGGAAATACCTTTTTCAATCTTTAAAAAGTCAGTCGAAGATGTTTTCGGGACTTGGGATATTCATTATATCGGTTTGTATTTTACTTCGATGAAAAAACAGGAACATCCTTTAAATCAGTTTCCGCTCTTAGAGCAACATTTAAAAGCACTGTTATTTCAAAGTAGCCAGTTAATGAATGATTCTATGCAACAACTTGAGCGCGGTTTTTACCATGCTGTCGAAAATCGCCTTGAGGCTGAAAAGCAGGAAGCGATTCATGAGTTGATAGAAGAACTAAAAGAAAAAGGTTTTCAACAGAGCCAGTTAGCAGAAAAAGCGCAGCTTACTGAACAGTTACAAAAAGCGAAAAATTATCAAACTGGACTTTGGCAATATTTTGATAATGAGCTAGGAAAACTGTTTGGAAATGTTACGCTCTTTCCGGCGCTTACGACTGATAAAGCTCGTGATTGGATTGAAAGTATCCAGCCAGATTTTAAGGTTGGCCTCTTTTTCACAAAAAACAAGACAGCTGCTGAACAAGACGACCGCTTAAAACGACTATTAGCAGAACTTCAAGACAAAGTAAAAGTACAGTTACTTTTTCATTTTCAAGTTTTTTTTCAAAAAGTAGACAGAACATTACTAACAAATCAAGATCAGTTTGAGGATGGTTATAATCAGCTTGAATCGCAGCTTACAAAGCAATTATTAAAAGACCATGTTCGAACTGACCATTCTAATCGAGAATACGTTTATACGTTTACAGGAGAAATGACGAAACTGATCGTTAAAGAAATTCGGCAAAAAGCAAAAGCTTTACTAGAAATTCAAATCATTGGTATGAAGCAATATTTTGAACAAGAAGCAAAAAAATTAGCGGAAAAGTTGCTAACATTTCAAGAAATTGAATATTATCAGTTAAAAATTGAACAAGTAGAAACGGATTTTAATGGACTTTTAAAAGTAGTCGTTGAAAAATTAACTTTGTTTCCAGCCGACGAAAAATACAATCAACGGATTATTTTGGCGATGCAAGGAGCTTATCCAGTAGTAGCTGGTCAAGCCTTTACAAACGTTACGCTGGAGTCTGACAGCGTTATTACAACCGATATCGTCACTGAACACAATGCTACTACTGCAAATTTTTCGGAAGAGGATACAGCCCGATGGTTAGTAAATGTTAAAGAAGCACTTCAAAAAAATCAAAAAACGTCAATCTTGAACCAAGATAGAGATAACCTCCTTGAACGAATTAATCGTTATCAAAAGCAGCAGTTTATCGTTTCATTATTCGGCGCCTTTAGTGCTGGTAAATCAAGTTTTGCCAACGCTTTACTAGGGAGTGATGTCCTTCCTGTTTCGCCGAATCCAACAACAGCAACGGTTAGTACTGTTAAAAAATCAACAAATGCTCATCCGCACGGAACCGCTGTTGTTACAATAAAGTCCAAACAAAATTTAAATGATGAAATTATCGCTATTAGTGATCAACTTGAGCTTTCTTTAACGATTGATAACATCAAAAATTGGCAACCCAAAAAACAGGAATTTATTTCTAGCTGGCAAAAAACATATCTTCAATATTTAGCAACAATAAAAGCAAGTTTTGAAATAAGTGATTGGAAATTAGGAAGTCAATTCACAGTTCAACACGTCCAGTTGCAGGGATTTGTAGCCGATGAAACGAAGGCCTGTTTAATTGAAGAAGTTACGATTTATTACGATTCACCAATTACCGAAAAAGGCATCGTTTTAGTTGATACTCCGGGTGTCAATTCAATTCACGGTCGCCATACAAATGTAGCATTTAAGCAAATGCGCTCTTCTGATGCAATCTTTTATTTAACTTATTACAACCATGCTTTTTCTAAGGCTGATCAATATTTTTTAGAGCAAATGGGACAAGTAAATGAAAGCTTTACGCATGATAAATTGTATTTTGTCATTAATGCTGCCGACCTTGCCGAAAGTCAAGGTGAATTAAACGGTGTTCGTAAACACGTCTATGATCAACTGGTTAAAAATAAAATTGATCAACCTCGCCTTTACGATTTATCTAGTAGAGAAGGCCTGCAAGGAAAACAAGAACAGCTAGAAACTAAAACGAGCTTCTCGCAATTTGAGCAAGCATTTTATGAGTATACGATTTTGGAGTTGAAACAGCTAAGCGTAAAGATGATAACTGTTGATTTAAGCAATTTTGTTGAAAAAATTAACGATAGTGTTGCCTTCATGAATGCCCAAAAGGAAGTTCAGCAGAAGAAACAAGCAGAACTAAAAATAATTGTCCGTAACGAAACAGCGCGGGTTAACGAGGTTTCATTGGATTATGCAGTTCGCGATGTATTCCAGGAATTTGATCAGCTTATTTTGTTTTTACGAGAGCGAATGCGTTTTGTACTTAATGACTATTTCTCAACAGCTATAAATGTTGCTGTCTTGACAGGAAATACGAAAAATCAACTTCAAGAGCAGCTAACCGTACAAATAAAAGAATGGCGTGGGTTAGGAGAATATTTCTTAAAACAAGAACTTGAAGCAACTGTGATTAGGATAGAAGAGGCGATCAAAGCAAGAGCAAGCAAATGGTTAAAAGATGAAGGGATCATCTTACAAAAGCAACTTCCTTTTATTTTTATAAATCATGAAATTAAAATTGATCCTATTGATGTTCCTCTTCAGGATTTACACTTACTAATTGAAACAGATACCTATCGCTCGTATATGAAATCGAAGAAGGACTTTTTTGAGCAAGGTAAAGCGAAAAAGTTAAAAGAAGTATTAGTCACTGATGGAGTCGATCAAGTTAATACTGTTATCGAAGCAATTGTGAAACGGTACCATTTTGCCTTTGAACAACAATTTCAACTGTTAGATACATCATTAAAACAGCGATTAGTCACAGCGATTGAAAGTGAAGTAGCACGGTTTGAAGCGCTTTTAGATCCATTGGAAAAAATGGCGTTAATTAGTGAGCATGAAGATTTGCGCCGCTTTATTTTCTAAAAGATCATTTGCTATGACCGTTGTTAAAAAAAAATGATAGAGAGGGTGAACGGACTTGGAAAACAAAGTAGAAGACGAGAAGCTTCGAAAAACGTACCCCTTTGATTTATTAACAAACGAAGAGTTTGCAGAAATCAGCAAAGAAGCAAAATTACTACGCTATAAAAAAAATGAATTTATCTTCCATGCAGATGAAGCAGAAGATCAAATTGAGCTAAACTTTCTTGTAGATGGATTAGCAAAAAATATTCTTCATAAAGAAAATGGCGAGCAATTTTCAGTGCGTTACTATTATCCTGGTGATTTAATTGGTTTAATCATTATACTTGCTAATGATCAAATGAAATTCTCTGTTCAAGCACTACAAGATAGTCAAGTAATTCGGTTGAAGAAAAAAGCTTTTTTAGAAGTCATGAATCATAATAAAGAGTTTTCGGAACTTGTTTTAGCAGGAATTGGCCAACGTATGAAAACTTTGTACAATGAAATTAGGAAAGAACGAAGTGAGGAAGATAGTGAAAATATTCCACTTTTCCGAACAAGGGTCAATACAATCATGGAGGAGCCTGTCTCTATTTCTGCTGAGTCAACAGTCTTTGAGGCAGCGAAACTCCTCAAAGAGAAAATAGAAATAGGTTTAGTAGTTGTTGATGACCAGAAATTAGTAGGAACGTTAACCCAAAGAGATATGCTAGAAGTAATTATGACTAATAGTACTAGTAAATTAGTTAAAGACGTCATGAATAAAAAACCATATTTAGCAGCCCATGATTCATTTGGTTACGATATTTTATCTTACTTCAAAGATGATCATGTTGATTTTATTCCAGTGATGAAAGAAGGAAAAGTAGTTGGCGTATTGAAGGCCGATTCATTTCTACAATTACATGACTCAAATTATATCAGCTTATCTCATCAAGTTCATCATGCGAGTACGATTCCTCAACTGCAAAAGCTTGCAGCCGTTAATAATCAAATGTTCATCGATTTTGTCGAACAATTACTTTCTGAAAACACGTATGCCTATGATGTCTCTGAGATCATTTCTAATTATAACGATAAAATTCACCGTCAAGTTATTAAAATCACTTTAAAAGAAATGAAACAAGAAGGTTACAAAACGCCTCCGGTTAATTATTGTTTTATTGTAATGGGGAGTCAGGGAAGAAAAGAACAAGCGTTTAGTACAGATCAGGATAACGGCTTAATCTTAGACAACTACGATCATCTTGCTAATAAAGAGGTGATAGAGCAGTTTTTTCAACGTTTTTCTGAAAAAGTAAATGAGAGTTTAGCGCTTTGTGGTTTTCCTCTTTGTACAGGTGGAGTGATGGCAAAGGAAAAAGACTGGAGCCGCTCACTAGATGAATGGGTCCTAGAGGTAGAGCGTTGGGTGAGGGAAACGGACGCCGAGGAAATTAGAAAGTTTACGATATTTATTGATTACCGCCCTATTTTCGGGGACTTTTCTCTGGCAAGACAAATTAGAGAAAGAACGGCACGAACCATTCAAAAAAGTCAAATGCTCCAACTACTCCTGATGAAAGACACAATTCGTTTTCGAGTTCCTTTAAATCCGTTAGGGATGATCACCACAACCGGTAAATCAAAAATGCTTAATATAAAAAAAGCAGCGATTATGCAAATTGTTAATGGGGTCAGAATTTTTTCGATTAAAAATGGTAGTAAGGAAGTTAGTACACTCAAGCGATTAGATCATTTAAAGCAATTAGAAGCTTTTCATCCTCGAGATGTTAAAAATGCTAAAACCGCTATGCATCTGCTACTCACGTTCCGATTACGAAACAATATTAACCAATTGCGAAGTGATCAGCAGCTATCAAATGATTTGTCTTTAGATACGCTAAATAAAGAAGAAAAAAAGCAATTGAAAGAAGCGCTTACGATTGCAAAACGTCTTCAACAAATGAGTGAACTAAGCTTTGGTAGAAAGCGAGGGATTTAAATGGGGCAGATTCCATCAATGCGGGTTTTAAAATATTTTTTCTGGGATTATTTTGCTTGGCAACGTTTAAAAAAAATACACAGTAATCCACGGCTAGTAAGTGAAATTAAAGAAAAGTTGAATAGTGCTAGCAGTACTTTTTTGCCACAGCAAAGTTTACTAGAAACGACATTTACTGTTTTTGATTTGGAAACGTCCGGTTTTTTCCCGCAGTTAGGTGATGAGATTGTTTCGATTGGGGCAATTAAAATCAATGCAGCTTCGGAGGAAATTGAACAAGAGAACTTTTATGAAGTTGTTTCACCGCTTGGTAAAGTTCCGGAAGAAATTTATTCTCTTACAGGATTAACAAAGCAGCAGTTAGTCAACGGAAGCTCTTTTGATGCTGCCTTTTTAAAGTTTTTAGAGTATAGCAAAGGGACAATTCTTGTCGCTCACCCAGCGTCGTTTGACATTCATTTTTTGAAGGTAATGCTCAAGCGGTGGGGGATCGTAAATTTTAATCCGGAGTTTATCGATTCTTACTTCCTGGCAAACTATTTACAACCTAATAGCAAAAATAAACTCGATGAGCTGGTAGATCGGTTCGATGTTGATCAAAAAGAGCGCCATCACGCTTTAAATGATGCGATCATGACTGCTGAGATCTTTCTAAAACTTTTATCTCTGTTACAAAAAAGTGGGATTTATACATTGGAGGATTATTTTAAATTGAAAGGTAAAAAGAAAGGGAAACTCAGTGTTTTGTAAGTGATCAGCTAAAAGCGTAAATCAGAATAGTAGCTCTGAATTTAAGGAAATAAATAGTCATGATATTTCCTGGGCAAGCGCAAAAACGGCGCTATTTCAACGCTTTTCGCTATTTTACTATCTTTTCAAAATAATCAAAATTCTTCTCCTTGTGATGAGTGGAACATCATCAATACTCCATCCGCTGCACTAAGATATACCATTCTTGTGCTTAAAGAGGATCTCTTTTTGTGGAATTTCCTAGTAACTGGAGCAAAATAGGTGAATACACTAGTACATTTAAGCAGGTTTTATCATAGGTTGTTAGTGAACCTATAAAAAAGGAGGAAACCAAAAATGTTCTTTCCAAGACCAAGACCTGCTGCTGTAGCGTCGGCACAAGCACAAGCACAAGCGCATGCTTATGCACCACCATTTGCACCAGTTGCGCAGCAACAAATGATGCCACCGCGGGTACACCCAACGCAACAACATGTCGTATATCAATGCAACGAGTATATCGTTCCAGAGGTGCATCCTGCTCACACAACGATAGTAAACAAACATTTATACAAGCATTATCATAATTTCCCGCAAACAGTCTCGTCTGTTGATCAGGTAGCAAGCCAACAATTTATGTGCCCACCAGGACCACCAGTTCCGGGTCCAGGGTTTGCACAAGCACAAGCACAAGCGCATGCTCATGCTCATGCATATGCTCCAGGAATGGCACCACGTCGTCGCTTTTTTTAGTTGAGAAATAAGACTCAATAGCTTTATTTGAAAGGGTGTGGCATAATTTATAGAGCACACCCTTTTTCATTTATTTTTTTCACAGAAAAGCTGTGTAAAAAAAAGACGAAAATTTAAAGCTATGAAAAATAAGCAAGCTTGAATTACCGGTTTTTAAACAGACCTCAGAAAGTTAATCAAACGTTTGATTAACTTTAGTTAGGAGTTGATATCATTGGTTAAAGTCTTAACGGTAACCGGTTATAAGTCTCACGAACTTGGGATTTTTGATGAAAAAAATCTTGGAATTGTTTACATAAAAAAAGTTTTACAAAAGCGTCTTATTTCCCTTATTGATGATGGTTTGGAGTGGGTCTTAATTAGTGGACAACTTGGTGTAGAACTTTGGTGTGCTGAGGTAGTCAGTGACTTGAAACAAGAGTATCCTCAGTTAAAACTTGCTGTCTTAACTCCTTTTTATAATCAAGAAGAACGCTGGAATGATTTAAAGAAAGAGCAATATCGAAAAGTATTACAAAATGCTGATTATGTGAATAGTATTACGAAAAGAAACTACGAAAGTCCTAGTCAATTAAAAATGAAAAATCAGTACTTAATTGAAAAAAGTGATGGATTATTAGTTATTTATGATGATGACAAAATCGGATCACCGAGTTATTATATAACTTATGCAAAAGCTCGCTGTGAAAACTCCGACTATCAAATTTTTTACATCTATCCTGATGAAATTGATTTAGCTTATCAAGAAGAAAATGAGCAATGGTAATTTTGGCGATTGACAAATTCTAAATGTTTTGAAAAAATAAAGAAAATACCTTATCTTATAGTGAGGATTCAAAAAGTAGTAAAATCAGAGCCCAGAAGATCAAAGCAAACAGAAGCGAGCAAAGTTTAGCTTCGACAGTTATGATTACGGACTTTTTGAATATCATCTTAAAGTGAGTACATTTTATGTAGAGGTGAAGTATTATGATGATGGAAAAGAAAAATTCACAACTTATCCCAAAGAATATTTTAGAAAAAGAATTTAAGACGAGTTTAAAAGGTTACAAACAAGTTGAAGTTGATAAATTTTTGGATACTGTAATCAAAGATTATGAGTTCTTTTTGAAAAGCATTGATGAACTTGAAAATGAAAATGCGAGATTAAAAAGAGATGCAGAAAAAATAGCTCAGCAACAGAGCCGTCAAGGCAATCCACCAGGAAACACAAACTATGACATTTTGAAAAGAATTTCTAATTTAGAAAAACATGTTTTTGGTAATAAATTATTTGATTAAGGAGTAGCTATTTTGATCGAAGTATATATTGATGGTGCTAGTATCGGAAACCCTGGACTTGCTGGAGCAGGTGTTTTTATTAAAAACAATGGCAGTATTGAGCATTATTCTTTTCCATTAGGAGAAAAGACAAGTCATGAAGCTGAATTTTGGGCGCTAATAAAAGCTCTAGAAATATGTACAGAAAAAGGCTATTCTGTCGTCTCATTTCGTACTGACTCAAAAATTGTCGAAGATACTGTCGAAAGGCGACATGCAAAACGGGAACCATTTATTAGTTTGCTGAAAATAGCACAATCGTACATAAATAACTTCGATTTATTTTTTATTAAATGGATACCAAATAAAAGCAACGCTACTGCTGATCAGTTAGCGAAAAAAGCGATCCGAATGAACCGGAAATAATTACCGTTGAAAAGGGTAGGTTATCATGATATACTTATTCTTGTCGTTAACCGACAGCTAATAAGCGTTTAGGTAATTGCTGCATCTTTTGATGTTGAGGAAAGTCCATGCTCGCACAGTCTGAGATGACCGTAGTGTTCGTGCCTAGCGAAGTCATAAGCTAGGGTAGTTTGGTTTCGACTGAGCTAACGGCAGGGAGGACACCTAAGTCTTTTAGATATGGTGTTACTACCTTTAAAGTGCCACAGTGACGGAGTCCTTTTGGAAACAAAAGGAGTGGAACGAGGTAAACCCCACGAGCGAGAAACCCAAATTTGGTAGGGGAACCTTCTTGAGGGAATTAAACTGAGAGAAGGACAAGAGCTTTTAAGTTCTTGTAGATAGATGATTACCACCGGAGTACGAGGTGAATAGCCGTTTGTAGTACGATGGAACAAAACATGGCTTATCGAACGCTTATAGCTTAAAAATTATTTTAATAAATGTAAACTCCACACTATCATTAGTGTGGAGTTTTTTCTGTTTTTAGGAAACTATAGGCACGATCAAGGGAGTAAAGGGGGTAATCGTGCCTTTTGAATTGATCGCTTTGTTCAGTTTGAGTTTAACTTCGCTTTTTGGGAATTTCTTTAGCGATAAGCGAAGTTTGCTTATGTTCATAAAACAGTAAAGTTAGTGATACGAAATTATAAATTTTACATTGTTGATTTTAGAATCTATAATGGAGGAAGGAAAACGAACGAAAGAGGTATGTTATGGGAAAAGTGAAATTAATTGCAACAGCAGCAATGGGTATTGAAGCCTTAGTAGCAAGAGAAGTGAAAGACTTAGGATATACAGATGTTCAGGTAGAGAATGGAAAAATTATCTTTGAAGCTGAAGAAAAAGCGATTTGTCGGGCAAACTTATGGTTGCGAACTGCTAACAGGATTAAGCTGGTAGTCGGTGAATTTAAAGCTGTAACCTTTGATGAGCTATTTGAAAAAACGAAGGCTCTTCCTTGGGGAGATTTGATCCCGGAAAACGGAGAATTCCCTGTTATTGGTAAATCAGTAAAATCAACCTTGTTTAGTGTTTCTGATTGTCAAGCGATCGTCAAAAAAGCAGTCGTTGAGAGCATGAAAAAAACATATAAACGCAGTTGGTTTGATGAAGACGGTCCTTTTTACCGTATTGAAGTGGCGATCCTTAAAGATGTCGTAACATTAACGATTGATTCGACTGGAAGCGGCTTACATAAACGTGGATACCGCTACTTACATAGTGAAGCACCACTTAAGGAAACAATGGCAGCTGCGATGATTATGCTTACAAATTGGAAACCTGATCGTCCATTTTGGGATCCCTTTTGTGGTTCTGGGACGCTACCAATTGAGGCAGCGATGATTGGCCAAAATATAGCACCAGGTTTTAATCGCGAATTTGCCTCGCAAGAATGGGATTGGATCGGTGAAAAAAATTGGCAAGAAGCTATGGAAGAAGCGGAAGACCTTGCTAATTATGATCAACCATTAGAAATATTCGGCACTGATATTGACCATAACATGGTTGATTTATCGATTAATAATGCTAAGGAAGCTGGTTTTGGTGATTTACTTCAATTTAAACAAATGCAAGTAAAAGATATTTCAACAAGATTGGAATATGGATGTTTAGTTGCGAACCCTCCATTTGGAGAGCGACTTGGTGAACTGACTGAAGTCGAACAAATGTATCGTGACATGGGACGAGCGTTAGCTAAGCTCGATACATGGTCTGTTTATACATTAACTTCTCACGAAGAATTTGAACAACTTTTTGGTAAAAAAGCTTCAAAAAAACGCAAGCTCTATAATGGAAATATTAAAACAAATTTTTATCAATTCTTTGGTCCACGACCACCTAGAAATTAATTAAAAATTATGGAGTTGAGATTGTGACAAAACAACTTAGTAAAGTATGGGATTTGGAATCTATTTTTCCTGATGGAAGTAAATCTGTTGAATTTCAGACTTTCTTAGAAACGTTAAAGGATGATTTGGAAGGCCTCTATAGCGATATTGAAGCAAAAAAAGAAGTTTCAGTAGAAACGATGACTAATTGGATTTTGGAAGTACAAGAATTAGCAAAAAAGACAAGGCACGCGGGGGCGTTTTTAAGCTGTTTAAGCGCGCAAAATCTAAAAGATGTAAAAGCAGGTCAGCTATTAGGTCAGGTTAGGCAGTTAGGCACGATTTTAGAAGCTAGTTTAACGAATATTGATGATCATTTATTAAAAATGTCTGAAGACCAATGGCAAACACTTCTTGAACAAGATGTATTTATAGAGGTTACTTATCCAATAACAGAGAGAAAAATGAGGGCAAAGGAAAAATTATCTCCGAGAGAAGAGAAGCTCATCCAAAAATTATCTGTTGATGGATACTCAGCTTGGGGACAACTTTATGATACAATCGTCGGCCGTATGAAAATTTCGGTAGAAGAAAACGGGGAAATAGAAGAACTATCTGTAGGTCAAGCGAGTAATAAAATGAACAGTGGGAACCGTGAAACAAGAGCGCAAGTATTTCATGAATGGGAAAAAGCTTGGGAAGGCGAAGCTGATTTATGTGCCGATACTCTTAATCATTTAGCTGGTTTTAGACTTCAAGTATACGCAGAAAGAGGTTGGGATAACGTCTTAAAGGAACCTCTTGAAATTAATCGTATGTCCGAAGAAACCTTAAACGTTATGTGGAAAGTAATTGGTGACAATAAAGCAAAGTTTACCGAGTTTTTACAAAGAAAGGCAGAAATGCTAGGTGTTGAAAAGTTAAGTTGGCATGATGTCTCGGCTCCTTTAACGAGCGACGTTCCTGAAGTCAGTTATGATGAAGCAGCAGAAATTATTACCAATCAATTTGAGGAACTAACGCCTGAAATGGCTGAATTTACTAAAGAGGCTTTTTCTAAAAGCTGGATTGAAGCTGAAAGTCGCCCTGGAAAAAGACCAGGTGGATTTTGTACAAGCTTTCCATTAAATAATCAATCACGTATTTTTATGACCTATGCTGGAACAGCTTCTAACGTGTCAACATTAGCCCATGAATTAGGACACGCGTTCCATCAACATGTCATGAATGACCTTCCATACTTAGCGCAACGTTATGCGATGAATGTTGCAGAAACAGCTTCGACGTTTGCAGAAATGGTTGTTGCAGATGCGACAGTTAAAAATGCGAAAACAAAAGAAGAGCACTTAACACTTTTAGAAGATAAAATTAGTCGTAGCATTGCTTTTTTTATGAATATTCATTCTCGCTTCCTGTTTGAAACGAGATTTTATGAGGAACGTAAACAAGGTCTTGTAAGTGTTGAGCGTTTAAATGAACTAATGGTTCAAGCACAAAAAGATGCATTTTGTGATTCCCTTGCTGAATATCACCCACATTTCTGGGCTTCTAAATTACATTTTTACATTACTGGCGTTCCATTTTATAACTTTCCATATACATTCGGTTATTTATTCAGTATGGGAATTTACGCTCATTCACAAAAAGAAGGCAAGGGATTTGAAGAAAAGTACCGGAATTTACTACGTGACACTGGAAGAATGCGCGTTGAAGAACTTGCAATGAAACATTTAAATGTTGATTTAACAACAGCAGATTTTTGGCAAGAGGCTGTTAATTTAGCTGCAGCAGACGTAGATGAATTTTTGCGTTTAACAAAATGAATGATTTAATACTGATCCAGCACCATAAATAATCTACATCTAGTTGAATAAAATACTCGGTATTTGTATAACCTATCAAAGAGTACTATAAAGGTGGGTTGTATGATGTCAGAACCGTTTAATGATATTAGACAAGTTGAAATGGCAATTAAAGCTGCACAAAGAATGGTTGGTCAAGCAACAATGAGTATGGATAAGGATCAATTAAAGGCTGCTACCGATGCTTTAAGTCAAGCGAAAAAGCAATATCAAGACGCGATCTCTCATGAAATAGGAGTAGATGAACAATTTTTTGAGTTTTCGTCAGAACTTATTGAGAGATTAGATCACCAGCTAGATGCAGCGAAGGAATAATTTTTTTGTGTGTCGTAACTGCGACACACATTCTTTTTTGATGTTGACAAATGATGAAAACTGACGATAATTAGAATGTTGACAAATTATCTACCTAAGGCTTTTCCAAAAACGCCTAATAGCAATCTTAACTAATTTGTGATCATAAATTTCAGATTTACTCAGGGGGACTTATGCAAACGTTTAAGAAATTACCTTTTACATATGAACGAAAAAACCCTTTTTTAGAGCAACTTGGAAACTGGGTTGGTGATGTATTTTATGATATTTTACCGGAGGCGGGCTTTGAAATTCGCGATGAGCAAATTTTTATGGCTTTTCAGCTCGAGCGTTCCTTTGCTGAGAAAAAAGTTATTTTTTCAGAAGCAGGGGTAGGAACTGGTAAAACAATTGCTTATCTTCTTTATGCGATTTGTTATGCTCGGTATATGGGTAAACCTGCTATTATTGCTTGTGCAGATGAGGCTTTAATTGAACAGCTTGTTAAGCCTGAAGGTGATATTGCCAAGCTATCGAAAGTATTGAACATGAACATCGACGTTCGGTTAGCGAAAGCACAAAATCAATATTTATGCGTTGAAAAACTAGATAAATTAAGAGACGATGAAGACTATGCTGAGGTTTATGAAACGGTTTTAGATAGTGTCCCCTCATTTGTTTATAACGATGCACCTATGCAAGAGTTTCATTTTTACGGTGACCGTAAAACATATTCTGATCTTAATAATGAAACTTGGAAAAAAATTAATTGGGATCCATTTCAAGATTGTTCTGTTTGTGAAAAGCGCCATCGCTGTGGGATGACCTTAACAAGAGAACATTATCGAAAAGCGACGGATTTAATTATCTGTTCTCAAGATTTTTATATGGAACATATCTGGACCGAAGAATCAAGAAAGCGAAAAGGACAATTACCATTCTTGCCAGAAGCAAGTTCAATTATCTTTGACGAAGGTCATTTATTAGAAATTGCGGCGCAAAAAGCGTTAGCATACCATATTCGTCATGATCTTTTAGAGGAAATATTGGAGCGTTTACTTGAAAATGATATTCGTGAGGAAGCGGCTGTGTTGATTGATGAAATAATCTCTCACAGTGATAATTTGTTTGCGATGATAGATAAAAGCACAACAATTATAAAAGGGTCTAAGCGCTCAGAACTTGAAGTAACTCCAAAATTAATAAAAGAAATCATTGAATTTAAAAGCTTGCTTGCTCAATTAGAAGATGCCCTCGTTTTTGAAAGTCAACTTTATACAATTGGTGAGTATCAGTTACGAATAGTTGAAGAACATCTAGAAATGATTCAATATTCATTGGCTCTTTTAGCCGAAACTACAAATGTCGTTGCCTGGGTAACGAAAACTGAAGATATAACAACTTTAGTGATTATGCCTAATCTTGTCGAAGATGTGTTACAAGAAAAGGTTTTCTCGAAGAAAATGCCAATTATTTTTTCTTCTGCGACATTATCAACAAACGGCGACTTTGGTTATTTAGCAGGTAGCCTTGGCATTAAAGATTATTTGTCGTTTACGGTTGAATCACCTTTTAATTATAAAGAACATATGAAATTAATCATACCAGACTATCAAAAAGTTCAAAAACTCACTGCGACGTTAGCAGTTTTAAATGAGACAGCAGGTAGCTCATTAATCTTGTTTAATGATGAAGATGAACTTCAAGATTTTAAACAAATTTCACAAAACGATCCATCATTTAAGGATTTTACGTTTTTATTTGAAGGTGATCAAGAGCTGAGTACGATTGTTCAATCTTTTCAAAATGAGGAAAAAACTTGTCTTTGTGCGATTCATTTATGGGAGGGGCTCGATATACCAGGGCCATCACTATCTAGTGTGATTATTTGGTCACTACCGTTTCCACCTAATGACCCTGTTTTTAATGGCAAACGTAATAATGCCTATGATGCTTACCAAGATGTTGATTTACCACATATGTTGCTGCGTCTAAGGCAAGGGCTTGGTCGATTAATTCGGACGAGTTCAGATAAAGGAATCGTTGCCCTAATGGACGAACGTTTAACAAATAACAAAAAACTTTTAGATATTGTAAAAACAATATTACCGACAGGTGTAGAAATATATTAAGAGGTATAAATAAAGCATTTCCATCGTTACAAATATTCGTAATTATGATATACTTCCTATAAATATTGCTACTGCTCCGGTTAAATGAGTAGTGCTATTGCTTTCACATATGGACAGCCCTTCTAAATATAGCTTTACGAAGGAATAGGGGGATTAGCAGATGGAAAAAAATGATTTGCAAGACCAATTAGGACGCCCACTTCGTGATTTGAGAATATCAGTAACAGACCGTTGTAATTTTCGTTGTAGTTATTGTATGCCTGCGGAAATTTTTGATAAAGATTTTATGTTTCTACCAAAAAATGATGTTCTAACCTTTGAAGAGATTACCAGGCTAGCGACTTTATTCGTTCAAGGAGCTGGTATTCAAAAATTAAGAATTACCGGTGGGGAACCTTTAGTTCGTAAAGATCTTTATAAGTTAATTCAAATGTTATCGAAAGTTGAAGGAATTAATGATATCGCGATGACAACGAATGGCTCGCTTTTAGCCCAACATGCAAAAGAATTAAAGCAAGCTGGTTTGCAACGTGTAACGATTAGTTTGGATAGCTTAGATGACGAACGTTTTCGTAAAATCAATGGGCGTGACGTTAGTGTAGACCGAGTTTTTGAAGGAATTGAAGCGGCAAAAGCAGCAGGTTTAGGAGTCAAATTAAACATGGTTGTTCAGCGTGGTTTAAATGATGTGGATATTATTCCAATGGCCCGTCATTTCAAGGATTCGGGGATTATATTACGTTTCATTGAATTTATGGATGTCGGTAACTCTAACGGTTGGAATTTAAGGCAAGTTGTCTCGAAAAAAGAAATCTTTGATCGAATTAATGAAGTGCTACCAATTGAACCTATTAAAGCTAATTATCAAGGTGAAGTGGCAACAAGATTCCGCTATAAGGAATCCGATAATGAAATTGGCATTATTTCTTCTGTAACAGATGCATTTTGCTCAACGTGTTCAAGAGCAAGGCTTTCAGCGAATGGTAAATTAGTAACTTGCTTATTTGCTTCAGACGGTCATGACTTAAGAGATTTGTTACGTTCAGGGGCTAGTGACGAAGCTATGATTGAGCGAATTACTCAAATTTGGAGTGGTAGACACGACCGTTACTCAGAAGAACGATTACAAAATACAGATAAAAAGCAAATTCGTAAAATTGAAATGTCCCATATTGGTGGCTAAAATAAGATTTTTGGAGAGCAGAAAGGGAGAATGTTCCTTTTTGCTTTTTTTTTGCAGTAAAAACAGCTAAGATAAGGAAGTAGATCGTCATGAATATGTGTCAAATAGTAACACAGATAAAGAGAGAGGAAGTGTCAGTTATGCAAGAAAGTATCATAGAGGTTGAAAAGTCGTTTATCGACTTCGTTAAAAAGATGTCCAGTTACAATGAAGCTGTTTCGTTAATGTTTTGGGATCTGCGCACTGGAGCACCTAAAAAAGGTGTTGAGCAACGTTCAGAGACGATTGGTACATTATCATCAGACGTTTTTAATATGAGTGTTTCCGCTGAAATGGGCGAATATTTACAAGTATTATCGGATCCTGAAGCACAAAAACAAATTTCAGAAATGACTAAAAAACTAGTTGAAGAATCGAAACGAGAATATGATAAAAATAAAAAGATTCCACCAGAAGAATTTAAAGAATATGTTATTTTAACATCGAAAGCAGAATCGGTTTGGGAAGAAGCAAAGGAAAAAAATGACTTCGCCCTTTTTCAACCTTACTTAGAAAAAATCATTGTTTATTTACGAAAATACGTTGAGCGAATAGGCTATCAAGATCATCCTTATAATGCTTTATTAGATGATTATGAGCCTGGAGTTACCGTTGACGTACTTGACCTTGTTTTTGGTGAATTACGAGATAAAATTATTCCTTTAGTCAAAAAAATCAAAGAATCACCAGTACAACCAAATACAAAATTTTTGTTCAATGATTTCCCATTAGAAAAGCAAAAAACTTTCTCGATCGAGATTTTAAAACAGCTACAATACGATTTTGATGCTGGGCGTCTAGATACAACGGTACACCCATTTGCGGTCGCACTAAACCGTAATGATGTTCGGATTACGACGAAGTATGATGAAAAAGACTTCCGTACGGCTGTCTTTGGGACCATCCATGAGTGTGGTCATGCTCTTTATGAGCAAAATATTTCCGAAGAATTAATGGGGACACCGTTATGCGATGGCACTTCTATGGGAATTCATGAATCGCAATCACTATTTTGTGAAAACTTTGTCGGTCGTAACTACTCTTTTTGGGAAAAGAACTACAATCGCCTAAAGGAATTTTCAGCAGGACAATTTGATAATGTTGATTTAGACGAATTTTATAAAGCGATTAATGTTGCTGGACCATCATTAATTAGAATTGAAGCGGATGAACTAACGTATTCATTACATATCATCTTGCGCTACGAAATTGAAAAAGCACTCATTAATGGTGAAATTGAAGTAAGCGATTTACCGAAAATATGGAATGATAAAATGGAAGAATATTTAGGTGTTCGGCCTAGTCATGATGGAGAAGGAGTACTTCAAGACGTGCACTGGGCAGGTGGAGCTTTTGGTTACTTTCCATCATATGCATTAGGATACATCTATTCCGCACAACTGAAACACCAACTAGACAAAGAGATTCCAAACTTTGATGAGTTATTAGCAAAAGGAGATTTTACGCCAATTAAAAACTGGCTCAATACTAATATTCACCAATATGGAAAAATGAAAAAGCCATTAGAGTTAATGAACGATATAACAGGCGAGGGGCTTGAACCTAAATATTTGATTGACTATTTACAGCAAAAATATCAAGGGATTTATCAGTTGTAACGTTATTAAGGAAAAGGTAAGTTGCTTGAAAATATCTTAGCGTTAACTTTAAAAATTAAGATGATAAAAAGAAGCGACAATAGTCGCTTCTTTTTTGAAAGGACGGAATAAATTTAAGAGAGTAACAAACACTACTTTCAATTAAGAGAAGGGAGAGATACAAGGATGAATAGCACTATGTTTGGAGTACATGAAATTACAGATATGCGTGAATTATTTAACTTTAAAGTAACCTGTCTTTCAAAGGCGAAATCTCGTGTCAATAGCATAAAAAACCCTGATATCAAAGCTTTGGTTGAACAAAGTATAAATGAGGGGACCCAAAGCGTAAGTCAAATGAAAACGATATTAGAGGCTGCAGTATCTGACATACATCAATAGAAAAGAGGAAACGTTATGCAAGTAAACCTAGATTTTAATGAGCACGTAATTGCTACTGATATGCTATTTGAAACAAAGGCAGCGATTAACGATTTTGCTACTGCGATAACTGAGTCAGCATCTCCTGACGTTCATAATTTTTATGTTAAAGAGTTAACAACTGCCATCAACTTTCATGAACAAATATACGGATATCTTCAAAAAAATGGAATTTACGATGCTTATAATATTGCCGAGCAGCTAGACAAAGATATTCAATATGCTAATCAAGCTTTAAACCAATAAATATGAGGTGATTAAGATGCGTGAAGATCTGGGTGTACATGAGACTCTAGAAATACATGAACTACTTACCTTTAAAAGTTTATGTTTTACTAAAGCAGTCGTTATGCAAGGACTAGTAACCGATCAAGGCTTAAAAGAAATTATGCAGCAAAATGTTACGATGTCTGCAAAGCAAATTGAAGAATTAAAAAGTATTTTAACATAAGGACTAAGTGGGGGTAATGATATGAACCAAATTATTGAAAAACTAACTGGGATGACTCCTATGACAGATCAAGTGATTGCAACGGATATGGTGTTAGCTGCCAAATCGGCAATAAAAAATTATTCATTAGCAATTACCGAAACCGCCTCTAAAGATGTAAGAGAAACATTAATAGAGCATTTAGAAGCTGAAATTAAATTTCATCAAAAAATTTCGATCTATATGATCAATCAGGGATATTACTTTCCGTATGATACCGATAAACAGCTTCAAGTTGATATTAAAACTGTTGAAAGTGCCTTGAATCTGATGGAGAATTAAAATAACTTTAAAAGAAGAGTTTTGGGGTTCTTACTCCTAGTTGGTAAGGTTACCAACTAGGAGTAAGAACCCCTTTTCAATGATAAAAGCAAAAAGATGATTGAAAGAAAAGTAATTGCCTGACATATTTTAATCTCAAATTAAAAAAATCTCCATTTTTCATTGACATATAAGTGAAAAAGCTATTTAGTAGATTCATAAAAGAATTTGCAAAGTTGGGATGAAATGAAAAATTACTTAGTTACCTTTTCATTATTATTAATTTTAGTTGTTTCGATAACTAGTTTTGTATTTATAGCCAAAGACTTCAAATTAATAGAAGAGAAACCCTTTAATAGTAGTGATCCTAAAAATCAAGCTGAAAGAAAACAGAATTTAAGTGATCAGAAAATTAACAAAGAACAACCAGATCCAGTAAAGAAAGAAGTACCGACTATTACTTCTGCAACGATTGCGGGTGTCGGTGACATGTTAATTGCCAATTCGATCATATCCGATGCCAAACAAAACGATGGCAGTTATGATTTTAAGCCTATGTTTGAGCTTGTCAAACCATACATAAGTCAAGCCGATATTGCTTTTGCGAACCAGGAAACGATACTTGGCGGGCTTGAATTAGGTTTATCTGGTTACCCACGTTTCAACAGTCCTTTTCAAGTCGGAGATGCGTTACTATTTGCTGGATTTGACGTGTTGAGTCTTGCGAACAATCACACACTAGATATGGGTGAAAAAGGGATTTTAAACGCTATTAATTATTATAATTCCACTGATCTTGTTTATACTGGTGCCTATCAGTCAAAAGAAGATCAGGAAACGATTAGAATAATTGAAAAAAATGGAATTGATTTTTCATTTCTTGCTTATTCGTATGGAACAAATGGACTGCCAGTTCCTAGTGGAAAGGATTATCTAATTAATTTAATTGATGTAGATAAAGTAAATGAGGCAATAAAGGCAGCAAAAAAAAAATCTGATGTCGTTGTTTTATCTTTACATTTTGGCAACGAGTATGAACTGCTTCCAAATGATACACAAAAGATGCTTGTTAATGAATTTGCTCAAACGGGTGCTGATATCATTTTTGGACATCATCCGCATGTGTTACAACCGCTCGAATGGATTGAAAAGGAAGATGGAACGAGGACGTTTGTTGCATACTCTTTAGGTAACTTTTTATCAGGGCAGGTAGGCATTGAACGGGAAATTGGTGGTATTGTGCAATTGCAAGTTGAAAAAACAGTGTTCGCTGATGAAGTTTCAATTAAACTGAAGGATCCTCGTTTTTTGGCTACCTTTAGTTATAAAAAAAATTGGCGGAACTATAAAATTTACCCTTTAGACGAAATTAATGACGCGACTATTTTAAAGAATGCAAGTGAACATTTAGAAAACACGAAACAACAACTTTCTCAATGGATGCCTGAGTTGAAATTTGATTTAAATTAGGAAAAGGAAAACTTCAACATTATCGTTTCGCTTCCTTTTATTTGAAAATTTAGAAAAATAAAATAAGCTTATAGTTAACAGAAACGAGATGTGGTAAAATTAAACTGTATATTGTGTAAATTAGAAAGATCTAGTCTTAACATGTTTTGTGTTCGTTAAGAATACATTACAGATAATGTTTGCTGGGCTTTGTGCACATCAAAAAAATAATCTAATTGGCTCAGTACTAGATTTTCTAATAATAAAATGATCTATAGGGGGAAAAGAAATGAGAGAAGTAGTAATCGTAGGCGCGGTCCGGACAGCTATTGGAAGTTTTGGGGGTGCATTAGCTTCGTTGTCAGCAGTAGATCTTGGGGTTATTGCAGTAGAGGAAGCTCTAAAACGTTCTGGTATTAGTCCAGATTTAGTAGATGATGTTTTGATTGGGAATATTTTATCTGCTGGTGCAGGGCAAAATCCAGCGCGCCAAGTTGCAATTAAGGCAGGTATCCCAGAAACAACAACGGCTACAACGATAAATATGCTATGTGGTTCAGGACTTCGTACAGTCAGTATGGGGGCTCAATTTATCGCGCTAGGTGATGCGGACGTAATTGTAGCAGGTGGCATGGAAAGCATGAGTAATGCCCCATATGTGTTGAATAATGGGCGCTGGGGACTTCGTATGGGTGATGGTAAAATGGTTGACACAATGGTTCATGACGGACTGATGGACGCGTTCAACAACTATCATATGGGAATCACGGCTGAAAACATTGCTGAAAAATGGGAATTCTCACGTGAAGAACAAGATCAGTTTGCTGTTAATAGCCAGTTAAAAGCAGAAAAAGCTCAAAATGAAGGCAAGTTTGATGCTGAAATTGTCCCAGTTTCGATCCCACAGCGAAAAGGTGATCCAATCGTCGTTAGTAAAGATGAGTATCCAAAGCAAGGGATGACGATCGAAAAGTTAGCAAAGTTAAAACCTGCCTTTAAAAAGGACGGAACGGTAACAGCGGGAAATGCATCAGGAATTAATGATGGTGCAGCAATGATTGTTTTAATGGCAAAAGAAAAAGCTGAAGAACTAGGAATTAAGCCGTTAGCGACAATTAAATCATACGGTAATGCAGCCCTTGATCCGAAAATTATGGGTTATGGACCCGTACCAGCAACAAGGCAAGCTCTAAAAAAAGCCAATTTATCAATAGCTGATATTGATTTAATTGAAGCTAATGAGGCTTTTGCAGCGCAATCGTTAGCGGTAACAAAAGATTTAGATCTGGATCCTAATAAAGTCAATGTAAATGGCGGAGCAATTGCTCTTGGTCATCCAATTGGTGCGTCTGGCGCAAGAGTATTGGTAACGCTTTTATATGAAATGGAACGCCAAAACGCCAAAACGGGACTTGCAACTCTTTGTATCGGCGGCGGCCAAGGAACAGCATTAATCGTTGAACGGTAATTAGAAAATGAAAGCATAATGGAGGAAGGACAGCGATATTTCGTTGACCTTTTTTTTTGTTAACAATTAAATTTCATGTACCGTATTTAGTAGTTATTATTGATTTATAAAAAAAAACAGTTAGCAAGTTAGAATGGATGCTTTAAAAACCTGCTGGATTCCCTTATCATGTAGATAGGAGGCGAAACAATGTCAAGTACTTCAAGAAAAGACTCGCACCAAAAAAGAGATTTTCCATTATTTAAGATCGCTTTGCTTATAAAATTTGGATTATTACTAGCATTAGTAGGGGGATACTATTATTTTGTGGGTCGGCAATAATTTACGACGGTCATTCTGAATCTGTAATTATTATAGCAACGAAATTTAGATCAAGCCTTAACTAACCTTTAAGAACAATAAGTCGAGTTTCTAAAAAGCGCAAACCATATTTCTTTATTATTATCTAGAAAGTGGTTAAGATAATTATAGAACAGTTTTTTATTAGATAAAGGAGTGGAGATTTTGACTATTAAAAATCCTGAAAGAAATGAAATTAACGAAATCTTGGCAAATAATAAGCGAATTGCAATTGTAGGTCTATCCAGTAATCCCGAACGAACCTCTTACATGGTAGCTGAAGTAATGCAAAATGCAGGTTATGAGATTATTCCTGTAAATCCTGTTGTTGATGAAGTCCTTGGTGTAAAGGCTGTTTCATCATTAAAAGAAATAGAAGGACCTGTCGATATTGTAAACGTTTTCAGAAAAAGTGAATTTCTTCCTGAAATTGCAAAAGAAGCAGTTGCTATCAAAGCAAAAGTATTTTGGGCGCAACTAGGTCTTGTTAATGAAGAAGCTTATAATTATTTAAAAGAGAACGACATGACCGTGATCATGGATCGGTGTATTAAAATAGAACTAGCCAAAATGAAATAAAAAATTCAGAATAAAATAGCATAAAGAAATCGGAAAATCCTCTTAATTACATTTTCTTTACTCTTATTTTTTAAGGTGTAAAGAATTAAGAAAAAACTAAGGCTTTCGCCACATATTTAGCGATTAGTGTAGTTTTTCTTATAGTAATTAAGAGGTTTTTTTTTGTTTAAGTTGAAAACACGCTTGAAATATAAGGATTTAAAGGCTATTGTAAATAAGGAAGTATGTGTTGGAATTGTGAGTAAGAAAATTACAAGGTGTAAAATCGACGATTGTGCAGTTGAACTAGACATAACCATTCTAGAAATTAGATGCTTGAACTAGACAAATTATAAATTATCCTTGCAACAAAACATTCGTTCGTATTATAGTTACTTAATATAAACTGCTATTTAATGAATTTCATAATGTTGGTTCAAGTTACTAAGACAAAAGAATAGTTGAGTTAAACAGTTCGCAACTAGACTTAGCTTGATGCGGCTAGTTTATTGGTATTATGAAATTCACTCTAGTATAGTGAAATAAAATTTTTTACTGAAGGGAGTCTATTAATTTGGCTACTAAAGCAATATTTGATTACAACGATGATGCCATTCAAGTTCTAGAAGGGCTAGAAGCCGTCAGAAAACGACCAGGCATGTATATCGGAAGTACAGACTCAAAAGGTTTACATCACCTTGTCTATGAAATTGTCGATAACTCTGTGGATGAGGCATTGGCTGGATTCGGAAACGACATTAAAGTTACAATACATAAGGACGAAAGTATTAGTATTGAGGATTCAGGTCGAGGAATGCCAACAGGAATGCATAAAATGGGAAAACCTACTCCTGAAGTTATTTTAACGGTTCTTCATGCTGGTGGAAAATTTGGCCAAGGCGGCTATTCAACAAGCGGTGGTTTGCATGGTGTTGGTGCCTCAGTTGTAAACGCATTATCTGAGTGGCTCGAGGTAATCATTAAACGAGATGGATTTGTGTTTAAGCAACGGTTTGAAAATGGCGGTAAAGCAGTTACGACCCTTGAAAAAATTGGAACAACACGAAAAACAGGTACGACAATTCACTTTAAACCAGACACGACTATTTTTAATACAACAATTTATAATTTTGATACGTTAACGGAGCGATTGAGAGAAGCGGCATTTCTGTTAAAAGGTTTAGTTATCGAATTGAAAGATACTCGTGCCGGAAAAGGAGATAAGCTTGAAGTATTTCATTATGAAAATGGAATTGAAGCGTTTGTCGAATATTTGAATGAGGAAAAAGAAACATTACATCCGGTTGCATTTTTTCAAGGAAAAAACCAAGCGATCGAAGTTGAGTTAGCATTTCAATTTAACGATGCCTATACAGAAAATGTGCTATCTTTTGTCAATAATGTTCGCACAAAAGACGGTGGAACTCACGAATTAGGTGCGAAATCTGCTGTGACAAGAGTTATGAATGACTATGCACGTAAAACAGCGATGCTTCGTGAAAAAGATAAAAATCTAGACGGATCTGATATTCGTGAAGGTTTTACAGCAATTGTGTCTGTCAGAGTACCTGAAGAAAAGTTGCAGTTTGAAGGTCAAACAAAAGGAAAGTTAGGAACACCAGAAGCGCGCTCAGCAGTCGATGCAGTAGTTAGTGAGCAACTCTCGTTCTTTTTAGAAGAGAACCCTGATATTAGTTCGCTCCTAATTAAAAAAGCAGTTAAAGCGACTCAAGCTCGTGAAGCAGCAAGAAAAGCACGTGATGACGCTCGTAGTGGTAAGAACTCGAAGCGAAAAGATGCTTTATTAAGCGGAAAACTGACACCGGCTCAGTCGAAAAACCCAAGCCGTAATGAGCTATATCTTGTTGAGGGAGATTCTGCAGGTGGATCAGCAAAACAAGGGCGTGACCGCAAGTTTCAGGCAATCCTGCCACTGCGAGGAAAAGTTATTAACACAGAAAAAGCTAAGCTTGCTGATATTATGAAAAATGAAGAAATCAGGACGATTATTTATGCGATTGGTGCAGGTGTCGGTGCTGATTTTAATATAGAAGATATTAATTATGACAAAGTGATTATTATGACTGATGCAGATACTGATGGAGCTCATATTCAAGTTCTAATCCTGACGTTCTTTTATCGTTATATGCGTCCTCTTATCGAGGCAGGAAAAGTTTATATTGCTCTGCCACCGCTATATAAAGCGAGCAAAGGCTCTGGAAAAAAAGCAATTGTTGAATATGCGTGGGACGAGCTAGGTTTAAAAGATGCCATGAAAAAAGTAGGAAAAGGCTACATTATTCAACGTTATAAAGGTTTAGGTGAAATGGATGCTATCCAACTATGGGAAACAACGATGGATCCTGATACAAGAACACTTATTCGTGTCAGACTAGACGACGTTGCTAAAGCAGAACGCCGTATCACAACATTAATGGGCGACAAAGTTGAGCCACGACGTAAGTGGATTGAAGATAATGTTGCTTTTGGTTTAGATGAAGAAACGAATATTTTAGAAAATGAAAATTTGACGTTAACTGAGGAGGAATAAGTTTGTTGCAGCCTGATAAATATTTAGACCTTCCCTTAGAAGACGTAATTGGGGATCGATTTGGTCGCTATAGTAAATACATTATTCAAGAACGGGCTTTACCTGATGCCAGAGATGGGTTAAAGCCAGTTCAGCGTAGAATATTATACTCGATGCATAAAGAAGGAAATACGGCTGACAAACCGTTTCGTAAATCAGCGAAAACTGTCGGTAACGTAATTGGTAACTATCATCCTCACGGTGACACATCTGTTTATGATGCCATGATCCGGATGAGCCAAGATTGGAAGGTTCGCTACGGACTTGTCCAAATGCATGGTAATAATGGTTCGATTGATGGTGATCCGCCAGCTGCTATGCGTTATACAGAGGCACGTCTTGCAGCTATTTCGACGCAGATGATGCGTGATATTGAAAAGGACACCGTTGATTTTATTCCTAACTTTGACGATTCTGATACTGAACCAGTTGTCTTGCCGGCGATGTTTCCAAACTTGCTTGTAAATGGATCTACCGGGATATCAGCAGGTTATGCTACAGACATTCCACCACATCAATTAGGGGAAGTCATTGATGCGGCAGTTTTACAAATGGAAAGCCCTAATTGCACATTAAATGAGCTTTTGGAAATCGTTAAAGGACCGGACTTTCCAACTGGTGGAACAATTCAAGGTGCCCAAGGAATTCGTCAAGCTTATGAAACTGGTAAAGGTAAAGTCGTCGTTCGCTGCAAATCAGAAATTGATACGATTCGTGGCGGAAAACAGCAAATAATCATTACCGAAATTCCTTTTGAGATCGTCAAATCTAACCTCGTCAAAAAAATGGACGAAATTCGCTTTGATAAAAAAGTAGAGGGGATTGCTGAAGTTCGTGATGATACTGATCGCACAGGACTAAGGATCGTCATCGAATTAAAAAAGGATGCAAATGCTGAAGCAATTTTAAATTATTTATATAAAAATACAGACCTACAAATTACATATAACTTTAATATGGTTGCTATATTTAATAAACGTCCGGTACTATTAGGACTAAAACAGCTTTTAGAAGCGTATATTAACCACCAAAAAGAAGTGATAACCCGTCGTTCTGCTCATGAACTTCTAAAATCAGAAGAAAGAAAGCATATTGTTGAAGGCTTAATTCGCGCCATCTCAATTTTAGATGAAGTTATTGCAGCCATTCGAGCTTCTAAAGATAAGCGAGATGCGAAAGATAACTTAATGAGTAAGTTCCAATTTACAGATGCTCAAGCAGAAGCGATCGTATCTTTACAGCTGTATCGATTAACAAATACTGACGTAACGACTTTACAAAAAGAAAGTGATGAGTTAGATAAAAAAATCACTCAATTAACTGAGATCCTAAGTAGTCCCAAAAAGCTGATTCAAGTAATTAAAAAGGATCTTCTGACGATTAAGAAGACGTTTAATGATGAACGTCGAACCGTAATTGAAGCAGAGATTGAAGAAATTAAAATAGACTTTGAAGTATTACTTCCTCCCGAAGAGGTGATCGTAACAGTAACAAAGGAAGGGTATGTAAAGAGAACAAGTGTACGCTCTTTTACAGCTTCTAACGGTGATCCTTTCGGTATGAAAGAAGGGGACCGGGCTATCGGACAATTTGAGACGAGTACAACGGATACTTTATTGATTTTTTCTTCAAAAGGAAATTATTTATTTATCCCAGTTCGTCAACTTCCGGATATTCGTTGGAAAGACCTTGGTCAACACGTTGCTAATATCGTCCCTTTAGAACGTGGCGATGAAATTATAAAGGCAATTCCGATCAAGGAATTTAAAGATGATCAATATCTGATTTTCTTTACGAAAAGCGGAATGGCAAAACGAACCGCAATTTCTGAATATCAGGCCCAAAGGCACTCAAAACCGCTTATGGCATTAAAATTAAAACAGGATGATGTCGTTGTTGACTTGCATTTAACAGATGGTTCTCAAGATGTGTTTATCTCTACCGCATTTGGCTATGGCCTATTGTTTGAAGAAGCTGAAATTAGTGTTGTCGGTCAAAGGGCGACAGGAGTAAAAGGAATAAACTTAAAAGCAGGTGACGATCTCATCAGTGGCTTTACCTTAAATAACCAGGAAAAACAACACTTATTCGTCGTGACCCATCGCGGTGCTTTTAAGAAGATGAATGTAACAGAATTTGAGAAATCGTCCCGGGCAAAACGTGGCTTAATCATGTTACGAGAGTTAAAAAGTAATCCACACCGCTTAATTGCCTTAAAGAAAGCCGATAACAAATCGATTTTCCATTTAAAGACGGATAAAGGTCTCGAAGAAATAGTTGAAGCTAGTCAAATAAGAGCTAGTGATCGTTATAGTAACGGTTCTTTTATTATTGATATAACTAAGGATGGAGCAATCATTGATCTTTGGGAACAACGAAAAAAAGATGAGGAAAACAAAAAACCTGAGTAGTAGTATACTCAGGTTTTTAGACTATTTTTTTTTGAAGTATTCTCAATGAAAACGAAATTTAGAAGCGGGTTGATCTAGTTGAAGACATTAACTTTTATAAGCTTTGGTGCAATGTTACAAGGCTTGGCAATGGCCATGTTTCTTTTTCCATATGATATCCCTTCTGGTGGTGCGGCTGGAGTTGCAATTTTAATGAATTATTTTTTCCAGCTTTCCAACGGTGTATCGCTGTGGTTGTTTAATTTCACATTACTTTTAGTAGCAGTTAAATGGCTAGGTAAAAAGAAAACGTTAGCGACTATTTATTCAGTCACGATCACTTCACTAACAATTTCCATCTTGGAATTTACTGAACTGACAGGCGTGACGAGTCATTTATTATTAGTCGATTTAGTTATCGGAGCAGTTATTTTTGGTTGTGGAGTAGGGGTATTGTTTAGGCACGGCTCATCTTCAGGTGGAATGGCTATTGCAGCTTTATTAATCGAAAAGTACCGAAATAAACCACCTGATAAATCGCTATTTTGGATGAATTCACTGATTTTTTTATCGATATCAATCGTTAAGGATTGGCGCATCATCATACTAGCGATTATCTGTCAATGGATCGCCACGAAAGTAATTGATTTTGTGTACCGTTATAAGACAGCAAATAAAGTTGAACAAGTATCATGACAACCAATTTTTATTGAAATAGACCTTGTATTAAATAGGCATTCCGCTCGTAAAATGGGCTGAATGCTTTTTTTTGATTTAGGAATCTCAAAATTCAGTATCTTCGGCCAAATCAAGTTACCTCGAGTTGAAATAATATATTTTAAACTAGATGTAACCTGATCTGATAGTTAATTGTATTATTAACTTCACTAAGATCCAAAAAAATTATTGTTTTTGATTTTTATTTAACTGGTCTCTGTCGGTTGCCTGTGGTGGTTGCTCTAACCAACCGTTGTCAATCATGATATTCGTTCCGTCTTCCGCATAAAGGGCAATCTCCGCCGAAAGTCGCAGGTAATTAGCTCCCAAATCACGTCTCGGACTCAAACCGAGACTTCTACCATAATGTCCAATTCCGACCGAATTTAATGTGGCTGTATGGAACATCATTAGCTTCTCTGAATACGGCGTAATCGTTGAAGCAGTCGGCAGCGTTGTATTTGTCAACTCAAAAGCGGTCCACGAATCAGTTGAAAAAAGGTCCACTTATTTAGTTGGTTTTAGCCATGACATTGTCTCTTCAAATCGGTGACTTACTTCTCGTGAAATATCTAAGATATGTGATTTGTGAGCAAGTCTATCTACAATTGCACCAGTAAGCATCGGGTCTTTAAAAATCTCTTCCCAGCGATCAAAAGCCAAGTTTGTTGTTATGATTATTGATCCTTTATCGTTTCTATTTGATAATAAATTAAATAGTATTTCACAACCAATTTTGTCAAATGATACGTATCCCAGTTCATCTAAAACGACAAGACTGTACTTTTCAAATTTGGTTTTATATTGCGATAGTTTGCTTTCACTCATTGCTTCTTTTAACTCTATTATTAAGTTAGGTACAGAGATAAACAATACACTTTTGCCTTCCAAACACGCCTTAATACCAAGCCCAATACTATAATGTGATTTCCCGCAGCCAGGAGATCCTATTAAGATTATATTTTCTTTATTTTCAATGAACTGCAACGTTTCTAGTTCTTCGAATTTCGGTATAAATTTCTTATGGTACTTACTCTTGTCGAAGTCTTCTAAGTACTTGTTAAGAGGGAATTTAGCCCTTCTGAGTCTATGTTTTAAACCATTCTCAAGCCTTAGTTCTAATTCTCTTTCGAGTAGACGACTTATCAGCTCTCGGTGGGTCATGTTTGTATGGTTTGCTTCATCAAGAAGCATTTGATAATTGGTTTTTATATAGGGTAATTTTAGTATATGGGCCATTTCTTGTATTTGCATTTATTCCACCTCCGAGAAACATAATTCGTTATATCTAGATACTTGCCTTGTAGCGATGTTGCTAAGTGCAGTTTTATCTATGTGCATAGATGGAATAATATCGATATGAGATTTATTGTATGTTTCTAGAATCAATAGTATTTCTTCGATTGGTTTATCATCATTTTCTTGAATGATCTCTATGAATTTTTTCTTGTTTCTGCTAAAATTAGTATCATAGATGGCTTTTAACCTTGGTATGCTTTTTAGAGCGTGGGAGTTCTTGATTGCACCTGGTTTTTTGTTTAATGAGTTTAAGTAATGTTTAATTTTAATACTTATCTCGTTAGTACCATCTATTTTTTTGTGTTCACAAACGAGTATGTTGTTTGAATAAAAGCCTATTGTGTCGTAATATTTCTTGATTGTTATTAAGCGTCCTACAAGATACTCCGGTACTGAATAGTGGTTGTTATCAACTCGTACAAAACTATATTTATTTGGTTTTTGCACTGTAACTGTTGCAAGATCAAGCTTTGGTTTTGTAGGTTGAAGATGTTTTATTTCTTCAGAAATAGTGCTGTCTTTATTGAGTTCTATCAATATAGTATTCAAGTATTCACGTGCATCATCGAATGTCTTAAACTTATAAGTTAACGCAAATGCTTTGTTCCTAATTATCTTCACGCTGCCCTCCACATGACCCTTCTAATGCAAAGCTTTACATTAGAAGGGTAATGAAAAGTATATGATAATGTAAAGTAAGGCTGTTAAATAACCGTAAGTAAAGGATCCCTCGCTGTTTTACTTTACATTATCTGCAACGCAAACACTATTTTATTTATCAAATCTTTTTAGCCATTCCAATAAATCTCCACTTTTTTGCCAAGAAGGTGCACCTTTTGGTACAACATCTGTATATGCTTTTTCAATTGCTTCTCTTTTTTGTTTTGAATCTACCTTAGCGTAAATTTCAGTTGTTTGGACAGAACGGTGACCTAGTATATCACGGATGTATATGAGATTAACTCCTGCTTGGAGTAAGTGCATAGCTTTTGAATGTCTCAGACAATGACAGCTAAATCGTTCTGGGATTAATATTTGATCTTTAATACGAGCCTTGCGTGCATATTTATCTAGTATGTAATTCACCCCTGCCCGGGTCAGTTTTTCTCCTCTTTTGTTACAGAACAATGGGTACATGTTTGCTGACAAACTTAACAGCCCCTGCTCATCCATATATCGATTTAATAAATCTAACGGAGCATCCATCAGAGGGACTATCCGGGCTTTATTCCCCTTACCAATTAACTTTACAGTACATGGTCTGTCAAAACGTACTTGTGACGGAGTGAGGTCAATGATTTCCTGTACTCTTCCACCGCTTTCATACATAATTGACAAAAGAGCAAGATCTCTTCGTCCTATTTTAGTTGACTGATCAGGCATTTCCAAAAGTAGTCTGATCCCATTAAGCGTTAGGTAACTGATTGATTTTGTTTCTGTTTTCTTAACCCGGATTCCAAGGATTCTCTGCCATTCCAAAAGATTATCGGGGCTCTGATACTGGAGATATTGGAAGAAAGAGTGTAATGCCGCAAGGCGGACGTTCCTTGTGGCTGTACTACAGCCACGCTCTGTTTCTATCCAGTCAAGAAAGTGAATAACCATTTCCTTATTAATCATGCCCAGCGTCAGAGAATTTGTTTTTATTCCTTTTTTATCCTTGATAAATGTAAGGAAAAGTACAAATGTGTCTCTATAAGAGGCAATCGTATTTATACTGAACCCCATTTCTCCTGGCAGGTATTTTGTAAGAAATCCTGTCAGATAGCGAGAGAAATCAGTCGGCTTCATAATGGTCAACCTCCGGAAATACATAGGCACAAACGTTATCTACTTCTCTAATTAAATCAGGGTACATGTCAGATGTTAGCCTTACATACTTATCTGTAGCCTCTAATGACTGATGCCCAAGATATTTTGATAATATTGGGAGTGAGTAGTATAAATCTAGCCCAGCTTCTGACATTTTCACAAGAGAGTGTACACTGAAAGTGTGACGAAAGTCATGCATTCTTGGGCCAAAACCCTTCCCACCATGTGGAATTCCTGCATTCCAGAGTATTTTTCTGAACCATTCATATATTGCCTTGGCATTACATTTTTGCCCATTGTTCTTGATAAAAAAATAACCTTTCGGTTCATATTTGCCGGGACGAACATTCCTATATTGAATACACACCTCAGTTAGTGTTTCAGATAATGGGAGTATTCGGTCTTTGCCGTTTTTCGTTTCCCTGACAATAATATTTTTTGCATCAAGATCAACATCCTTACATGTTAGGGATAACGCTTCGCTGATACGGATGCCACAGCCATATAGCATTCTAAATAAAGCGGGGAGTACATACACAGTTGTTTCAAATCGTCTATTAACTTTAAGCGTATCACATGCATCGAAGAATGCATTCACTTCCTTTTTCGAGAAAATATGTGGTACAAACGTACTGCTGTACTTTTTAGGCAATCTCGGTATATGTGATGGATATCCCATATCATTTAAATAGGCGGAAAATTTTGCAATATAATGAATCCTCGCATAACGTGTCTTGTCTGATTCATTTGGACGCTTCTCACTCCATTTATCAACAATCTCCTTTGATAGACCGAGTTTTAATACGGCATTATCTATTGTAAATCTGTCAAATAACGAAAGTGTGTAAGTGGCATCAACAAACTTGTAACCGAGGTTTCTTTTGAAATCAATGTACTGTTCGATTAAACCAGCATAAATACCACAATAGTTCGGCATC
This sequence comes from Bacillaceae bacterium IKA-2, assembly GCA_031761875.1. Classification (GTDB taxonomy): domain Bacteria; phylum Bacillota; class Bacilli; order Bacillales; family Anaerobacillaceae; genus Anaerobacillus. Next base: position 2,340,497 of record CP134492.1, on the reverse strand, counting down.
ATTCCACCTCCTTGGCATAAAATGGCGTTTTTAAGAGTGGAACATCTAATGCGCATTGGCTCAAAGATGTTAAGTCTATTCGTAAATAAGTTTTTGTGCTTTCGGTATTCTTGTGACCTAGCACTTCTGATATAACATGGATGGGTATTTTTTGTTCCAGTAGTTGCCCAGCAAGACTGTGCCTCAAAGCATGAGGACCATGTTTCTTTTCTGTTATGTTTTTAATGCCAGCACGACGGAGATAAAAAGTAACAATGCTATGCAAAGTCGATCTATTTAGGCAGTTATATGGCGGGATTGCATGTAGGAAGACATAAGGAAGATCAGATTTAGGCCGTCCATACTTCAGATAATCGATAATAGCCTCTCCTATTTCTATTAAAAGTGGATGCTCAATCTTATTTTTAGTCTTTTGTTGAACAAGTGTAATTGTATTCTTTTCCCAGTGTATGTTTTCAAACTTCAACAGACAGATGTCAGAAGCCCTCAATCCCAATCGTGCAGCCAATAGTATCATAGCAGCATCACGCTTCCCTTTTGGGCTACTTCTGTCAACAGTATTGATTAATGATTCAACTTCATTTTTCGTATATGTCGTGGGTAGTTTACATTGCTTCTTGTAATTGTCTTTTGGAATTAGGTATGAAAAGTCAATCCCTGTATACCCATTGTCATGTAGATATCTCATAAACCCACGTAAAGTGGTAAGCATGCTGTGGCGCGTTGCAGGTGTATAAAAACCAAGCTGATTCACAAATCCTAAAATGTGTTGTTTTTTAATTGCTTCGGTTTCCATGACTCCTTCTTCATTAAAAAAACTAAGAAAGCGATGAAGATTTAATCGGTAATGACCAAGCGTATTTTCTGTAATACCCAAAGATTTTCGGTGATTAAGGAAATCCACCATAGGATTACCGATGCAACCATAAAATTGGTAGGATTTCTTTGCCCTTCTGTATTGGAACGTTCCTGTAGACTGAAATTCAGTTAGAACATCCACACACCGGATTATGCTCTTTTCCCAATGGCTAAATTCCTCGTATTTCCCAGTACCAATAAAGTCAGCTATAAATGCTCCACCTACTGACGCTGAATAATACTCAATCTGATTGTTTTCCATAAAAGTAGCCAGTTTTTGCCACGCGGAACGATATTGGCTTATCCTTGATTCGGAATAGGACATATCCCGAAGGGATTTAACTACTTCTGAGGACAGTTGTTCAAATGTTTGATATTTTTGTTCCATAATCATAACCTCCTATATTTAACGTAGGCGACCTCGCCTATATTAAATATAGCCATTGAAAATGTAAAGTAAAACAACTAGAATCACTTTGTTTATAGTTATCTAACAGCCTTACTTTACATTATCATATACTTTTCATTACCCTTCTCGTTTCCACTGAAACAATTAGTGACGTTGATATCGAATCCGTAGTAGAGTGACAATTTTAGCAAATTCTCATTGAGGACTTTTTCAGTTTTACCTATGAATTTTGATACTACATTTCTCATATTGTCGTACACAATCTCTGAATAAACGCCACCTAACATATCGAAGAAACGCACATGAGAATCCATAAAGACGTCTTGCTTTTGATTCTTATATAAATACGCCCATCTGAAATCAGCAGCTGGTGAAGATAGTACAGCTAGATGATAGGTATTGATCTCCCCGTTTATTTCTAACTTCACTTCGCCAAAATCATATTCAAGTCTTTGCCCTAAATCATATGATTGTTTAATAAAGCATTCCTTAGGTTTGTTTCTTTTTTCTCTGATTTTATTTGTAATAGTTGTATATCCAATATCAAACTTTTCATTGACTAGCATTTGGTGAATTTGCAAATTAGTCAGCTGTTGTTTATGTCGACCTAACTCTTTACACTTTTCAGATTCACTCTCTAGGATTTCGTCTAATCTGGTATCGATTTCTGCTGTGTACTTTCTTGGCTTTCTATTTTGAGCATTATACTTTGGTGCCTCGCATATTTTTTCTTGTACTTCTTGTACTTCTTTTTTATTAACGTCTAAGGCATTCAACAGAGTATTGTTCTTCTGGTACTCATTCCAATAGATTGCGACTGTTTTCCGATTGATGTTTAAAAGCTTGGCAGCTTTTCTATTGGATACACCTTGCTGCTTTAGTTTTATTATTGCATGTTTGTCCATTATCTCAATCACTCCATCCCACCCCTTTACTGCCATCATAACAGTAAGAGATTAGTGTTAAAGTACTGGACCGTTTTTCAATTGATATTATTCTATTAATGGGCCACTTTTAGAGTATCATAAACAAGCGTATCCCAGGAACTAGCTGAAGGAAGGAATTCCTTACTTAACAATGAACCAAAAACTTCAACATGCTTATCAGCAATATCTCTCCCCCTTATCATATAATCACGCACTTTTTGGGAGGTCGCGACTTGACAAAAACCCAGTAGCAACGTTCGGCCTAGCTGATTTTTTATTAGATTATCATAAATTTGCGACATTTCAATCGCATTTAGAGGTCTGTGCTGACCGAACCATCCTGCTAAATAACTTTGCTTTTGGACATACTCAACATTTTTGGCGGCCGGGATAAAGGGAGCACGTATAAAAGTCCCTTTTTTTAACATCGCTTCTGTGGCTTTATTAAACAGTCTTGCCGATTCATTTATACATTCAGTAAAGTACTCACACGTATCCAAACGAGCTGAACTAGATAAACTCATTGTATAAAATTCCATACCCATTTTACCTAAATTTTGTATGTAGAAAAGGAAAAAATCATCTGTATATAAACGCGGTGCTTCTTTATTAATATCGTTTTTTACTGTAAATCCATGTGGAATAGGATGTTGTTCTTCGTTGAAAAATGATTCTAGTTTTTGAACGTGTGATTTAGATAGCCGTTCTGCAATTTTTAAGACGGCACGAATTTCTGTATCCTCAACATGGTCCAAGAAGCTTCCAATTGTGCAAATTGCCGAAGTATCACTCATATAATTTGTCCAAATACTTCCAATTTCTGCCGATGTTAATTCTATTTTGTGATTGGTTAACATAGTCATTACCTCCGAAAAATTGATTATAATTATAATTTTCCCTTTAAAGGAATTATTATTCAATCAGTAGTTCTTGTTTTATTAATATAGAGGAGTTGCATGCGTTTGCTAAATTTTTAAGTGACAATTTAGCATATTTACACAAAATAGGGATAAGGGACTATCAAAAAATTTAAATTTAACCAATCGCAATTTGCTAAATTTGGGTAAAAACCTATATACCAATTTCTCGGTAACGACATACCATATATTGACTAGGGGAGAGGTTTATAGGTAACCTAAGCAATCTAATCAAGGATGGTTTCATGGATTATAAACTAATGTTGATTAGTATAACCTAGCATACAGGTCAATATGCTTTATTATATTTCTAAAAAGATTATAAGAGAGGATGATTAGATTAGGATGGAAGAACATACAAAACAAATGAAATTAAATACCGAACAAATCACCCATTATCCGTTACCATTTTGTGCAAGCAGAGATGATTCAGCTCCTGCTTTTTCTGCTGAAGCCTATGTGAATGGGGAAATCAAAACTTTAAATAGTGAAGATTATCATGGGAAATGGAGGATTTTATTTTTTTATGCTAGTGATTTCACTTTTGTTTGACCAACTGAGTTAGCAGCAGTTGCTGCTCATTATCCTCAAATAAAACAATTAAATGCTGAAATTTTTGGTATTAGTACTGACAGTGTCTATGCTCACAAAATCTTTGTTGATATTTCTCCAACTGCAAGTCAGGTGAAGTTTCCTCTTATTAGCGACCGGAATCATCAAATAAGTCGTGCTTACAGGGTGTTTGATGAAGATTCTGGTGTAGCCTATAGAGCAACAGTGATTGTTGATCCCGAAGGAGTTATCGTATCAAAATTAATCTACCCACGTGAGGTCGGCAGAAACACGTACGAAATCATGCGGTTACTACAGGGGATCCAATACGGTAGACAAACTAATTTAGGAGTCCCAGCAAATTGGGTTCCAGGTATGCCGGGAATCGAACGTCGAAATGAAGATATCGGCAAAATATAAACAATTGGGTGAGAGCCAATGAAATGTCCCATCCTTAACATAGTTCTTACTGCTGAATTACAAAATGTCTACCAATGAATGACAGACTATTTACCACTTCATACCTCCTTGATGATCAATCTTGTCCGAAGGTATGTCTTGTTCGGACAGAGTGCAGAGGAGAAAACGAGATCTTGTCCGAAGGTATGCCTTGTTCGGACAGAGTGCAGAGGAGAAAGCGAGATCTTGTCCGAAGGTATGCCTTGTTCGGACAGAGTGCAGAGGAGAAAGCGAGATCTTGTCCGAAGGTATGTCTTGTTCGGACAGAGTGCAGAGGAGAAAGCGAGATCTTGTCCGAAGGTATGCCTTGTTCGGACAGAGTGCAGAGAAGAAAGTGAGATCTTGTCCGAAGGTATGCCTTGTTCGGACAGAGTGCAGAGAAGAAAGCGAGATCTTGTCCGAAGGTATGCCGCAATTAGATAGTTCAGATAACATGGTAAAAATCTAAAAATACGTATTAAAATTAATACCAAGATAATTAGAAGTGGAAATCACATAGTATTTAGGAAAACTTAAGGCTTGAGGATAGAAAAATCCGCAAGCCTTAAGTTTGTGTCCTCATGAAGCGTTTATGAGGTAAGTAAATGGCAAATTTTTTTGAATTGTGATCTCATGAATAATTTGGTTTGGGTGCGGTTAGAGAAATTGAAGATGTTATGTTGCTACAAAAAAAGCTGACCGAGAATGTATTATTAAGGTATTCTATAAAATCAGAGATTAATTATAATATTCATTAAAGGAATTTTTATATCTTGTCTCAAAACTAGAAGTTTACTTTGCGATTGAGATATATTAACTTAAATTTTAGTTGGTCATCATAATATATATTATGTAAACTAGATACAAACGGCGGAGGGACAATAAGTAATGCCTCTTGTTCCGATAATAAACGTTATCGTAAACCACGCACCTTCAACTTGACGATAATTAATAGGACTGTCTCACTAAGTGCTTGGTTCGAACCCATAAGTCTTAGGTACGTCCCATAAGTGACAGGTACGACCGATAATTAACATACTTTGGAGGTTTTTACAGATGAATTTTACAGCAGCGGTTGATGATTATATAATGTATATTGAAGTTGAAAAAAATTACTCGATCAATACCATTCATGGCTATGCTTTACAAAAACAGTAGGTGAGAAGATAACAGGTGCTATAAAAAAGCCTACACCAGTGAAAATTGTAATGATAAAACTATCGAAAACCAATTAAAATCAAGGGATTTCTATGGTTTACCAGGATTATAAACATTAAAAGAAATTACATTAGGTGCTTCATTTGTTCCTGTAACTTCTGCTTCACATATAGCATTTTCATTCCACACCCCTGAGCTATTTTTAATGTGACAATTTGTTTTAAGAAACCAAGTCTTTTCATCAATTGCTTCTTCTGCTAACATCTTAGATACTTTAAGCTTAAAACCATATGGAAATTCGTGTTTACCATACATACTTACAGCTCCCCATGCAAATGAGGGACTTAGTTTATCTGTTAGTTTTTTTTCATTTTTAAGATTTTTTGTGTCAGCATCCATGTTTTCTTCCGTGTTTATGTAAAACGACGCATATTTCTCGTCTGAATCGAATGAATTCAGCTCTGTAATTACCCATGGAATGTATGTTTCCTCATCTTCAGAATCACTTTCAAATTGAACAACTGTGGTAAAATCTTGTCTGGATGTTGCATGAATAAACTCAGCTTCAAATCCTTCTTTGTCCAAATCTTTAAATATGTCATAAGCTAGTTCACCAACGGCATCATCATAGATTGATTTTATTACCTCGTTTTCTCTTTCTTTTTCTTTAACTAATTTATCAACCTCTCGCTTTTCCCTCTCTTCTTCTTTAGCTAACTTATCAGTATCTCTCTTTTCTTCCGTTTGATTTTTAGTATCTACTTCTTTACTCTCATCATCTTCAAAGAAACTCATAACCCCTAAAAATAAAAATAATACAACAAGTAAAATTCCTGTTATTATTAATTTAGGTTTGTCTTTTTTCCGTTTTTCCTCTTTTTTTCTTTTATCCTCTTCTTTTCGTTTCTCTATTTTTTCTTTTTGCCTTTTTGTATTTTCAACTAATTTGATGCTAGAATAAAAATAGGACAACCGAAATAGAGATATTTCCTAGATTAGTATAGAATAAAATTACTAAACTAGGGGGGAACTATTTATGGGGAATCGAGGTAAAAGTTATAGTGCTGAGTTTAAGCAAGACGCTGTTAATCACTATTATTCATCTGATAAAAGCATTGAACAAGTCGCAAAGGACTTGAAGATAGGTCACTCCACTTTAAGCAAGTGGGTCAAAGCTGCAAAAGAAAATGATGGTGTAGTTAACCACAGAGGATCAGGTAATTTTAATTCAGATTCAGAGAAGGAAGTTGCCCGTCTAAAGAAAGAATTAAAGGACTCAAAGGATGCCTTAGAAATCTTAAAAAAGGCTATCGGCATACTGAACAATTAACAGAGTCTATTTTTAAAGAAACAATGGACTTATCGAAGGAGCGCAAGATATCTGTTAACAGTGTGCTTAAACTTTTAGACGTTTCTTCATCAGGATATTATAGCTGGTCTAAGAGATCAATATCTAATCAAGAAAAAAGGAAACAAGCCATAAAAACGGAAATAATAAAGATTTACAATGAATCTCATCAAATATATGGAGCACCTAAAATAGCTTCCATACTTCAGTCAAGAGGCCATGAGATAACAACGAAGACCGTGGGTAACTACATGAGAGAAGAAGGAATAAAAGCCATCTGGGTTCGCCCATATGTGAGAACAACCATTGATCCTGACTTCGACAATAAGCTTAAAAACATTTTAAATAGAGACTTCAGACCACCAGTAGCAAATGCCGTTTGGGTCACAGATATAACTTATATTCACACAGTAATTGGATTTGTCTACTTAACTAGTGTCATGGATCTATATTCAAGAAAAATAATAGGTTGGGAGCTATCGGATAGTTTATCCACAGAACATGTACTAAAAGCTCTTGAGAAAGCCAAGAAAAACCGTAAAATCAGTCTACCCGTGGTTATACACAGTGACCGTGGATGCCAATACGTATCTAAAAACTATATTGAAGCTACACCAGCTGCAAACTTTGTCCGCAGCTATTCACGCAAGGGGAATCCATGGGACAATGCATGTATAGAGTCATTTCATGCCTTAATTAAACGAGAATGGATTAACCGTTATGTCATTAAAAACCTTAAACACGCGCATGAACTAGTGTTTGAGTATATAGAAACATTTTACAACACCGTCAGGATCCATGAATATTGTGGTATGAAGTCACCGTATGACTACGAAAACGCTTTCGTAAGTTAAATCATTAAAGTTTTGTAGTTTCGAAAAAATTATTCAACTAGGAAATTTCTATATTTAACTTGTCCGAATTCTTGACATAGAACCAATTTATTTTTATTCTTTTCTAGACTATCCATAATGCTTTTAAAATTCCCCATTCAAAATCCTCCCTTATTTAATTTTGGTCAACGAGTTCTTTTTAATCAATGTTTATTCAAACTATACATCTACGCATTAAGGGTATTCTACATTAGACGATAGGACACCTTAAATAGACCTTTTCGAGGGAGTCAGCAAAACATCCTTAATATAATTTTTAAACTTTCAAATGAAAAAAGATCTTCTTCTACAATGGAAAATTAAAGTTCAAAGAAACTGCTTGAGCTATTTTTAAATATTCTTTGTTTGAAATTTCGCCAATAAACTCATGCGTCGAATCAGAGTCATCTATCTGCTTTAATTTGTAAATATTGATTGTATTTACCCTACTGTTTCCTCTTAGCCCGTTCACATTAACTTTTACTAAGTAAGTAAGGCTTAACACTATTAGAGTATACAATTTTACACGCTAATGATTGTTTGGTTAATTATTATACTAATTTCTACTAATGATAACATATTCTGACTTACTGTAACGATTTAATTCCTCGTCATACGATTCAACTGTAATGACTGCTTTTTGTTTATCATCAGTTTGCCGCCTTCTTTTAAGGTACATATTTTTCATTAAATTCACTCAAATCTTGATCTATACTTAATTCTTTTGCTTTTTGAAAAAAATCTTCCGTCTCAGGAATTAATCGGAGGGAATCATCTTCTTTAATAATATAAAATTTTTGTCCTACTTCGATTCCAAATTTAGCTGGAATCGTAATAACTACTGCATTCCTTTGCTTTCTTGCATTTGAAGTTCCTACCATCACCATTTCTACTCCTCCACTCCACAAAAAACGCCCTAGAATATATTTATCCTAGGACGTTTTTTCATTTTCTAATATGCTGGTTACCATAAAATTCAATAAGAGATTTACTTGCTAGATTGATTTCAATATCTCCTTTAATTGCATCAGCGACAACTTCATCATTTCGACTCCACAAATGAGCATAGTGTTTTAATGTTATGTCTGGACTAGAATGTCCTAATCCTATCGATATAACTAAGACGTCTATATTGTGCTGATTAATAAGGTAGCTTGCATGGCTATGTCTTAATCCTTTTGCTTGGCTCCTTTTTACTACAGCTGCATTTGAATAACGATTAACTGTACTACGTACTAGTGGTTTGTCGGAAACACTCATGATGTTATCGCCTAATGATTAAATGATTCTTCATTAGTCTCCCTCCATGTGGATTAGACGTTGGACTTTTATATTAGCTGCTAAACATCACGTTTACTGTAAAACGAAAAACATCGGTTTAGGAGCATTTGGTAACCATATATTAAAAAAGAAAAGGAAAAATAAATAAGGAATAGGTACTTACTTCTTAAATTTACTAACTTATATACATTTAACTTCTGGAAGATATAAGTGAGTGGATATGAAAGAAGTAAATTGGCAATTAAATTAAGGGCAACATATTGCTTGAATTTCCCAAATGTTAAATGAAATATCCACAATGTCCCTGCAAAAAATGAACCAAATACAAAACTTAAATCATTTAGTATTCTTGTCGTCTTATTACCCTTAATAACCCAAAATTTATATTGTATTGATAAGGCACAGACAATTAAAACAAGCACTGAAGTAAAAAGTGAAACAGGTAAATACTTGTAAAATGACTTTCTGGGTAAAAAAATTAGTGAAGTCCAAGATATTAAAACCGTACCTAATCGAATTAATGTAGGAATCATAATACACTCATACCCTTTCTTTTTTACTATGTGGCGACCATTATATAAAAAAACGATACCAAAATGCTTATATGCACAATATCGAGTTGTCTAATAAAAGTTAATATGTTGAATATTTTTGGTTAATACATCTATTTTTATGTAGGTTATCGTTCTTTTTAAAAATAACTGTCTTGTTTGCCGAATAAGCAAAAAACTCTGTAAACGAAAAAGGTCTCAATGGAAAATCCCCATGCTGAGACCTAATCGTTCTTAAAATTATTAAATCTTTATTAACAGTCTACACACTGTGCCAGTTCCTTGTTTGTTTTGTTGTTACATTACCTATAATGAGCTCTGCTACTGGCATCATGTGCATTCCTCTTGCTGTTACGTGGTTGTATCATAAAGAGACCAACCTCCATTAACTACTGGTTTTGGTCTCTTTTTTTATTTCTCTTACTTTTTAAGAGTTACATCATTTCCCCGTCCCATCAACTTCTTTTCCAATGTTATCAAGCAACGCACGTACTTCATCTGTTGATTTCGTGTTCATCAATTGATTCCTTAATTCACCAGCTCCAGGAAATCCTTTGACATAAATTTTGAAAAAGCGATGAAGTCCTGTGATTGGTCGTGGCAGTACATCCGCATATTGATCTTGAAGGTCAAGCTGCAGTCTTAAAAGATCAAGATATTCTTTAGTGCTATGCTCTTTTGGCTCTTTTTCAAAAGCAAAAGGATTTTTAAAAATACCTCGCCCGATCATAACGCCATCAATACCATACTGTTCAGCAAGCTGCAGCCCAGTATGACGGTCAGGAATGTCTCCATTGATTGTTAGTAGTGTATTTGGTGCGATTCGGTCACGTAATTTTTTGATTTCCGGAATTAGCTCCCAATGCGCATCTACTTCGCTCATTTCCTTTTTTGTACGTAAATGAATAGAAAGGTTCGCAATATCCTGTTTTAATATATGCGTTAGCCACTCCTCCCACTCGTGAAGCTCCTTAAAGCCAAGTCGTGTTTTCACACTGACAGGCAGTCCGCCCGCTTTTGCTGCTTGAATAAGTTCTGCCGCAACGTCTGGACGGAGAATAAGGCCGCAACCCTTCCCTCTCGATGCCACGTTCGGTACAGGGCAGCCCATATTAATATCAATGCCTTTAAATCCTAGCTCTGCCATGCCAATACTCATTTGACGGAAAGATTCGGGACTATCCCCCCATATATGTGCCACCATTGGCTGTTCATCCTCTGTAAAAGTCAAACGGCCACGCATACTTTTAATACCCTCTGGATGACAATAGCTATCCGAGTTTGCAAACTCTGTGAAAAATACATCCGGTCGACCGGCTTCACTTACTACGTGACGAAAAACAACATCTGTCACATCTTCCATTGGTGCAAGTACAAAAAATGGCCGTGGTAAATCACGCCAAAAATTATCTATCATTTCAAACTCAAATCCTCTCACTATGGATACAACTTCAAACTCTTAGTCAAAAATATAAGGTCAAATGTTCCACTTCTATTACATTTATATCATGTTTAATAACTTATTATCAAACACAACAGCTGCGATAATTAATTCACTAGCTGAACCAAGCCTATTGACCAGAAAAAAATAGCTTTGGAATTCGGCATTCTTCTTTTGCTTCAAAAAATTCTCTCGTCCAAAGCATATGCAGTGCTTGATCCATTCCGACTAACTGAAGTAGGAAAGATGGCGCTCCGTATCAATCCAGGGACAAGCCCCACTTTTACATTATATAAAAAGACTTTAGAGATTAATTTCTCTAAAGTCTTTTTTATGTGAATTGGTCAGCGTTTTCCTGTTTTGTACTTCACAAGTAAACTTGTTACCAAATAAAATTTCTTTTTTTAAAATATTATAAATTGTTAGTGACGTCTCCATCTTTACGAAGTCTTTCAACAAGAATTTCAGATGCTTCTGCTTCATTTTGTCTCTGTACTTGTTTTATAAGATCTGGTTTCATTTCGTCAAAAGATGGGATATCAGCTTCTCCACCCATTTGCTCTTGCTGGACGACCATCAGATCATATAATTCTTTTAGCTCTTCGTCCGTTGGTTTGATGTCACCAGATTCACTAGCAATAAGCTGATCTATTTTTACTTGTATTTCAAGCAGAGACATAACCTCTTTTTCATCCATGCCTTGTTCTTTGAATACAGCCATAAATTCATCCTTCGATTCAAGCCCATTTTGTGCTATTAATTCATCTAGTATTTTTTCGATATCATCTTCTGATACCTTAAAACTACGGCTGTTTGCTTCTTGTATGAGGAGTTCCGAACCAATCATACTTTCTGCAATCTGTTTTTTTAATTGATCTTGGTCAACCACTTCCCCTGTCATCTGTGATTGCATCGACGCTTGCATAAATTGACCTGTGTAAGCAATTTCAAATTCTTCTTTCGTTATTTCTTTTCCATTTACTTCTGCTACAACGTCAGGAATACCTTCTAAGTCTGGCTCTGTCATTTCCATCTGTTCAGCACTTTCTCCACCATCCAGATTGGCCGACCCTTCCTCCTGCGTTACTGATTCCTCATTATTTTCTTTGCCTGATTCATCGACATCACTGCAAGCAGCAATTAAAGATAAAGATACGGCAAGGGAAAAACTTAATACCCATGTTTTATTCAATTTCATTTTTAATACCCCTCTTCGCTTCTTAACTTAAATGTTCTTTTGAACTTAGTTTAAATATAAAGGAAAATTGTTACCAAATTGTTATCAAAGTAAGAAGTTTTTATAAACTAACTATTAAAACATTGAGAATAGTATAGGAGGGAATGGCTCAACGTTTCAAAAGAGCCATTCAATGCCTATACCTCTTATTATCCTACTTATCTTTCACATCCGTATTTCCATGAGTTTCGACTCTTACAGTTTCCTTTTTTAACGTTGCTTTAACTTCTTTGATTTCTTCAATTTGCTGTTTTGAGATGGATAATTCACCCACTTTAACAAAGTGTTTGGTTATTTCAATGTCAATTTCTTCTTCTTTGAGTGGAATCCGAATTTCTTCGTCACTCCCTGCTTCTATAACCATTTCCTCGCGCTTAATAGGGACAGTGAATGTTTTCTGCCCTTCGACAATTTCTTTGTGAATATTTACTTCGCCGGTTTTAATTCGTTCTTTTTTTATATCCAAGTGCTCTTCTCGAAGCTGCATCTTTTGTACCTCGTTTGTAGCTTCTGTTGATTTGTTCTTTCTTTTATTATGCAAAGCATCGAAAATCACCCCCACAACTGCTCCAAGCACAATTCCTGAAAAGACAAAGAAACCGATTAACCAACCAATCAAACCCCCGATTACTGCGCCAATAATAATAAATTTACCCATAGGCCACTAGCTCCTCCAAAAAAGATAAGTTTTTTTAGTATACCCATTCGAATGAATTTGATAATACCAAAACCTAGCCACATCAAGCCACCTAGTGGCGCAGAATCTGCATTATGAAATTAATTGATATCAAAAATAAAAAAACCTACTTAATGTGAATTAAGTAGGTTGAAACATTATTCATTTTGATTAATAACATCTGTATTACCATGCGTTTCAACATTTGCAACTTCTTTATGAAGGACATCATTTACTGATTCCGTTTCTTCTACTGACCGCTTATGGGCAGAAACTTCACCAGTGACGACTGTATGTTTCTCGACATCAACCGCTTCTGCGGTGACTGGAATGTGGAGAGTTTCTTCTTCTGTAATTGGTTGATCCGTTGCCTCACGGTCTACAGCTTTTCTTTCAATTATCACTTGATCATGGGAAACGGGAACATTAACTGATTTTTCTTCCTCGACGATAACTTTATGAATTTCAACATCGCCTGTTTCAGACCGATGTTTATGGATATCTAATTCTTCTTGGCGAAGATCCAGATGTGCCTCGTCTTGTGCAAATTCTGTATCTGTAACTGGCTTTTCCTTACGTACCTCTTTTTTATTATCTTCCTTTTCGTTGAACATATCTAAAAAGCTCATTTGTGAAACCCTCCCTAAATGATTGTGTCAACATCTATTTTATCGTTACCAAATTAAAGGGAACTATTCCTCGGATTGAATGAGCGGACTGATTTTTTTTATCCTGATATTCAAAAAAACGCTGGATTCCCCTTTCCTTCGGTTGCATTTAGATTAGACTCCAAATAAATTAAAAACATCTTTATCGTCAAGCGTACGTGCACTTTTTTTATTTGCATTTTCAAGTAGGCTTTGCATTTTCTGTTCGACTGTTTTCTTGAGTAAGACTTCAAAATCAATGTTGCGTAATTTAAAAAATAATATCGGGTCCTCATCGAATCTTGCACCAATACCATACAAGGAAGCTGTAACATGCTTGCACATTTGAGCCGAGTCATAGCAGCTACAGTCAAAATTTATCTCCGTTTTGGTTGGAAACAGCCCTTTCCCTTTTAATGTAAAAATCTCTTCTAGCTCTTTCGGGAATTTTCCCTCGACAAGCTCTTCCAAATTGTCAATTTTATGATTGCAAACGAGAAGCATACTGTCCCACTTCTCGTTTGAGAATGGTTCTATGGTAATCTTTATTTCGTAGGGCATTTGATCACTTCCCTGAACTAGAGCTTTCACGACACCTTCTGTTATTTGCAAATCTAGAACAGCACCATTTCTTACATAGCTACGCCCACGAGCGATTCGATTGCTGTAATCGGCATAAATTTCTAGATTTTTATTCCAAGCTTTAGCCCACCATGTTCTCGCTATCAAATTTCCTTCAATAACAATCGGTGCTATATTAGGTTTTTTCTTTCTTAGCTTTTCAATTTGTTTTTTTGCATTTTCTTTCTTTTGGGCAACGGGTATATATTCAGGAAACTGATTATAGAATGACATTATTTCTCACCTGCCTCTGCGAAAGTGAATAAATCCAGCAACTGCTTGTTGTCAAGCTCTGTTATCCATTTTTCCCCCGATGATGCTAAGATATCTCCAGCTAGTTTACTTTTTTCCTCAATCATCATGTCGATTTTTTCTTCAATTGTCCCCGGTGTTATAAATTTATGAACCATCACATTTTTTTGTTGTCCGATCCGAAACGCTCGGTCGGTTGCTTGGTTCTCAACTGCCGGATTCCACCAGCGGTCAAAATGGATCACATGGTTAGCCGCAGTTAAATTCAATCCCACCCCACCCGCTTTAAGTGATAGCACCATATACGGAACATATTCTTCCCCACAAAACGTATCAACTAATTCTGACCGTTTTTTTACAGGTGTTCCTCCGTGCAAAATCAGCCCCTTACGCTGAAAGATTGTTTCTAGAAAATCGGCTATTGGCTCGGTCATTTCTCTAAACTGTGTAAAAACGATCACGCGTTCTCTTTTTTCATAGATCGTTTCGCATAGATCTAGTAATCTCTCGAATTTCCCACTATGAATTTGTTTGTAAGCTGTTTGTCCCAAGAATTGGTCTGGATGATTGCAAATTTGTTTGAATTTGATAATACTGCCTAAAACCAAGCCTTTACGCTGGATCCCTTCGGAGTTCGCTAATTTTTGTTCTAGCTCCTTAACTAAATTTTTGTATAAAACAACCTGTTTTTTCGTGAGCTTAGCGTATGCTTTCATCTCCAATTTGTCTGGCAGGTCAGCAATAACAGTTTTATCAGTTTTCAAGCGCCGCAATATAAATGGATTGACAACGGCGCGTAACTTTGAATAATCAGCTTCGCCATCCTTTAATTTTTTCGTGAATTGTGTGAATTCCTTTGCAGTTCCAAGTAATCCTGCATTTAAAAAGTCAAATAATGACCAAAGATCGCCCAAACTGTTTTCAATCGGTGTCCCTGTCATCGCTATTTTTGATTTTGCTTTTAGCTTTTTGACAGCTTTTGTTTGCTTCGTATTGGGGTTTTTAATCGCTTGTGCCTCATCTAAGATAACCAAATCCCATTCCACCGACTTGAATTCCTCGATTCGCACAGCCATACCGTAGGTCGTTATATATAAGTCTGGGGTGTCGCTGACAACCGTGTCTCCTTTTATTTCTGTTTTGTTTGAATTATCTATCGTGTCTGGAGTATGAATCGCATGTAAATCAAGCTTATCTTTTGTACTGTAAATCATTTTATAGTTTAGTCGCGGCGCGAACTTTTCTATTTCTTTTTGCCAATTACCCATTAGCGAAGCTGGAATGATCAAGAGTGATTTTGTACCGTTTGTATTGATTCTACTATGCTCAAGCAAAGCAATAATTTGCACAGTTTTGCCAAGCCCCATGTCGTCCGCAAGACAAGCACCGAATCCTAGCTTCTTCATATAATTTAACCAGTCTAACCCACTTTGTTGGTACTCCCTTAGCGTTGCCTTAAAGTCATCGCTTACGGCAATATTATCAATTAATGAAATGTTCGTAAGTTTTGCGGTTATACTTTTGAGCCACTCACCGTTTGCTACCTCGAGGCTAACATCGGCTTCATTGATATCTAAAATATCAGCCGCATTCAACTGTAAACGCAGCGCCTCTGCTAAATTGTATTCGCCACTTTCTGTCAGTTCTTTTGTTTTTTCATAGGCTGCTAATGTCGCTTGGAGCTTCTCGTGATCAACTTCGATCCATTTTCCTTTAATAAACGATAACCCACTCGATTCGGCTAATAACGCTTTGATCTCTTCCTCTGTAATTTTATCATCACCAAAAAATATCTCTGCATCAAAATTCAGGAGTGCATCCATGCCAACCATTGAAGGTTGTTTTTCGCCAACTTTAACAGAAAGCTTTAGTGAGTTGCTCTTTTTCTTCCACCAATCTGGGATGCGGCAGAGAATACCTGATTCTTCGTATAAAGGTATTTCTTTTAAAAAGGTGTATGCTTCTTTGCTTGTGAATTGGAGTGGACTAAACAGCTCGCCGCTCTCGATAAATTCAGATATGAAATCACTTTTTTGGGCTGCCTTGCTAACAGTTGCTAGTAATTTTAAGAGACGATCATTTTGGCCTTTGTATTCGAGCAATGCATGTTTGAGCGGTGTGTGGGCAGCTTTTTTGTCACCTATTCCCCCCGTGCTGTAGGTTGCTAAGAAGGCAAATGGATACGTATCAGATTTGTTTTCTACTAAATGAAAGAATACCCTACCAACAACATTGATATTCGAGTTATGTTCCATCAAAAATTCAGCAACGGTACCCTGATAGGCTCCTATTTCTTGAGAAAAAACAGCTGATAGGTTTTGGTATAACTGTTCAATCCATTGTTTGTTTATGAATTCTTGTCCAATCATAAAAGGAACGTTAGCTAATATCTCTTTAATTTCGTCACCCGTCGGTGTTATGAAAGTTTGCTCACGACTCAATTCGATCGTCGGTGTTTTTGATAGACTTTTAATAAATTTGTTGCTTATGCTATGTAAAAATTCCATTGACACGGTCATTTTTTCGGTTTTTTCGATAAAACCATAATAGAAGAGCATTAAATTATGATTGTCTAGATATTTTTTGTATAGGTCATCAGCTATGCTTTTATCAACATCAGTGTAAGATTTGCTTTTTACTATGTTGAAGTCAAGTGTGAACCCTATTTCGGCGAAGCAGGCTATTAGTTCCTTGTATTGCGTATTAATCAAGTTTGTCATATGTACAACACCTTCACTTTTTAATTGCTGCAGAAGCACTAAAAATACCAATTTTACTTATCGAAGATTCTCTGATAGTTTCGATAAGATTTTTTGGAAAACAACAAATTACCATAATTTCATTTTATCCCATTTTATCATAAATAAAAATCGCTAATATTAATGTGATCAAGTGGCTAATTAATTGAAGTTTTTGCAAGTTTGATGCGGGGAATGTTCAATGGGTATACGCGTTATTGATAGTGGTGAAGTAACGTGGCAATTAGTGAATACAATTGCACAAAAAAATAATACTTGGCTGTTTATGCAAGTATCAATCACGATTAAAGTTTGCAGAATTTAGTTGATTACGCTTTATCTCAACAAAATTCTGCTTCATAATGGCACCATAAAATATAATTTTCAAATTTATCATA
The DNA here is from genome assembly GCA_031761875.1 of Bacillaceae bacterium IKA-2. Taxonomy (GTDB): domain Bacteria; phylum Bacillota; class Bacilli; order Bacillales; family Anaerobacillaceae; genus Anaerobacillus. The sequence goes on along the minus strand of CP134492.1, from coordinate 2,323,177 downwards.
CTGCTCCATTATCTTTTTTGTAAATACCTTATTCACGAGTCTTAACTTTTATTAAAATAGGTTTGTTATTTAATGTATATTTATTTATATTAATTTTTGTATCGTCTATTTTATTGTCTATTTTATTAATCCGGTATTCCTTTATATACTTTTGAAAGTCCCATTGTTGTAAAAATTTGCTTGCAGAGTTTCTACCCACCTCTATTAAAGCTTGCTTATCCTTTTGAGAGATTTTAAAATCAGTAGCACCTACTGTGATTCCTGTTATAAATATCGTTCGTACAGCAGCTTTCTTCTCAATATATTGCTTATCATGGGCATCAAGCATTGTCCGAATAATTGCTAAAGTTTTTGATACTGGTCCCCTTATTTTTGATGGATGAAAAGATAAGCTTTGTCCTGATAAGCAAAATCCAATTGTTGGCCATCTTGGAATTCCGGCTGAGTCAAATATCCAAATAGGATAATTGCTAAGAGCACCCCCATCAATAATTGTATTATCCTTTATTTTTTCTGGGATAAAAAAGAATGGTATTGAACTACTCATCTGAACTGCTCTTGAAATTGGAAAAGTTAGTGGATCTACTCCGTAAAATGGAAGATCATCTGGTAAAATCGACATTCTATTATTAGAAATATCAGTAATCACTATTTTTAGTTTATTTTCGGGTAAATCACCAAAGGTCGTTTTCCCTTTTTTCTTCAAGGCTTGCTCCATCCACTGTTCCAAAACAGTAAGCTTATAAATCCCATTTTTAAACAGTAGACTTAATATCGGTCCTACTAAAGGAAACTTAGCAAGCATTCCTCTTTGTTCAATCTTTTCGTAAGGAAAATCTAACATTAAGTCCTTTATCTCTGATGCACGATAACCAACAGCTAACAAAGCTGCAATAATTGAACCAGCTGAAGTTCCAGCTAGACGCTCCCATTTATAGCCAGCTTCTTCTATCACCGAAATTGCACCTATATGGGCTAGCCCTTTGATACCGCCACCTTCAAAGACTCCGTCAATTTTCATCTGGTAACCTCCTTCCACTATGCTATTACATTTTATAGAAATAGAAGAAGTACTATGCCAATATTAACTTAAAATAGTCAAATTTACTTTTAACTTTTAACAAAAAACTCCCTCATTTACTCATATCCTACAAAGCCGATGTCATCCACCATTAATTTCCCCGGTCCATTTTTAAAAGATATTGTTATTCTTTCAATTTCTTGCAATTTAAGGTCTCGATTCAATTTTTTAAAGTATTCCATAGGTATTTCATACGTTTGAAATACTGGCTCAGTTGCTACGCTATACTTTCCTTTTCTAAAAATATCCTCTAAATAGCGATTTCTCGTATATTGAGTGTGGATAGAAGGTGCAATTTCTTTATACCTTTCGAGAGGAACGTTCGCTGTTTTTCCATTGCTCATTTCAAACGTCACAGTTAATTTAGGGTCAGTCGTATTTTCATCGTCCAGATTTGCCATTGAGATATAGAAACTTTCAAAGGAACCGTTTAAATATTCCATTCGATAATCCTCGGGAATAGATAATGTGTAAGTTCCAGTGTTCTCCCATTCAAACACCATCCCTTGCTTTGCTTTTTTATTTCCAGATCGGTTGACTGCGGATTCTATTTCCCAAATATCAAAACCTATTGCTTCAGCAGTAATTCCTTTGGGAAATTTTGTTTTACTATTCGTCTTGTTAAAGTTCACTATAGGGTGAAATTCACTATTTTCAAACCTAGTCACATACTGTGTATTCGGAAGCCATTCACTTCCATGACGAACATCACGAAACAAAGGAATATACTGTTCATTACCGCCTAAGGTACTTTCAATAAATGCGGAAATATACACTTTAGCCACTTCCCTTTGCTTATCAGGATCCATAATTTGATTCTTATTAAGAAACAATCCGCCTGGAAGCTTCTGGTCCATTTTGCCCCAATCTTGATTAAATTGGCTATGATTTGCTTCAGCAATATATACACCTGCTTTAAACTTATCAGAATCAGCTTCTATCGATGTTCTAGAAAATTGACGGTCACCGTGGTAATTATGGACATCTCCATCGCGTGCTCCATGTAGAGTCAAGTATGACACATTATTTAATTCAGGCCACATACCATCTGCTTTCCGTTCTGTAGGAGCAATTCCGATCACAGCCTGGACATTAATGTTTTCCATTCCAGCTAGGGAAAGATCCGAATCAAACCATTTCTGATAATCAGCCACCATAGCTGCTGCTTGCCCACCACGAGAATGCCCGATAACTGCGACACGGTCCATATCTACTTTTTGATAAAACGGTGATTCTGGCATTCCTTTAAACTGATCAATTTGTAATAGATGTTGGATCAACACCCACGTTCGCAACTTCATATCATTTTTAGGAATCCCTGTCCAATTTGAATAGTTTAGAAAATTTTGATCGACGGATACAGCAATATAGCCTCGACTTGCTAATAGTTCGCCTAAATATTCATATCCAGCATCAGAAAAATTTTCCATACGATGGTTTCCGTGAACCATCAAAACGAGAGGAAACTTTTCTTCACCTTGAGGCATCCAGACTCGTCCATTAACTGGTAGTTTTTTTTCATCAAATCCCCAGAAAAATTTTCTGAAACGATGCCATTCTTTTATGTATTCTGAACCATCAACGGAGTCAGATAGGACATCTGCATGATTACTGAATTCTCGACGGTGCTTGTCTAATCCATTTGCATACGTAAAATTTCGAATCGAGTACGTTCCTAGTTCAGCAGGATTTTCAATTGTTAATGGGGCAATATAATCATTTTCTGTAAAGGATCGCTCTACATGATCATTTGCAATCGATGGAGTCCATATGAATGCAAATAATATCAAAATCGCCGGAATCATCGATGCAAAAACTTTTCTTATCGGTGTTATCCTGTTCGATTGATAAATTGTAACGATAATCCCAAGGCAAAGACCGACTAGTAAATAAACCGCTGTAAAAATCCAAGAAAACAAAACTCCTGAGTTTGCTTCGACTAAAATATAATAAGTGAGGATGGTAGTATAAACTATACTTCCTACAAACAGCCGTGGTAAAGGAACATATAATAATGTCAGCAAATAACCAATCAAAGCGGTTGTTAAAAAGAATAAAACTGTATTTAAGAACAGAAACATGAAAAGATCTACATATACACCGAATCCTGTAGGCATTGCCAAACTAGCAATGCTTGCTGCGATGAGCGTCATTAACCATAACGTTAGTATCATAGTTTTTAGTTTCGCATCATTTGTTGCTGTTTTATTAATTCGACCTTTTAACCAAGGAAATATTTTTCTTACTTTATTTAGTAAACCACTTGAACTTCCCATTAACTTGATACTCCTCGCTTCGTCACTAAAATTAATTTGTATATCCGTATAATGGACTTATTATACTACTTAGGTACTGGCGTGTCTTAAACTAATACCTAAAATGCAATAAAGCGCTTATCCCTTTTAAAGGATAGCACTTGTATGATGAAGATCGTGACTATAAGAAGGACTTCGAAAATATCTTGATTACAAGTTTTTGTAGATGACGGGTATCTGGCTCAAATGGTCACCGTATTTTTTTTTTTGAGATTCTACTATCCTCATAACAATATAGACATTTTAAATTCCAGAATTCGCATAGTTAAAATGATTTTCTATCTTTTAAGCTATACATTCCACAGAAATAACTAAAATTCTATTCCTTTAACAGCTTGTACGCCCTCGTTGTAATAATGCTTTTCCACTTCAATGACGGAAACAAGATCAGCTAACTCTTTAATTTCTTTCTTCGCATCTCTCCCTGTAATAACGAGATGAACATGAGGAGGTTTATTTTTAATCATGTCAATAACTTCACTTAATGGCAAAACATCTTCTATTGGGAATTTATCAATGGCCAAAGCATTATTTAATTCATCTAAAATAACTAAGTCGTATTCTCCACTCAAAACGGCTTGCTTTGCTATAGGCCATCCCTTCTTTAGAGCCTCTCTATGTTCCTCAGGTGTTTTTGTCCAAGTGAATCCAATTCCAAGCTGAACCATCTCAACTCCCAATTTACGCAGGGAGATTTGTTCACCATACGAGCGTTCCGGTGATTTAATAAACTGATAAATTTTTACGTTGAATCCTCGACCTATTCCTCTGAGAGCTAATCCCAAAGATGCTGTGGTTTTCCCTTTTCCATCCCCTGTATAAACAAGCGTTAAGCCTTTTTGGTTTTGTTTTTCTTTACTCATGAAAACCTCCTGTAATTAAAAAATTGGAAATCCATCGGTAGACTAACTTTTATTCAAAACTTTTTCTTAACATCAATATTGTTGATTGATTAAACCTGTTTTTCAAGCATTAACTTTAATCTCTAAACATTTTTCAATCCAATTTTCAACAATAGATAGACAAGATGCAAAATGAAAATGAGTGTATCCTGCTACTAAATTATAAGTTAAATAGCCTTCTTTATTCATGCCTCTCATCCCTTTAGTCTCATATGCATATGGGATATCGACTTCGTCAGAAATTTGAAAGGAAGAATAATGGAATTCATGCCCTCTGGCTACTTCATTTTTAAGCAGAAAATTGTTATTTAATCCACTGATTTCTCTGTAGCCGATTGCGGCTAATTTTGATTGCATTTCGACTTTACCTGGGATGACTCCGACCATTTCATGCTTTGTCTTTTTCGTTGTTTCAATGGAATCCGTCAAATACATGAAGCCACCGCACTCGGCAATTGTAGGTAATCCGTTTTCGATTGCTGCTTTCAATGATTGTTTTGCTTTACTATTACAAGCAAGTTTATCAGCAAACTCTTCAGGAAAACCACCACCAATATAGAGCCCATCAACATCATCTGGCAATAGATCATTGGCTAATGGAGAAAAATAAACGATTTCGACACCATTTGCTTCGAGGATCTCTAGATTTTCAGGATAATAGAAGTTAAATGCCGCATCTTTTGCTACCGCAATTCTGACGAAAGGTTCTATCTTTTTTTCAAAAAGCGATCGTCTTTTGTTTACTGCTAGTGGTTCAGCAACAGATAATTCAAGAAACTTATCAATGTCTATCGTTTCAAGGACCAAATCTCCTAATTTATCAAAAAACGGATCAAGATCGCCTCTTTCAATTGAAGGAATTAGTCCTAGGTGTCGCTCAGGGATTTCAATGTTCAGTTCCTTTTTCAAATAGCCGATTACGGGAATGTCACATTCTAATTCAATGGCAGTCTTGACTAGCTGAAAATGCCCTTCGCTGCCGACTTTATTTGCGATTACCCCGACAATATTTGGACCCTCTGCAAACAATTGAAAACCTTTTACAATAGCTGCAGCACTTCGAGCCATACTTGAGCAATTCACAACTAGAATTACGGGACTTTTTGTAATCATACTAATCTCGGCAGTACTTCCTTCATTTGTTGTAGGGTTCTTTCCATCAAAAAAGCCCATCACGCCTTCTATAATTGATATATCAGAATTTTTACGACCGTGAGTGAAAATATCTAAGACGATATCTTTCGTGAGCATCCAACTATCTAGATTACGAGAAACTCGGTTGGTTACCGCGGTATGATAGGTCGGATCAATATAATCAGGTCCACATTTAAATCCCTGAACTACTAAGCCACGCTTTTTTAATGCTGACATTAAACCAATAGTTAGCGTCGTTTTCCCGACACCGCTTCCTGTACCAGCAATTACAATTCGCTGTTCTGTCAAAATGAGCTCCACCTTTCTAGTAACAACAATTATTTCTGTTTCCTCTTTAAGTATTTTCGTACGGCAGTCTTTGTTCCTTGATAGACCAATTGACCAATTAATTTTCCGAGAACCACTCTGGATTCGGGCCCCTTTTTTGTTTGCTGCGTAAGGGCAATAACAAGGGTATCTGTGGGTGTACCAGTAGCAATTGTATGTGATTGAGAATCTTTTATCGTTAGATCTTGTAAGGCCTTAACTTTTGCCTCAGTTGCAGCCATGTATCCATTTAAAAGCTCTCCGTCGGTAAAATAGGAATTTATAAAGACCATCGTATTTATTGTGCCAATCTGACTGATTGCTTCAGTTGAATAACCAGATGAGATATCAATGGCATTGGCAACTCCTGCGGTCACAATTACCATCATTTCAATATCTTCTATTTCTTGCTTTATGAGAACCATTTCGTCAAGATTAACAGCAGTCATCATTCCAACGGCCTGCTGATGAGGGATTTGATACTTGTCCATCCACATCTGTAAATCTTTTTTAGGATTTTCGCCATTATAGTGCTTTTCTACATGAAAATTACAAAAATGACTTAACCACTGGATGCCATCTCCGATTACACCATTGGAAATGGTTCGCATTGGTTGCTTAAATTCAATGTGAATATATTCATTTTTTTTAGCTATTTTATAGGAGCTATCAAAGTCTAAATGATTACTCAAAGTTGAGTGTTGTGGCGTCATCAGAATCTGAGGTTTCGGAACAGTGGGATGTGATTGGGTTTTTACCTGGACCTCATATACCTTTTTTAATTGATCTTCTTTCCTTAACGTGTCTACGCCCCCTACTTCTAGAAATTTCCCTTTTTCTAGTAGGGCAATACGATCTGCATAAAGAGAAGCAACGTTTAGATCATGTAGGATGGCAAAAATAGTTAGCCCCATTTTTTGTTGTCGTTCTTTTAATAAATCTAACATTTGAAACGTATGCTTTATATCTAAATGATTGGTAGGTTCATCTAAAAGCAAGATTTCAGGTTCTTGTGCCAAGGCTTTAGCCAATAAGACCCGTTGTTTTTCACCGCCGCTAATCATTCGGAATTGAGTGTTTCGATATTGGCTAATTTTTGTTAGTTCCATGACATCGTCAATGACTTGCCAATCTAATTTTGATAATTGTTTAATAATCCCTTTTTGATGAGGATAACGTCCGAGACAAATGATTTCTTCGACTGTATAATCAAATGAAACTTGAACTTCTTGTGTTAGAACTGCGACTTTTTTTGCTTTTTCAAGTTTTGAAAGCGACAAAATTTCTTTTCCAGCAAGAAGAACTTTCCCCTTATGAATAGGTAACTGCCCTGTAATAAGTTTAAAAAGTGTTGTTTTACCACTTCCATTTGGCCCGAGGAGCGCAAAAAATTCACCCTTTTCAATTTCTAAATTAACCCCTTTAATAATCGGGCTATTTTTATATCCGCCTACTACATTAATTAGTTCAATCATCGCTACTACCTCCTACCAATTCTCTCTCTAATCAATAATAGTGCAAAAACTGGTGCCCCTATTAGACCTGTAATGACACCAATTGGTAGTTCTTTCGGGGCAATAATAGTTCTAGCAATTAAATCTGCTAAAATTAGAAAAGCTCCTCCTACTAACATCGATAATGGCAGAACATGTCGATGATTTGGTCCTGTGACAAGACGGACTAGGTGGGGAATCACGAGACCTACAAACCCTATTGAGCCAGATACTGCTACCGCAGACCCTGTTAATAAAGAAGCACCAATTAAAATAAATATTTTCCCTTTCTTTACATTGACGCCAATATGATCAGCAGCGTCCTCACCTAAAGCCAGTGCATTTAATTCACGGTAATGAATCAGCAGAATAAAAGATCCGACAAGCATAAAAGGTATGATAAGTTGAACGTGACTCCATCCCCTCATTCCCACACTACCATATAACCAGTAGATAATCTGGATCATCGAATCTTGATCTCCCAATGAAATAACCAAAGAGATAATCGAACCAATAAAAGCACTTACGATTATTCCTGCTAAGATGATCGTTTCAATAGCTAAACTTCGACTACTTAACCTAACTAAGCCAAACACAACGAGTAAAGATATAAATCCACTAATTATCGCAACGATCGGGAGTGTAAAACTTCCTAAGCCAATAATCGTCACCTGAAAAAACAAAACAAACACTGCCCCTAAAGCGGCACCTGATGATACTCCAATCGTATAAGGATCTGCTAGTGGATTGCGTAAAAGTCCTTGAAATGCAGCTCCGGCTAATGCTAGCGATGCTCCTACACAAAGAGCAAGTAAAACCCGTGGTAGACGGATGTTCCAAATAATCATTTCTTCGTTTTTGGGAATATCATTAAGCCATCCCAAACTAAAAGCTTTTTCCGCTACAATATGTAAAATCGTTGGAACTGGTATTGAGACACTGCTCACTAATAAACCAAGGAGGGCTGTACCAAGTACAACCCCTCCACTTAAAAGATACGTCCAAAAAATTTTATTACTTAAATATTTCCGGATAGATGAAGTCAGCAAGTGTCTCCACTCCTTCGATTAAACGTGGACCAGGTCTAGTAACTGTGTCGCTATCAACATCAAACACTTGTTCATTTTTGACAGCTGGAACTTCGGCCCATCCATCACGGTTTAATACTTCCTCTCGTGGATTATCTACATAGTATCCATAAGTCGTAATGACCACTTCGGGATCTAATTTAACAATTTCTTCTTCCGTCAAACTAACCCAGCCATCTTGTGCTTCGGCAGCGTTAATAGCTTGAATCGATTCAAGCATTTCATGCATAAATGTATTTTTACCTGTCGTAAAAATATCTGGAGCCGGTGAAACTTCGACCCACACTGTCTTTTTATTCGTAACAGCTGCCGCTTTTTCTTTAATAACACTAAGACGCTGCTTCATATCAGAAATAATTTCTTCTCCATTAACTTGACTTCCAGTAGCAGTAGCAATCATTTCAATCATGCTATAAACGTCTGCAAAGGACGAAGCACTACCTGTAACAATCACCTTTATACCCGCTTCTTCAAAATTGGCTAATATTTCTGGATAATTATTGAAATGATAATCGGTTACAAGTACCACGTCTGGAAGAAGTGTTAGAATAAGTTCAACGTTGATATCTTGTGCGCCAACTTGTTGAATCTCTAGCACCTCGGCTGGGTAATTACAATAATCCGATACGCCGATAACTTTATCGCCTAAACCAAGTGCAAAGACCATTTCTGTGTTACTCGCTTGAATGGAAACAATCGATTGAGGTTCTGTTTCAATCGTAACCTCTCGACCTCCATCATCAGTAAACGTAACAGGAAAAAGTTCTTCACTTTTCTCTGCTAACTCCTCATTATCATCATTCGTTCCTTCTTCAGTTGAATTCTCTTCACCTTGAGCAGACTGTTCTTGATCTTGTTGACCACAACCTACAAAAATCGCCATGCTTAACAAAAGTACAAAAGCTAATAGACCCCACTTTTTTAAAAATACGAAATTCATCTTTTTTCCCCCTTTTATTTTTGAGCAACAAAAAAACGCCATTCCAGAGGAAAAGCGTGAATGTAAAAGGCACATATGTATGCTCAATCGACTTGAGTGTTACACATTTGCAATCTACTCTATAAAGAAATAGATTCCTATGCACTTTAAACACTCCTTTCCTCGAGGAAGCTTAAAACCAAATAGGCAGGTCTCCTGACTCACGTATCAACGGTTGGTTATCCCTTCCCATGCAGATACACACAGTGGATATTTATAACCTTCCTCAACGCTTACAGTGGCGGGACCGTGTTGGATTCACACCAACTTCCCTCTTAGTCTCAAATGAATTATTCTATGCTCATTTAAGAAACCTATTTGTCTATTATTAAGTTGTTTACTCTAAAAAGAATAATAGCAGATTTTTCTATTCTTGTAAATTGATTAATTTTTTTAGTTGATCATCTCAGTATTTTGATACTGGTTCTCTTATCTTTGCTGATTGAAAAAGTAAGCTTTGGCCTGATAAGCGGAAACCGATTGTTGGCCATCTTGGAATTCCCTTTGAGTCAAATATCCAAATAGGATAATTGCTAAGAGTACCCCAACAATAATTGTGTTATCGTTTATTTTTCCTGGATAAAAAAGAATGGTATTGAACTACTCATCTGAACTGCTCTTGAAATTGGAAAGCTTAGTGGATCTACTCCTTAAAATGGCAGATCATCCGGTAAAAATAAGCTAGAGTTTAGTTGTTTAGGTCAATCATTCGTTGATTGGAGCTCCCACAAAAAGATAATGTCGTATCTTTTAACGCTTCGATGAAAGGTCCATCCACAAGGGTATCAATATAGTTTAGCAGTTCTCGTTGACGTTCACTTCCGTGTTTGAGTAACCACTCATACGTATATCCTGTATAGCACCAAATATTTTTGCCATTCATTTTTAATTCCCTTGCTAACGGGACGATTTCGTTTGCTTGTTGAAACGGTTCACCTCCCGAAAAAGTCACATTATTCAACGGATTTCCCATCACAATTTCCAGTAAATTAGTAGCAGAATAACGCTGCCCATTTTCATAGCGCCAGCTCTCGGGATTGTGGCACCCTAGACATTGGTGAGGACATCCGGCAAAAAATATCGTCGTCCGTAAGCCATCACCATCGACAATCGAATCATGAATAACTGATAAGACGCTAATCATTGATGCTTCACCCGACTTGATTCTTCATGTCGCTTTGCATTATTCCATCTTTTCATGTCTCCAACAAGATAGCCTGTTATTCGTCGAATATGTTGTAGCTTATTTTCATCCGTTTCTCCGCAAGACGGACATTCCACGTTTATTTCTCCTTGATAGCCGCAACTGAGGCACTGATCAACGGGATGATTAATTGACCCATAACCCATACCCGAAGTTTTCATGTGATTGACTATTTGCATGAGCGCCTGTGGATTTTTACAGGCGTTGCCGTCGAGCTCTACATATGTGATATGCCCAGAATTACAGAGTTCATGAAAGGAGGCTTCTAAGCGGATTTTTTCTTGAATCGACACAGGAAAATGAACAGGGATATGAAAGGAGTTTGTATAGTATTCTCGATCCGTCACTCCGACTATCTTGCCAAACTGCTGTCGATCGGCACCGACAAATTTCCCTGATAACCCTTCTGCCGGTGTCGCAATTACACCAAAATTGAGCTGGTATTTTTGGGTTGCTGCATCAGCTTCTTTTCTAATTCTAGCAATAATCTTTAAACCAAACTCTAACGATTTTTCCGATTGCCCATGATGCTTTCCAGTTAGAATAGTTAACGCTTCAGCCAGCCCGATAAAGCCAATGCTTAAGGTTCCTTGTTTGATGACATCTTTTACTTGTTCATTTGCTTGCAGAAGTTGTCCACCTTTCCAGATGTCCTGTGAAAATAAAAATGGAAATTCTGCTGCAACTTTCTTGCTTTGATAATGATAACGATCAAGCAACTGCAAAATAACTGTTTCAATTGCTTTTGATAACCTTCCCCAAAAATTATTTTTGTCACCTTTAGCTAAAAGAGCTAGGCGAACAAGGTTCAAAGAAGAAAAGGAAAGATTGCCACGGCCAACAGACGTTTCATCTCCGTGGATATTTCCCATCACCCTTGTCCGACAACCCATATAAGCAACTTCTGTTTCTGGATCTCCGGTAAAATACTTTTTATTAAAAGGCGCATCTAAAAAACTAAAGTTCGGAAATAAGCGACGGCTAGTCGTGATAATTGCTTGTTGAAATAAATCAAAATTCGCATCCCCGTCTTGGCCATTGACACCATCCTTCACTTTGAAAATTTGAATCGGAAAAATTGGTGTTTCTCCATTTCCTAACCCATTTCGCGTCGCCTTTAGCAATTCCTCGACAAGCATTCTTCCCTCAGTAGATGTATCTGTACCGTAATTAATCGATACGAATGGAACTTGTCCGCCGCCACGTGAGTGCATGCTGTTGGCATTATGAATAAAAGCTTCGCATGCTTGAAAAACTTCTTTTCGAGTTTGTTCCCAGGCAAATTTCTCTAACTCCGTATCTTCTTCAAACGAGGACGGATGATGAGTCACTAAGAGTTCTTTTGTTTTTAGAAAAGATTTCCGTACAAATGGGGCTAAATCATAGTCAAATTTTTGGAACGATTGCCCGCCATGCTGGTTGTTTTGGTTCGACTGCAGAATGATTGCTGCGAGTGACATCGCTGATTGAATAGATTTTGGTGGCCTTATGCGACCATGTCCCGTGTAAAAACCACTTTCCAGCAATTTGTCCAATGGGATTTGACTGCAGGTCGTCGTGCCTGTTGGATAAAAATCTTTGTCATGAATATAGAGAATGTTTTCTTTTTCTGCTTGTTTTGTCGTTTCTGATAAAAGAAACTCATCTGTGTACCATTTACAAGTAACCGACGCAAATGAATTCATTTTTCCTAACGGTGCATACCCATCAACATTCGCATTTTCTTTCAATGTTTCACTTTTGATTTGTTCAATATCTTGAAATGACTTAACTAACTCTCTCATTGTTTTTCTCCCCCAATTTCCAACAATTATAAATCGTCAAACCCATTATTTTCTGATACTTTCGTGTATTGCCGCGACTTCTGTTCAAAAAAATCGGTCTTCCCTTGATTGACATCTTCATAGACGTTAATCCATTTCATCGGGTTTGAGCGATGTCCTTCAAAAGGACGTTCAATTCCGAGCTCATTGACTCTTTTGTTCGCCATGAATTTTATATACTGATGTAAATCATCAATCGGAATTTCTGGTATCTGTGCCCCGATAATATGATTCGCCCATTTGATTTCAAGTTCTGTCGCTTTTATAAATGTACGTTGCACAAAGTCATCAACCTCCGCCGTTTGTAACTCAGGAAATTCTCGTCGAAGTTCTTTGAATATATTCGCAAAAAGAAAGACGTGTAGCTGCTCATCACGATTGATATAGTTAATCATTGTTGACGTTGAAACCATCTTTTGATTTCTTGCCAAATGATAAAAGAAGCTAAAACCTGAGTAAAAATTCAGACCTTCTAAAATCACATCATAGACGATCGACTCTAGAAAAGTTCGTGGTGTTGGATTACTAAGAAACGCTTCGTATCCTTGAGCGATGAAATCATTTCTTTCTCTTAGCACGGGATCATGCTTCCAATATTCAAAAATTTCATCCTGCTCATCTTTGTTGACGAGACTCGATAGCACATAAGAGTAGCTTTGATTATGAACGACTTCTTGAAAAGCTAAAACCGTCATCAGCGCATTTAAACTAGAATCTGTTAAATATTTAGCTACGTGCATCGCATAATCTGTTTGAATACTATCGAGAAAAGCTAATAAGCCAATGATTTTTTTAAAGGCCTCATCTTCTACTTCTGTCAATGACGCAAATTGCTTAACATCTGAACTCATGTTGATTTCAAAAGGTGTCCAAAAATTTCCAAGCATGTTTTTGTATAACGGGTATGCCCAGGGAAATCGAACATCGTCCCAGTTCAATACGTTTGAGCTTTCACCTAAGATGATTCCTGTCGAAGCATTTGGCGCTTTTACATCATAAAGTTTTCTTGCCGTTAATTTCGTCACAATTTTCCCTCCTGTTAACTTGAGCAGCTTTCACATTCTTCTAACTGACTAGAAGTCGAGCGCACATAGTAGGTCGTTTTCAGTCCATTTTCCCATGCCGCGAGATGAAGATTAAGTAATTCTTTTGCTTTGATGTCATTATTCACGTATAAGTTAAACGAAATTGACTGATCGATATGCTTTTGCCTGGCCCCATTTTGTTTAATACTCCAATGCTGGTCAATCAGATGAGCAGATTTGTAATACCATGTTGTTTCTTGATTCAAATTTGGTGCAGTAACCGGAATTTTATAGTTTTTTTTCTCTTCTGCATATACTTTCTTAAAAATCGGGTCAATGGAAGCCGTCGATCCAGCAATCAAAGATGTACTCGAATTAGGGGCGACAGCCATTAAATAGCCATTACGGATCCCCGATTCTTGAACCGCCTGCTTAAGTTCATTCCAGCGTGGAGACTGGTAGCCGCGAGTTTCAAAATATTCTCCTGTAGCAAAGCTAGAACCTTGGAAAACTGGATACGAACCTTTTTCTTTTGCCAATTCCATGCTCGTCTTTACAGTATGGTAATGAATATTTTCATACAGTTCGTCGGCAAAGTGAACAGCTTTTTCTGACTCCCACGGTATCCTCATTTCAGCAAGAAGGTGGTGCCAGCCAAATGTGCCTAAACCTATCGCCCGATATTTTTGATTCGTCATTTTTGCTTGTGGTACTTCGAGCGTATTCAAATCAATGACATTATCAAGCATCCGGACTTGAATTTTAATCAACCTCTCAAGAACATCGTTTTTAACAGCAGTCGCCAACGAAATCGAACTTAGGTTACAGACCACGTAATCCCCGGCTTTTTTCTTGATGTTGATCTCACCATTGCCTATTGTTTCTTCTTCAACCGTTGTCGCACTCATGTTTTGCATAATTTCTGTACATAAGTTCGATGAGTAAATCATCCCTTCGTGGCGATTTGGGTTCAGTCTGTTAACCGTATCTCGATAAAACATATATGGAGTGCCTGTTTCCAACTGTGAGACCATCACTCGTTTCATAATATCAATCGCCGCTACTTTATGAGATGATAAAAGTTTGTTTGCGACACAGGCCTGATAGCGATCTCTAAAGCTCCCTTGTCCTTGTTTCTCGTCATATACATCTTCCAAGGAAAACCCCATTACTTGACGGACTTCGTGTGGATCAAATAAGTGCCAGTCTTGCCTAGAGGCTACTTTCTCCATAAATAGATCTGGAATGCATACGCCTGTAAAAAGGTCATGCGTCCTTTGACGTTCATCACCGTTATTCAATTTGGCGTCTAAAAAGGAAAAGATATCTTTATGCCATACATCCAAATATACGGCGATCGCCCCTTGTCTCTGACCTAGTTGATCGACACTGACAGCGGTATTGTTGAATTGCTTCATCCATGGTAGAACTCCTGAAGATATTCCTTTGAATCCTTTGATCGACGATCCCTTCGCCCGGATTTTCCCTAAATAAATGCCGATTCCACCCCCGTTTTTACTTAAAGTGGCGGCATCTGTGTTACTGTCAAAAATCCCTCGTAAACTATCATCGACTGTGTCTATGAAACAACTTGATAATTGCCCGTGAGTTTTGCCAGCATTCGCTAATGTTGGTGTCGCAACGGTCATATACAAATGGGATAGAGCCCAATAGGCTTCTTCGACGAGTTGGATTCGCTTTTGCTCTGGTTCATTGATCATCAAGCTCATTGCAATGATCATAAACCGCTCTTGAGGTAACTCTAGCAATTGTCCCTCGTGAGATTTTGTCAAATAACGATCAGCTAGCGTCTTCAAGCCAATGTAGGTAAATGTTTCATCTCGCTTTTTATTCAAGCGTTCTGCTAATTGATGTAAATGATCTACTGAATAAATTTCAAGTAACTCCTTTTTATAGAAACCTTGCTCGACCAATTGTTTAACGAGCTTAGCGAATTGTTTATACGCTGGTATCTCGCGATTGGTAGCTACTTCCTCGTACAGGTATTCTGAGTAAATACTCGAAGCAACATAGGTCCAATTGGCTTCCTCAGCCGTTAATTGGTCAAGAGCAGACATCACAGCCATCGACGCTGCTGTTTGTTGTTGGTTCGACATTTTGTTGATTCGTTCAATAAATGGCTCCCAAGTTAAAAGTGGAAATCGACACTTTAAGGCATCAATTGTCCTATCCAAGCTATTCATAGAAATAGTTGTCTTCGTCATCTGATTCATCCTTTCAATCTTTTTAAAATACAAAAAAGCCCCCCTGATTTCAGGGAGGATGATAAACGGCAGGATGAGAGATCTTGGTAGACGAATCTGAATGATCACACGTAAAAATCAGCGATGTCTACTGCCGTTTCTCATTCTCAACCCCCGAAGATCAGAAACTATAGAAAATCATGGTAGGTCTCCTGACTTATGCTTCACTCTACTCTGAGTCTTCCCATATAAGCACCATTTTCATGACATTCTTATACAGTGGTCTCCTCATTTCGTCCACATTTACAGTTGCGGGGACAGTACCGGATTTACACCGGATTCCCTTTTAAGCCTCAATTCGAGGCACCTGATTTTCTGTTCATATAAAGTTGGTATACTATATATTGAATGAAACATAAAAAATGATACAATATATTGATATAAATTAGAATACCGTACTTCGCCTTGAAATGCAATTGTTATTCTCGATCTAGTTTGTTGATTACTTTTCTGGGTGAAAGTAAAATATTTATCCGTACTCTCTACACTGAATCTCTCATGGCTAAAGTTACGAGGTTCTAACGCTGATACGTGCTATTTCTTGTTCGTGTAACTTGGTAGAACTTGCTCCATGTTTCATTTGCTCGTTGGACGTCGGCAGCAGATCCGAAGCCGTTGAGATTAATATCAACTTCATAACAAAAAGAGCTAATCGGAAAAAATATCCGATTAGCTCTTTTTATTTTATTGATTTCCTTTTTTAATCCACTCGGCAACCTGAACAGTACGTTTTGCTTGATATTTTACTGCTTCTTCTACATCCTCTTGCATTTTACCATCTTGACCAACTGTTACACTTACTCCGTACGGATTACCACCAGAAGAAAATTGTACTGGATCTGTGTAACCAGGAGAAGCAATAATTGCACCCCAATGATGCATCGTTGTGTAAAGCGAAAGGATGGTTGCTTCTTGACCACCGTGGGCATTATTTGCTGAACACATCGCACTTACTGCTTTGTTTGCCAGTTTCCCACCAAACCAAAGCCCTCCAGTTGTGTCAATAAATTGCTTCATTTGGGCAGGCATATTACCGAAGCGAGTCGGTACGCTGAAGATAATCGCATCTGCCCACTCAAGATCATCTAATATTACATCTGGAACGTCTTTCGTGGCTTCAACAAGAGCTGCCCAAGCAGGGTTTGAATCAATTGCTGCTTGTGGTGCAAACTCAGGTGCTTTGACTATTTTAACTTCCGCCCCAGCTGCTATTCCACCTGCTTCAGCCCACTTTGCTAATTGATAGTTTGTTCCTGTTGAACTGTAATAGATAACTGCTAATTTAATGTTTGACATCTTTTTCGTCTCCTTTTTTTTTCCAAATAATGTTTCTAAAAATCCCACGCCTATACACCTGCTTTTCCTAATAAGAACCCACCCATTGAAAAACACTTATTTTCAATGTCATCATGTTCTTATCCCCATATTTTGGAGATTTTATTCGACATCGTAAAACAGTGAATTGGTTTATCTCTATTTAGAATATTATCATAAAGTATATTACGAATTCAAGGTAATTGACTTTATTTTTGAACAACCTCTTTAAGTCGGTCTTTTTATTTCAATTTCTTCTCCTAATTTCGAATAGAAATCGCCAGCTAACCGACTGACAGGTTGTAACTGTTTAGAATCAATTCTGCCATTTTGATATAATTCTTCACGAATATGATAGTGAACGACACGTCCAATTAATAACTCACAGGCAGGATCTTTTGGACCGGTACCGCCTAATTCAACTACCTGCTCAAGCACACATTCTAAGCGGATTTTAGATTCTTTGATTCCTGGGACAGTAATTTTTGTGCTCTCAACAGTTGTTAAATCAGCTAATACAACTTCACTTTCGTTAGAAGGTAAAGATTTTGCAGTTATATTTATTTTTTCGATATACGACTCATCGGCAATGTGAACGACAAATTCTTTTTTCTCGATCGCGTTTCTCGAGGTATCTTTCATTGCTCCATTGAAACGTTGAACCGAAACGGAAATCATTGGCGGATTTGAACAAACAATATTAAAGTAGCTAAACGGAGCAGCATTTACAATCCCATTTTCTGAAAGTGTTGTAACAAAAGCAATCGGTCTTGGAATGATACTCCCCGTTAAAAATTTATAGTTTTCATGTTCAGGTAACTCATTTGGGTCAATTGATTTCAAATTTAACTCCCCCTTAGCTAAAATTCTTTTGATACCATTCAAAAGCCGCGTTTACTTCCGTTTGTGTTAATGAATGTCCGTTATCTTCCCAATGAACAACTACATCCGATCCTGCTTTTGTTAACTTCGATTGTAATTCTGTAGACTCTGCTTGGGAACAAATTGGATCATTTTCGCCTGCTGCTATAAAAATTGGTACGTTAGACAAGTCTGGTAACTCTATCCCTCTTAGCGGAACCATCGGGTGATGAAGGATCGCTCCTTTTAAAGCATTCTGGTAATGAAATAAAAGACTAGCCGCAATATTTGCACCATTTGAATATCCAATCGCGACTACATTATTGACGTCAAATCCATGTTCCTTTGATGCCTGTTTGATAAAATCAGCTAACGTTTTTGTACGAAATACTAAATCTTCTTCATCAAATATTCCTTCTGCTAAGCGGCGAAAAAAACGTGGCATTCCATTTTCTAACACATCTCCACGAACACTCAGTACAGAGGCATCTTTATCAATAACGCTAGCTAAGGGTAAAAGATCTAATTCCGTTCCTCCTGTCCCGTGCAACAAAAGCAATGTTGGTTTTGTTTTATCTTTACCTTGATTAAAAATATGTTTCATGAATATCTTCTCCTCTAATACTCGTATTTTAACGATAGAAATTAATTTTTACTTGGTACTCTCCCGCATAAGCAATCATAATGTTGAATAACTTCTGTTTGGATCAGTCCCTCATTATATGAGTAAGTATTTGTTTAGCTATTTCTTTTTATTTGATAATAATTTTTTATTGAATTAATTCATATATTATTAATTCGAGATATTAATCTAAAAAAATTAAAGGTTTTGAGCATAATACCCTAATTTTTTTAATTGTTGAGTCATAAATTCTTTTTCAGCAGAATCTAACCCAGCAAATATTTCATGAATTCCCTCTCTGTGTTTAGGAAAGATCTCATTCATTAATGTAGTTCCTTCTGCCGTTATTGCAGCATAGGTAATACGACGGTCTTTTGGACAAGATTTTCTTTCTAGGAAGTTTTTCTTTTCTAATTTATCTACCACATAGGTAATACTGCTACTTGCAATCAATACCTTCTCACCAATTTTTTGGATTGGTTGATCACCTTTATTATAAATCAACTCAAGAACCGCAAACTCAGTTGGATTAAGTCCATAGCTTTTTATGTCTTCTTCGATATGCTTTTTAACTGATTGTAAAGCACGGGACAAAACAATAAATAATTTTAAAGATAAATCGGCTTCAATTTTTTTTTTGTCCTGTGTATCCATAATTACCATTCCTTTTCTTATTATCTCGAATTAAAGATAATTATACAATAGTTTATTTTCTTATGTCAACAAGAGTGTAACCTGAGAATTTGCTGTTTGGCTTTGTTAGGAATTTTCCCGGACGATCTGTAAAAAAGAATTTGGGTTAATGATGAACTTAACTGGTTATCTGGGTGGTTATCAATTCCGAGGTCGTGAGTTGCCGTCTAGGAAGGAAGAAACGAATATTCTTTTATTAAGAGCTTGTCTAGGTGCTTTTTTTACATGAGCTTTTTTAATGTCCACACCAATAAATTTCAGCAGAATTTCTTTCGCTATTTTAAGGGACATATTACTTTTTGGATTATGGAGGTCTTGGGTACTAACCACTCCTTTATGTTTTAAAGATGAATAATCATCTTTTTCTGGAAGCATATGAAAAAAATGAGGTTCTCCTTTAGTTTTCGTGCCCACTTTTAAAAGAACCACTGTACTTTGTTTTGATTTTCCAGGATTACTACTATACTCAAGCCACATTTTTTCGGCATGTCCAACTTTTAGAAGTTTTTGTAGAGTTTTACTTTTCAGGTCATACAATTCACGCTTGTCAATAGCAGTTTTGACATGACGATTAACAGAATACAATGCATGTTTAATTGATTCCATTTCATTATCGAAGTTAGAACTATTTGATTTTTCCATATTATCACCCTTTAACGTTTGCTATATTTTTAATTATAGCCAAAGTCTTATACTAATGTATACACTAAAGAATTATTGATCAATCAATTGATAGCCAAAATCCGCTTAGATTGATGGCTTTTTGAAAATCCTCTTAAACGGTAAACTAGCTACTTTTATCTGGAATAGTTACCGTAAAAATCGAACCAAGTCCTTCTTCACTTACTACTTCAATTGAACAATAATGAATAGATAAAATCTTCTTAACGATTGACAATCCAAGACCATTGCCTGCAACGGCACTACTTCTCGCTTTATCAACTTTATAAAAGCGATCAAATAGATATGGGATTGCAACTTCAGGTATGCCTTTACCAAAATCTCTTATGCTTACTTGAATACCACCATTCGTTTGCTTTAATTCAATATCAATTGTCCCATTATTAGGAGAATACTTAATTGCATTTATAATTAGATTTAGCCAAACTTGTTCAAATAAATCTTGATCTGCAAAAACTTCCAAAGATTCTAATTCTAATGAAAATTGAATATTTTTCATTTTCCATTGAGGTTCATTAGCTAGTACGGTTCTTCTAATTTGCTCATCTAATCTATATATTTCTGGTCGGTAAGGATGATGCTCAGAATTAAGTGATGCTAAACGCAATAAATTATCGCTAAGTCTAGAAAGCCTCTCTGTTTCATGATAGATGATATCTAAATATTCTTTCTGATTTTGTTTTGGAACTACTTCATCTCTTATCGCTTTTGTAAAACCTCTAATTGACGTAAGGGGCGATTGAATTTCATGTGATACACTACTAACAAAATCCTCTCGCATTTTATCAATTTTTCCCAACTCAGTAGCCATATGGTTAAAGCTGGTAATTAATTCTCCGACTTCATCTCTATTTTTACTTTTTAACCGTATAGCAAAGTTTCCTGTTGCCATTTCTTTTGCTGCATTTGTTAACTTCTTGATTGGATTAACTAAATGACGCGAAGCAAGTGTAATTAACAAACTGCCGATCAACAAAACCAAAAATAGTGACAAGCCGATCCCTCTTTTTATCCCTTTCATCTTTTCTTCATAATTCAAATGGATAAACAAAGCGTAAGGCTGATTCGTTATTTCAATTGGAACACCAACTATTCTTGTTGCTTCTCTTTTGCGATGGGGAAGAATAATTGGCACTTGTTCCCTTGAATTTAGAACACTCACTAACTCCGCTTCAGGAATTAATAATGTTGATTCTTGATTAAATTGGGGGGTACCATCTTCATTAACAATCAAAACATCAAAATAAAAAGTTTGTAATGTTTCAACAAGTGCGGGAATTTTATCTCTTTCTGTTATTTCAAACAGCTCTGCCACACCCGCTGTCCCATTGATCATTTCTTCTTCAAAAATTACTTCATCATGGAAAAACAAAGAAGATATCAAGTAAGCGCTTAGTGAACTAATGATCACAACACTAATAAATGTAACAACAATTCGTAAGTAGAGACTTTTTCTTAACAATTAAACATCCTCCAAACGATATCCTAAACCCCTAACAGTTGTGATGGTGATTTCTGAAAAAGGAACCAAATGCTCTCTTAAACGTTTAATGTGAACATCAACTGTTCTTTCGTCACCTTCATAATCATAACCCCAAATTTTTTCGATTAGTTGTGTACGTGTAAAGATTTTACCTGGAGAACTTGCAAGAACAAATAATAGTTCAGATTCTTTTTTCTTTAGAGGAACGGTTAAATCAGAAGATTGGACAATAAGTCGTTCTAGATCTATCGATGTTGAACCTATTGCAACAATTTTATCTGAACCCAGATGATAACGCTTTAAAAGCGCCTTAACTCTTAAAATTAATTCTACTGGGTCAAACGGTTTTACTAAATAATCATCCGTGCCTGCATTAAAACCTTTTACTTTATCCTGAGATTCACCTTTAGCGGTAACCATGAGTATCGGAATAGTAAGGAACGATCGAATATCTTCTGTCAATTCGATTCCATCAACGTGTGGCATCATGACGTCAACAATAGCTAAATCAACTGATTCATGGGATAACAACTCCAATGCATCTCTTCCATCTACTGCTTCTAAAACTTTAAATTGGCTATTTTCAAGATATAATTTCATCAGTTTTCGAATATGTGGATCATCATCTACGATCAGAATTTTATTCACTCTTAACCCCACTTTCCTTTCGATACTTTAAAATAAGATCAAGGTGTCTTTGTTGACACCCTAATCTTCTAATTCTACATCAGCTTAATTCTAATTTTCAATTGTCTGCATTTACTTTTTTTCCAATGTTACTGATACTAGAAAACAAACTATAAATGACTGGAATAACGACAAGAGTTAAGAGAGTTGCTGATAAAAGTCCTCCGATAACAGCAATAGCCATAGGTGCTTGCATTTCACTGCCTTCTCCTAAGCCAATTGCTAATGGCAATAACCCTAAAATGGTTGTTACGGCAGTCATTACGATTGGACGTAACCTAGTTAATCCGGCCTGAATTAACGAATCACGAACTGATAACCCTTGATCACGTAATTGATTCGTATAGTCAATAAATACAATTGCATTATTTAAGACGATACCAACTAGGATGATTATACCAAGGAAGGCTGTTATACCGAAAGCATACCCGGTAACTAGTAATCCGAAGACGACACCAATCACAGCTAATGGTAATGTAAACATAATAATAAGCGGTTGTAAGAATGAACCAAACTGACTAGCCATGACCATGTAGACGAAAATAATCGCTAGCGCCACAACGAGTAATAGGCTTACAAAAGCTTCTTCCATCATTTCTGCCCCGCCGGCTACTTTTATCTGATATTGATCGGTATCAATAGCAAAGTCCTCAATCATTTCATTAATAATCGTTTGAGTAGTTGAGGATACCGTTCCCATATCCTTACCTTCAAACACAGCGGACACAACAATCGAGTCTTGTTGGTTTTCACGAACAATCGTAACAGGCCCTTCGCCTCTAACAACTGTACCTATTTCTCCTAATGTTACCTCTTGCCCGACTGGAGTTGTCATTGTTAAGTTGTCAATGGTTTCTTTAGAGTTAGACACTCCATCCATTTTTACTCGAACGTCAGCATCAAAAATATTTGTAGCGACCGTTCCTTGTAATGATTGATTAATGAAAGTGGCTACTTGGTAAGAAGTTAAACCGTATTTCATCGCTTCATTCTTATCAACAATAAATTGATACTCGGGCTTTCCATCTTGAACGCTATCTGTTACTTTTCTGAAAAGACCCTCTTTTGATAATCGTTGGGTTAACTCATTCGAATATTCCTCAAGTTGTGCTTGATTAGCTCCTAACATCATGACATCAATTTGATTTGAACTACCTGCCATTGCTTCCATAGAACTACTTTGGCTAAAGATAATCGTTGCGTCTTTATTCATTTCTTGAAGATTATCTTCAAAGTCATTCATAATTTTTTCGGTTGATTGACTTCGCTCACTCTGAGAAAGTAGTTTCACAATTATGTTACCACTATTTTCGCTACTTCCCGTAGCCGCTGCTCTAATGGCATCACCTGTTCCAACAGAAGCAGTAATGACATCCACCTCAGATAACTTCAATAATTCCTTTTCAATATCTGTAACAACTTCCAATGTTCGATCTTTAGTAGCCCCTTCCGGTAGCTCAACATCGACGATAAAGATTCCTTCATCTTGTGAAGGCAATAATTCTGTGCCAACTTGTGGGACAAGAACTAGAGAAAGAATTACTACTACTCCTGTAATCAAAATGGTTACCCAGCGATGATCTAATGCCCAAGTAATTACATTTTTATAATATCGATTTTCCTTATATTCTTTAATTTTTTCTTTTTTTAGCCATAGACCCGCTAAAGTAGGTACGACTGTTAACGCTACAATCCAAGATGCTAGTAGAGAGAATGAAACGGTTAACGCTAGTTCTTTAAATAAGTCGCCTACCATTCCACCAACAAAAACAATTGGTAAAAATACAGCTAGAGTTGTTAACATCGAAGCTGTCACAGCTCCACTTACTTCAGTTGCGCCCGAGATAGCCGCTTCTGTTCTTGATTTCCCTTTACTCAAATGTCGATAAATATTTTCGATGACAACAATCGCATTATCAACTAACATACCGACACCGAGGGCCAATCCTCCCAGGGACATAATGTTAAGAGACATCCCAGTAAAGTACATAAGCACAAATGTTGAAATGACAGAAAAAGGGATCGCGATTCCAACGATAATAGTCGATTTAATTGATCTTAAAAAGACCAAGATGATTAAAACTGCAAAAATACCTCCTAAAACAAGTGCTAGCATAACATTGGTAACAGATTGTTCAATGATCTCACCTTGGTCACTTGAAACCGAAAATTGTAAATCACTATTTTTATCTTTAATTGTCTCAAGTCTATCTTGAACTTCGTTTGATACAGAAACTGTGTTGGCAGTTGCTTCTTTCTGAATATTTATTAACAAGCTTTCTTTTCCATTCGTTCTTGCAACTGATGATATATCTTTTGGTGCAAGTGTAACTTCAGCTATGTCAGCTAATGTTACAACATTTATTTCTTCTCCATTTTGTTTTATACTTACCGGTAATTCTCTTAACTCTTCAACTGATTCTACTTTTGCAAGAATCCGGAAACTTAATTTTTCGCCTTCCTCTTCAATGACACCACCTGGGAACGTTAAATTATTTCCTTGTATTAACTGTACGACCTGTGCTTGCGTAAGCTTACTTTCTACAAGCGCTTCTTCATCTAATAAAACAGTGATTTCTTCATCAAATCCACCTGTTACAGAAACACTTGCAACACCATCTATGCTCTGTAATTGAGGAAGAACGATATCATTGACCATATCCTGAAGATGGGCCATATCCTCACCATTTGAGACAGCCATCTGGATAATCGGCATCATCGTCGGATCAAACTTTACAAGCATCGGATCACCGACCCCATCAGCGAACTGAATCATACCTAGTGAAGAATTGAGATCTTCTCTTATTTCCGAAATATCTGCTCCCCATTGATACTGAGCGATAATTAAAGAGGAATTAGAGCTACTTCTTGATTGCATCATATTTAGCCCTGAACTTGTTCCAATTACTTCTTCTAATGGCTTTGTAACCATTTCAGCGACTTCTTCGGGACCTGCTCCTGGATATGTTGTCATTACCGCTAATATTGGTGGATTTATATTCGGCATCAGCTCTAGTCGTAAACCTGTTAAGGATACAAAACCTAAAATTAATACTAGACACATCATCATCATCGTTGTCACTGGATTATTAACTGCATACTTTGGGATCTTCATTATTCATTCTCCATTCCAATAAATGTTTTTTCTTTTAATAATGAGATTATCATGAGTTTATGAACTGAGAATGAACTGAGATCATTGAGTAAGAAAATATGAAACTAACCTTAAATGAATGAATTTCATTCAAATTAAAATTGATTTGCTTATTTCGCTAAGGGTGCGTTCGTTTAATTAAAAAAAGAGTATTCCTTGGACAAGGAATACTCTTACTATCAGTCATGAAAATTTAGACCATCTGTTACTGCTTTAACGAAGCCAGCGCGAATGACAAAGTCACCGAAGTGTTCAGCTTCATGTCGTTCTTTCGCATAGCGAGAAAAAAGAACCTGAAGTTCACTCAAAATTTCTTCTTCACCGATGCTTTCGCGGTATATTTTGCTTAGGCGGCTGCCATCATGAGCAGCGCCTAAATACATGTTGTATTTACCTGGCGCTTTGCCGATAAATCCAATTTCGGCGAGCGCATGGCGTGCACAGCCGTTCGGACAACCAGTCATACGGATCGTAATTTCTTCGTTCCGCAGCCCATTTTCATCAACAATAATCTCAATTTTATCTAGTAAACCTGGTAAATAGCGTTCTGCTTCGGCCATTGCCAATTCGCATGTCGGAAGCGAGGTGCATGCCAGTGAGTTACGGCGGAGTGCCGTATAATGCATCCCATCGATCAAACCATATTGTTCGATCAGTTCGCTAATTTTTTTCTTTTTCTGACTAGATACATTGGCAATAATCAAATTTTGATTTGCGGTTAGACGGAAATCACCTTTATGGATTTTGGCAATCTCACGTAAGCCAGTCATTAGCTTATAATCATTAACATCTGTGATCCGGCCTCCTTCGACAAACAACGTATAATGCCAACTTCTGTTAATACCTTTCACCCAGCCATAGCGATCGCCATTACCGTTAAAATGAACAGGTCTTGATTCATTTAGGCTCCAGCCTAGTCGGCTTTCTAGTTCAGCCTTAACCGTTTCTAAACCGAGTCGGTCAACGGTATATTTGAACCGGGCATTTTTGCGAACGGAACGGTTTCCATAATCGCGCTGAATCGTAATCACTTTTTCGGCGACATCATATAATTGTTCTGGCTTGCAGTAGCCAATCGCTTTTGCAAGTTGCGGATACGTTTCTTTGTCGCCGTGGGTCATGCCCATCCCGCCACCGATCAAGATGTTAAAACCGATAAGTGTGCCATCTTCAACAATCGCTATGAAACCAAGGTCTTGTGAATAGACATCAATATCATTAGATGGTGGAACAGCGATACCAATCTTAAACTTTCGTGGTAAATAAAGCGCACCGTACATCGGTTCCACTTCTTCAACATCCGCAGTGCCAGCGACTTTTTCTTCATCCAACCAAAGTTCATGGTACGCTCTTGTTTGTGGTAACAAATCATCACTCAGTTTTTTTGACCAGTTATATACTTCGGAATGAATTTCTGATTGATATGGATTCGGATTGCACATGACGTTGCGGTTTACATCGCCACAAGCCGCAATCGTATCCAAAAGGGATGAATGAATTTCTTGAATCGTGTTTTTCATATTCCATTTTAAAATACCGTGCATTTGAAAAGCCTGGCGAGTTGTTAGTTTTAAGGTGTTGTTTCCATATTTTTCGGCAAGCGCATCCAAAACAAGCCATTGATTCGGTGTTGCTATACCACCAGGCGTGCGGATGCGTAACATGAATTGATAGGCAGGTTCAAGCTTTTGCTTTTGGCGCTCATGGCGAAGATCTCGGTCATCCTGCAAGTAACTGCCGTGAAATTTCATTAAGCGGTTGTCTTCTGCGGAAATACCGGCACTAATCCGCTCTATCATCGTTTCTTTCAGCGTGCCACGCAAATAGTTACTATCTTTTTTAAGTTGCTCAACATCGCTTGGTGGTCCATCTGGTGCTTTTAAAATTTTATCAACCATGTAATAAAACTCCCTTCAATCAATATACATCCCGCTGGTAACGTTTTTGCTGTTGCATGTCGGCAAGGTAGTTTTTCGCACTTTCACGATTCATACCGCCTTCTTTTTCGATAATCTCAATAAGAGTGTTATGGACGTCATGTGCCATATTTTTCTCATCTCCACAGACGTAAACGATCGCTCCATCTTGAATCCACTCGAACAGTTCTTTACGATGTTCAAAAATACGGTGTTGGACATAGACTTTTTCAGCCGTATCACGTGAAAATGCGACATCCATTTTCGTTAGCACACCATTTTTTAGCCATTTTTGCCACTCGATCTGGTAAAGAAAATCTGTCACAAAATGCTGATCGCCGAAGAACAGCCATGATTTTCCTCCTGCTCCGATTTCTTCACGCTCCTGCATAAAGGCGCGGAACGGTGCAATACCTGTTCCTGGACCAACCATAACGATCGGCGTATCAGTGCTAATAGGTAATTTAAAATTTTGATTATGCTGAATGTAAACTGGTAGTGTGTCCCCTGGTTGTAGATGTTCGGCACATAAAATCGAGCAGACCCCTTTTCGTTCGCGTCCATATGCCTCGTATCGGACAGCACCGATCGTTACATGTACTTCATCCGGATTTGCTGAAAGGCTGCTCGCAATCGAATAAAGTCGGGCTGGCAATTTGCGTAGCATAGAGACGAATTCTTGAGCTGAGGCACTCCACGGTCCAAAATCACGGACTAAATCGAGTAAATCTCGTCCGTTAAGATACGTAGATAATTTTTCTTTGTTGTTAGTAGATACAAGCTCACGTAACTGTTCATTTGTCGAGTGCGACGCGACCACCTCAAGAAGTGACTTTGTTAAAACGGTAATTTCAAAGTGAGAGCTGAGTGCCTCTTTAAGCGGAAGAACGTCTCCCAGTTTATTGACCGTCACAATTTCTTTTGGATCCCATTTCATCTCCTCAATAAGCATATTTACAAGAACCAGATCGTTTTTGGGATAGATACCGAGGCTGTCACCCGGTTCAAATGTGAGGCCAGACCCTTCAAGAGATAACTCAAGATGATGTGTTTCTTTATTTGAGCCTCGACCATTCAAATTTAAATTTTCAAGTACTTCTGCTTGAAATGGATGGGTTCTAGAATACGCAGCTTCGCTTGATGGTGCTTGGGGCGCCAATGCCGAAGCTACAGCTACTACACGACTACTGCCGTCAGCATCACTTAAGCTTGCAAAGACTCCTTCAAGCCATTCGGCTGCCGGATCATCATAATCAAGATCACAGTCAACACGCGGATAAAGCCTTGTTCCACCTAACTCTGCTAGCCGAGCATCAAATTCTTTTCCTGTCTGACAGAAATACTCATACGAGCTGTCTCCTAGCGACAAAACTGAAAAGTGAAGCTCGTCAAGCTTTGGTGCCCGATTTCCTTGGAGATACTCATGAAATGTTAGCGCGTTATCTGGTGGAATTCCTTCACCATGTGTGCTTACAACAATAAGAAGATTTTGACTTTTCTTCAAAGTGTTCGACTTAAAATCGCTCATCGATGAGACCGTTACCTGAAAACCTCGCGTTTCAAGTGTCTTACCCATACTTACTGCAAGTCCCTCGGCGTTGCCAGTTTGTGACCCGTAAAGAATGATCACTTCTTTTGAGAGTGTCTTCTCAGTTCTCTTTGCCTGAAGTTCTGGCACTAGAGATCCTGATGTTTGTGGAACAGAAAATGATTGAGACGCGGCCAGATAACCGCTCAGCCAGACTTTTTGTGTTTCTGTTAAGGTTGGTAGAATACGATTAAGAAGCTCTACCTGCTCCTGATTAAAAGGACTGTTGATAACCTTAAGTTGCAATGATATCCACCTCACATAGGATAATAATTTTATCAATAATTGAATAAATTTCATAATGCAGATTTTACGCCACTAGGATACTACATTTAGTTGAATTAAAACATCTTCAACTTAGTAGAATGATGTGGCTAATTTTTGGTATTATGAAATTCATTCTGTTACTGGTTCTATTAAATTATAATATCCTCACTATTCCAATTAGTCAAGTCGGATTAATGTGTTTAGAAGTCCGATCCCGTGTTCTGAACAACTCCTAATGCCGCTATTTATGAGGTTCTTATAAATTGATAGTAAAAAAGACGGGTTCGAGTTTATTATTTCACCCATACACCGTCTCTTTATTTAATATAAACTACTATTAATGAATCTGCCTTTGCGTAATTGCTGTGAATACATCATCTAATGATTTATATTTATGGTAGTCCTCTTCACCTGTTTCGACAACCCATTCTAAATTTTTAGGAGCAAGCTCTCCTGCTTCATTTTTCATGAATGGCTTATGGATCATATATACATCACCATTCTTACGAACCGTATAACCGACATAATACGCTTCTCCTTCTCCTTCCTCTTCAAAAATTCCGGCATCTTCTAATTGATAAACATCGATCATTATTTGTAATGTCCCAGTCATTTCTCGAATGATCTGTTCTCGCGGTAAGAAATTCATTTCACTACACCCTTTCACTTATTATCCATTGATAATTTCCCCACCATTAATGTGTAACATTTGCCCAGTCATATACGATGAATCATCACAAGCCAAGTAAACATAAGCTGCAGCTAATTCCTCAGGTTGGCCTGCACGCTTCATCGGTGTATTCATCCCAAACACATGAACTTCCGCTTTATTAAATGTTGAAGTGATCAGCGGAGTCCATATTGGTCCTGGTGCAACACCATTAACACGGATCCCCTGACTAACTAATGAAAGCGATAAAGAGCGAGTAAAGGTTGTAACAGCACCTTTTGTTGCTGAATAATCAAGCAACTGTTCATGCCCTTTGTAAGCCGTAACGGAAGAAGTATTAATAATTGTTGAACCTTGCTTTAAAAAAGGCAGCGCTGCTTGGACAAGGTAGAACATTGAGAAGACATTTGTTCGAAATGTTCGTTCTAGCTGCTTAGCAGTAATAAAAGCAATCCCTTTTATCGGATTCTGTTCAGCGGCATTATTGACTAGTACATCAATCTTTGAGCACATTTGGATGACTTTCTGAATCAACTCTTTACAAAATTCTTCTTGACCGATGTCACCAGGGAAAAGAAAGCATTGTTGCTCTTCTTCTTCCACTTGCCTTTTCGTTTCTTCGGCATCCTCATGTTCATCTAAATAATTGATGACAACAGTCGCACCTTCTTTTGCAAAGGCAATTGCTACTGCCCGTCCGATCCCGCTATCTCCACCAGTAATCAAAGCTACTTTTCCTTGTAGTTTTCCATTTCCTCTGTAATCAGGGTCCTCTGCAATAGGCAGGGGTATCATTTCATTCTCAAAACCAGGTTGATGATCTTGATGTTGGGGTGGTTGACCGGATGGATAATATTGTTCCTTCGTCATATGATGACTCCTTCCTCCAAAGCGAATTCCCTTTTACTTTTTGTCACAGCAAGGAAAATTATTCTTTGAACCAACTCCTATTAGACACAAAAAAGCCCCCACTTTAAGTTTTTATCTGCCTACTTAAGGGGGAGCATATCAATATGTTATGGTTTTTCACTAATAATCTAGTAATCTAAGAATCTAAACAAATCCCCGTAGATAATTTCGTCTGAATAATTCAATTCACGTGCTCCTTGTTCTCTGAGTGATTGACAGGGTTCAAGTGAAAGCTCTTCTCCAGTTGTATAGTCAAAGCAGCGTTCATTTGCATAAATAAAGTCGCTCGTGATAACACTGCCATTTCGAAGTATAGCAAAGTCTTTTCGGTTGCTAGAAAAGAGGTCCGTTCCAAACATCGTATACTCTTCTTCCGAAATACCGAGTAGATTTAAAAGTGTTGGCATGACATCAATTTGCCCTGAAATCGTCTCGATCGTTTGCCCTTCCATTCCGGGGATGTGTATAATCAACGGCACTCTTTCAAGCTTGATCGCTTCATACAAATCAATATCTTTTTCTAAAAACTCACCGAGCTCATCATAGTGGCTATTAGCAATACCATAATGATCCCCGTAGAATACAAACATAGTATTTTCGTAAATCCCTTCTTCCTTCAACCCGTTCACAAGAACACGCATCGCTTCGTCTGTATACCTGACCGTTGGAAAATAACGATTAACAATTATACTCTCGGAATCATATTCATCAATAAAGCGGTCTTCTTCATCTAATAAATATGGGAAGTGGTTCGTTAACGTTAAAACCGTTCCGTAAAATGGCTCAGGAAGTTCGCTCATATAATCGAGTGATTGCTCAATAAAATCAATATCCTTCATTCCCCAACCAACGGAGTTGATTATTGAAATTTGATAGTCACTAAAAGAATAAACATCCTCGTATCCTAAACGATCATACATCACATCACGATTATAAAAAGATTGGTTGTTGGCATGAAAAGTTGAGGTATGATAACCATGGTTCGTCAATATTTCAGGCAAAGCCTGATATTCATTTTCAGCATGTGTGAGAAAAACGGCCCCCCGACCTAAGGGATATAAAGAGTTATTAATGATAAACTCAGCATCTGATGTTTTCCCTTGCCCCGTCTGATAATAAAAGTTTTCGAAGTAATAGCTTTCTTCAATTAATTCATTTAAAAATGGTGTTATTTCTTGTCCATTTAACGTTTCATCAATAACAAACCTTTCAACAGATTCCAAAGAAACGACAATCACATTCATATTTTCAGCCACCCCAAAATAGTCAGGATTCGGTGAGTGACGACTTTTCTCCAAATGCTCATTTATTGATGACCAATCATCTTCTTCGGACGAAGTCGTTTGCGTACTTGTTATAGCCTGAATATAGCCATCATAAATATAAAAGTTATAAATCCCTAACGTTTGAATTAGCTGTTCACGATTAAATGAGTATTTTTGATCGATTGCTTTCAATTGCACTAGCCCTATAGCTAATAATACAATCAGAGTAATCGTCGCGGCTTTCACCTGATTATATTTTATTTTCGTTACTGTAAGCGATGGATACTTTTTATAAATTAGAAATCCGATTACGGCGAGATCAATAAAGTAAAGAATGTCAGTCCATGAGACAAGTTCAAAAAAACTGATACTTAAATCCCCAGCGTTTGAAGTCATTAACAACATCGGGAGGGTAATGATATCGCTAAACTCGCGATAATAGACTACATTCGAATAAAGAATCACAGATAATAGCAAACTTATCGAAAAATAATAAATCAACTGCATTTTCACTTTGAATAACAAACCTAAACAATAAATTGAAAAAAGGAATATTAACGGGTTCAACGCAAAAATAAGTGCTTCAAAAAATTGATTAATATTTATTTGAAATGTAGCTTCAGATACGATGAATGTTTTCAACCAAATGAGAAACATACAAACCATCATAAAGCGATGATTTTCGAGAAATGCTTTCAATGCAAACTCACCACCTTTTGGATGGAGATTATAGTCATGTTCAAATCTATTTCCTAATCTTATACCGCAAACCTTAAACCTTTAATTTAGCCAAAAGGAAAGGATTCCTAAAATAATAAGAAACACTCCGATAAAGCTGTTTACTTTATAAAATGTTTTCTCTCCCTGTTGCTCATATTCCAAACCTCGATTAAAAAAAGTTAATCCAAGAAAAATAAGGGCGATCGATAAAAGAATTTTTTGTCCTGAATAAAGCGACACGAAAACAATAACAACCGTAATGATTGAAAAAATGATATCTGGAATTAAAAATTTGCGTTTTCGTTGCCGCCAATCTCTAATTGGATGAAAAGCTTTATTTGTCTTGTTAGATTCCATTTTAATTCTCCTGTCACTCAAAGTTTAGTTGGATGCCTTAGGATTATAATATTACAATAAGAAAAGTTCCTAGTCTAGGAATTACCTTATTTGACTACAATTCCACTACCAACATAAATCATTTCAATCCCTTATATCCATAGATGTCTATTTTCATGTATAGTTTAATTTACTTCTGAGTTGTTTTTTTTTAAAAGCAACAGTCAGTCGCAAGCTGAGGTGGGGAATGTAAAATGCAGTATAAGACACATGTAGCACTTAGTATCACAATCGGAATTGCGGCATTGAACTTTTTTCCATCTATGGAACCTGAGTTATTACTTTATAGTGGAGGATTAATTCTAGGAGGATTACTTCCAGACATAGATCATATGAGGAGCAAAATAGGACGAGTTCTTCCAATTCTTTCAAGGATTATTAACGGGCTGTTTGGACACCGCGCTTTTTTTCACAGTTTGTTATTTATCGTTTTGTTAGCGATTATTTTACGCGACTTAGCGCCGGCCTCATTTGTTTATGGATTATTGCTTGGAACTGCTAGTCATATTATCGGTGATATGATGACACATCGTGGGATTAAATTGCTTTATCCCATCCCCTGGAATATCAGATTTCCGCTGACATTTAAAACAGGAGGTGGAATTGAACAGCTCTTGTTGATTCTATTTATCGGAGTTTCAATTTGGTATGGGAAGTTACTTTTTTTATCTTAAATAAAAAAGAAGACGCCACTTATCTTTCGTAAGTGGCGGTTAGTTACCTAAAATAAACTTGTTTGAACTACTGTTTTTGATTTTACTTCTTTCTTTATTTGTTTTACTTCTTTTACTTCTTTTACTTCTTTTACTTCTTTTACTTCTTTCTTTTCAAGGACCTTATTTTCAACAAAAGGTAGCTCCATCTTGTCTTGGTTACTTGCATACTGGCTGTTAAACAAGCCAAAGTGAATATCGCAAGAAGGGCACTTATAAACTTGATCAGAGATAATTTTCCCTGCTAATCTTTTGCGATCTTCTAACGATAAATTCTGTTCGATGGCACACGTGCCACATAATTGAAATAACATTATTCTGCTACCACCTTTATTTTGCATTGAGTAATCACTATTGTATAATAAATTTCCTTATAAGACTTTGATAATAAGTAAAATAAATATTCTATTACTATTAAGATTCTTTGCAAACTTTTCGATATAAAGGAAAAGGAGGGAAAGAAAAATGAGGATTTCACAAGTTTCCCAAGCAAATACTGTTCGTCCCTTACCGAAACAACCTATTGAAGCAAATGAGGAAAAAAAGCAAAAAGAGCATCCGATTGCATTAAAGTCAGAAAAAGAAGTTTATAAACCTTCAGAAAAAGAAGCAAAAAAACCGGGTGCTTATGGAAATATGTCAGAAAAAGAGCGTAATAATATAATTGCTGAATTAAAAAAAGAAACAGAAAAGCTCTACAATTCAATGAAAACACTTGTTGAAAAGTTATTGCAACAACAAGGCTTTTCATTTCAAGACTTTCAAAGCGGTGAAATTGACCTGCGTGACATTGAAGTTGATGACAAAACACGCGCCGAAGCTGCAGCGCTGGTTGCTGATGACGGTCCACTTGGTGCCGAAGCTGTTAGTGAGCGCATCGTAAAATTCGCAATCGCCTTATCAGGTGGAGATCCTTCTCGATTAGAAACGATCAAAAATGCGATTGATGCAGGCTTTGATGCTGTGAAGGATATTGTTGGTGAGTTACCAGAAGTATCACTTAAAACGTATGATTTAATCATGGATAAGCTTGATAAATGGGGTCAGGAAAAAAATGAAAATAAATCAGAATCAAACTAAGCTAAAGAATTCTCTATTTTAGTGTTAAAAAATCCCCGTCGGACTCTCATAGTCTGACAGGGATTTTTTAAGATGCGTGCACGCATCTTGTTATTTTCCGAATTTCGTTGCAAAGGCTGTGTAAGTAGCTGGCACTATCACCACCGTTAACACCGCTGAGAACAGCAATCCAGAAATGATCGAGATGGCTAGTGGTACAAACAAGACATCACCACTAAATGCCACTGGTGTTAAAGCACCAATTGCCGTAAATGCTGTAAGCAAAATCGGACGCAACCGGACACGACCGGCTTCAATTACTGAATCTTCAATTGACATTCCCTCCGCTCGACGCTGTTTAATAAAGTCAAGCAACACAATCGAGTTCCGCACGACAATCCCAGCTAAGGAAACAATCCCCATAAGCGCCATGAATCCTAGTCCGGTTTGGGTTAAGAACAATCCGATCACAGCACCTGCTCCTGCTATGTGCACGGTACTCATGATCAAGAATGGTATTGTCAAGGAATTGAATTGTATCGCCATGACAATATAAATTAGGAACAATACGACAAGGAAAAGTGTAAATAATTCTAGAATGAAGTCGGTTCTCGCTTCTGTTTCTCCGCCAAGACTAATAATATAATCATCACTCACTGTTGCCCGAACATCATCAGTGATTGCCTTAATCTCCGAATCTAGTTCTGCGTCATTATCATTTGTCGGATAAACCCGTACGGTAATTGTTCTAATTCCATCTTTCCTTAAAACTTGAGGGATTTCTTTTCCTTCCGATGTCGTTAGTAATACATCCAATCCAATTAATTCAGGTCGACCTTCATCTAAAAATCCACTAATTTGGCTAGGAAGAAATATTTTTGATAAATCAAGTTCACCGTTTTTTGCTACTTTATCTAAAGTTAATTTCAGATTAGTCGCATCCCCTGCGGTTCGGAACGTCTGTAAAGGGATTCCGTTAGTTCGGATCCCAATTTGTTCACTTAGATTTTTCAAGGTAATTCCGTTTTTTTCTAACTCTTCACGTACGGGTTCATAAACGATTGTTGGACGGAGTGGCCCCATATCATCCAAGACCGTTCCACTTGCAGGTAACTCTCTAATTTGGTCTTGAATTTGATTACTAAGCTTGATTAACGTTTCCACGTCTGATCCTTGCAGCTTAATTGCAATCGGTGCCCCTACTGGAGGACCAGATTCAATTGTCGTCAACTCAATCTCCGCATCGGGAAATTCCTTTTGGAGTGGATTTGACCACCTTGCAATAGTCTCCACTGCTGATTGCTGATCACGATCAATTCGTAAAAGTAAGTTTCCGGTTTCTTCACCGCTGTTTGATATGCCCTCACCAAATAATGGGGGCAGACCCGATCCCGCATAAATCGCCGTTTCTAAAATATGTTCATCCTCTGCCAAAACGAACGTTCTCATGCTCAGCAGTGTCTCTTCTGTATCTTCAATCGTCGTTCCTGCTGGCATTCGTACCTCTACCGTTACTTCGGCTCGGTCTGTTGATGGGAAAAATTCAACTGGAATAAACGGGATCAGTCCATAAAAACTGGTCGTAACAATAAAACCAAAGATTGCTACTTTCCATGGGTGTCGTACCACTCGTCGCAAAATCGATTCACTATACCAGTTAGACAGCGAATCTAACTGTTTTCCAAGTAAGCCGTCTTTTGGTTCAGGCTGAGATATTTTTTTGTTTCGCTGCCATTGCGTCTGTCTCCAGACCATGAAAATAGGTACAAATGTTAGCGCTACAATGGTCGATGCTAAAATCGTCATAATTAACACTGTCGGCAAGGCGCGAATGAAATCACCGCCCCCTCCCGAAATAAATACTAACGGTAAAAATGTAAATACAACCGTTAACGTAGACGTAATGATCGATACGCGAACTTCCTTGCTGCCTACAAGAGCGCCCTTCAAGGGCGATAATCCTTCACGATATTTATTACGAATATTGTCACTAACGACAATCGCATCGTCAACTAGAATCCCAAGAGCTATAATCATCCCAATAATTGAAATTTGATTCAAATCGACACCGAAAAATGGTAATGGAATTAATCCAATCAAAACAGAGGTCGGGATCGCAAGTGCAACGATAATTGCCGAGGATAGACTTAATCCCAAAAGCGTCACAATCACGACCGATAGCCCGGCTAATGCAAAGGATAACGTTAAATCGCCAAAGATTTCATCGACAACCGTTTTTTGCGTATAAAAAAGATCAAATGACATCTCTGTTGGTAACTCTTCTGCAAGGCTCATGATCCGCTTATCAACCTGATCATGGAGCTTAGGGATATTAACACCACTACCGGGAACAACAGTAAATGACACTGCTGGCTGCCCCTCAAAAGTAATTAAGTCTTCAGGGGTTTCATTAATTCTCCCGACGTCAGCAATATCATCTAAATAAACCGGAATATTATTGAAATCTAATCCAACAAAAATGGAACCAATTTTTGCCTCATCCTTAAGTGTAGTTAAAGCTAACTGGATATTTTGCTTATTTATTTGCTGAACTCCTAAAGGAGCCGTGTTAAGTTCTCCATCGACTGCCTGAATTACATCAGGAATTTGCAATCCTTTTGAAGACATTTTTTCGGAGTCAACGTTAATTAGAAAATACTGATCAGGAAAACCTTTTACTATCGTTCTCTCCACACCTGGAATAGATTCTACCTTGCTCTGCCAGTCATAAAGCATATTTTTTAACTCATATAACTCTTCACGATCTTCATGGAGAATATGATAGTTAGATAAGGCACCCAAACTTGCAATTTGTGAAAAATCCGGTGTTAATGCCTGTTCTGGGAGGATAGCGTCCACTTGCGAAATCGCTTGCTGAATACTTGTAAACACTTCATTTTTATCTGCTCCATCATCTATTTCAATGATAATATTAGAAAATCCAGATGTGGACACAGAATTCATTTTACTAATTCCAGCAATATTTTCAATCGCACTTTCTAAAGGTATAGTCACTTGCTGCTCAACTTCTTCAGGAGCTCCACCTGGATAAACGGTCGAAACGATCCCAATATCAAATGAAAACTCAGGAATTTCTCGTTGTGGAAGTTGAAATAATGTTAATAGTCCAACTACCACTAGAATAGATACAAACATCATCGTAATTTTAGGTTTCCGGATAATTGCTTGGAACATATTGGCCTCCTACTTTCAAACTATTGTGTTCATAAATACTTGAACAAACTGTTTTTTTTTAAGGTGAAGTCCCCTCAAACATATAATAAAAATAATATCACTTATCAGAAAAATGTATACCTTTTTTATAAGTTTTGTATATATATATTTTTGTTAACTAAACATTGATAATAATTTCAATTCTTATATTAGGGTTACTCAGCGCTTGCGGAACGCCAGATACAAAAAAGCGGGGATACTGAACAAAAAGCACCAGTTAGCGACCCAACAGAAACGGACGGTGATGTAACAATGATTGAGGAAAATTCTTTTACATTTTCTTTTGAACAAGAAGAAAATATCGATGGACTATTTTATTATACACTTAAAAATGTAAGCTCCAACAACAAACCAATAGAATTGGTGTTTTCTAGTTCGCAGGAAATTGATTATGTTATTAGTGATCTAGACGAAAATGAATTGTATCAATACAGTAAGGAAAATTTTTTTACTCAAGCAATGATGTACAAAACAATTGGACCAAATGAGGAATATATAGTAAATGTTGATTTTCGTGATGTTTTTAGTTCACTTGAAGACGAAGAATTTGATATTGAAATTTGGACAGTTGCGAAAGGATTAAATGCTCGGGCAAAAATCAGGGTTATTCTCAATTAATCGAAATCTTTCATTGCACACAAAAAATGACCTACCCATTGGGCAAGTCAAGTGCTTGGTATGCTGACTGATACTTTCCACCATCTGCAACTTCTGAATGGTATAAAGCCTTAAGAGCAAACTTTTTTTCGAGATCGTGTTCTTTCATTACTTCTTTTAAGCGTAATTGTAATTCTTTATTTTCTTTGACTAGTTCCTTCATTTGTGATTTCGCGTACTTCATACGAATTTAACTCCTTTCATAAAATCTATCCATTCATTATAACATTAATCATGTCTTTCTGATGAAGGAAAATATCCCAAAACTTGTTGTATTATAATAAGCTAGGCGCTGTTCCTGCGAGTCTGTTTGCTTTCTAACTTTAATAGAAATAAAAAAGGACTCTATAATAGAGTCCTTTCATAATTATTATGCTTTGTTAACGTTAGTAGCTTGAAGTCCGCGTTGGCCTTGCTCAGTGTCAAATGTAACTTTTTGACCTTCGTCTAAAGATTTAAAGCCTTCGCCTTGGATAGCTGAGAAATGTACGAATACATCTTCTCCTCCTTCAATTTCAATGAAACCGAATCCTTTTTCTGCGTTAAACCATTTTACTGTACCTTCTTGCATGTGTGTTTCCTCCTGTGTGGATCATTTCCACGATTTATTACTATAGTTGCTCAATTAGATATCAAAGGCGAAAAGTTTAAACACTTATTCTTTCCTTACGTCAGACCGAACAAAAATAATTCTTCTTTAGAATAACAGATGTAATTAGTAATTGCAAATAGTATTTCAATATTTCTTCTTAATAAAAAGTATTTTCTTGATAAATTTTTCTTCATTTGGTAGATTAAGCCTAATATTACGGCTTATCCACTAAAATAATTTTTTTTTGCAAGTCGCTATTTTTTTTTTAATTAAGTGCTAATCAAGTCATTAATTTATTTATTAGTATGGTGAAATTCACTCAATTACCTTGTATATTTTGTAATTCTCTTACTGCTATGATTTTTATGGCTTCCATCTCTTGTTCACTAAGTCGGTCTTGTAAAATAAGTAGAATTTCCTCAGCATTTAATTCACCGTTTTGTGCCTTGTTAGAAATATCGGTAATTTCTGCAATCGAAAATTCTTTAACGACTATTTTGATTGCTTCTTCTTTTGTTTCAAAAGCCAACTCTTTATCAATACTAATATCTTCTACTTCTTTGATTATTTTTTGTATCTCCGGTTCATTCATTAACTTATTGAACTCATCTTCATTATTTAAAACTTGAATAGCAATTTGATCTACCATTAAATCGGATGCTTTACTAATAGCGAAGTTATATCCAAAATATCCTAAAATTCCAATCGCAGATAGTGTGATAAAAATCCACTTCCACATATACCATACCTCCATAGTGACACCTATTACTTAAGAATATAATATCACAGTATCAGTATCTACTATTTAAAAGCACTCCCCGCCATTTATCGAGGAGTGCAAAATATTATTTATACCAGCCTTTTTCTTTAAAGCGCGTAATTGCTTCGATACGATTACTGGCTTCCAATTTATCAAGGATCGAGGAAATATAGTTACGGACTGTCCCTGCTGTAATAAAAAGCTGAGTTGCAATATCCTTCGTACTCTTACCTTCCGACATTAAGATAAGTACTTCATTTTCTCGTTCGGTTAACGGGTTTTCTTCACTATAAACTTCATCGACCAACTCTGAAGCGTAAATTCTTCTTCCTTCCATAACACTGCGGATAGAACTTGCTAATTCATCGCTAGAACTGTCTTTTAACATATAGCCATTCACCCCTGCTTTAACGGCGCGTTCAAAATACCCAGACCTTGCAAACGTTGTTAAAATAATTACTTTACAGCTTGAACCTTTTAGTTCTTCAGCGGCCTCAAGCCCGTTTTTAAGAGGCATTTCAATATCCATGATACATATTTCTGGATTATGTAGCTTGACTAATTTGATGGCATCTTCGCCATTATTAGCTCTTCCGACAACAGACATATCATCTTCTAAATCAAGTAATGAAGCAAGTGCTCCTAAGAGCATTTTCTGGTCCTCAGCAATGACAATGCTAATCATAGTCCGACCTCCTGTTCTGCTTGTTTATAAGCATTTGGTAATTTAATAATGAGCGTTGTTCCTGAATCCGAGACAATTTCTAAACTTCCATTAACGAATTCTAACCGTTCTTTCATTCCTTGAAGCCCATTACCTTGTAAATAATTTTCAAAATTAATCCCAGTTCCATTGTCGACGACATCTACTATCAGCTCTGTACTAGTTTGTTCAATTTTTATCGAACAGTTAGTCGCACTGCTATGCCTGACAATGTTTGTGACAGCTTCTTTAATACACATACTCACGACATTTTCAGCAATCAACGAGATATTTTTTAGTTTTGGACTTCCTTCTAATCTAAATTTAATATGTGCAGCTTTTAAAATTTGTTCGACTCGATATATTTCGTCCTCTAGCTTCGTTCCGCGCATCTTGGTAACCATTTGCCGCACTTCCTTCAACGCGAGCCTAGCTGTTTTCTGAACATCAACTAATTCTAGACGAGCTTGACTTGGGTCTTTAACAATTAACTTGCCTGCCAAATCACTCTTCAAACCAATTAAAGAAAGCTTTTGACCAAGCGTATCATGCAAATCTCTTGATATTCTTTGTCGTTCTTCTAATTTAACCAACTCAGAAATCCGTTTATTTGCATCTTCTAACTGACCTTGTAGCTTATCTTCTTTATTTTTATTATAAGTGCTAACTGGAAGAAGAATAACCGCAATTACACTAAGGACAACAAATGGTAATTGAGTAATCAGGACACTATTGTGAATGGTTACAAAGCCATAGTAAATAGTTGAAAATGTACTGACTAGTAGAACCGAATATAAGATAAAAAATGTAATTTTATTTTTGAGATTACCAATAAAAAATGCTAAAAATAGAAAAAAATAAATATAGCCAAATAAGAGACTCATCGCAGTAGCAATGGCAATTTGAATACTTGTCCAAAAATAGACAAGCCAGCCCTTAGAAGCAAAGGATAGTACGTAACAGATTAAATATCCGATAATCATGATAATCCCGAAAACAATTTGTGCAGTTGATGATGATTCAAAAATAAAATAAAAGGGCAGAATGTAAAAAACGATCCAAACATATGGACTAAGTCCGGTATTTTTACGGATTTTCTCTCTTAAATTTTTCATGAATAGCCCCTTCTTTTTGAATTTATATCCTTTATTTTATCATATATTATGAAATTCATTAAATTTAGCCTTTTTCTTTCCATTTCAGATCAAAAAAATAGGTAAATTAGTGTTATCCACCAACCAACCTATTTTTTCTAAATCTATTCTTTTACAAATTGTACGTTTCTTTTTTAACTTTATCAGCGATAAGTTCTTCCATCACATCAAACGTACTATTGTACTGCTTCAATTGTTTAAAACTAATTAGCTTCTTATTTTTCTCGTCCCAAAGTCGATATTGAAGCGACTTAAAGCTTGTACGGATATTTATTGTTGTAGCTTTTTGTAAGTCGACCGTCGCATTGTGGACCTTTTCTAAGTTATAGTTTGGTACTCGTGGACTTAAATGATGAACATGGTGGAAACCGATATTACCAGTGATCCATTGTAACACCCTTGGCAACTTGTAATAAGAACTTCCTTCAACTGCAGCTTGAATATAGCTCCATTCAGATTCATTCTCGAAATAAGCGTCCTCGAACTGATGTTGAACGTAGAATAACCAAATTCCTAATAAACTTGCAATGAATAAAATTGGACCTTGAATGAGCAAAAGGGCTTTCCAGCCAATCATCAATCCAAGTAGCGTATACAATGCCACGATAGATCCGTTTGTAAGATAGGTATTTAGCCGTTCTTTTCGTTTAGCACCTTTGCGATTAAAGCGGTATTCCATGAGAAACACAGCAATTGGACCAACGCCAAGCATCACGAGTGGATGCCGATAGATGCGGTAATAGATACGTCGCAATAGCGGAGAAGATTTATATTCTTCTACCGTTAGAAGCCACATATCGCCGATGCCTCTTTTATCAAGATTCCCACTTGATGCATGGTGAATATTATGAGTGTTTTTCCATTGTTGATATGGAACAAGTGTCAAAATACCTGTAATTGTTCCTAAGATATCATTTGCGGTACGGCTTTTAAAAAACGATTGATGACAGCAGTCATGAAATAAAATAAATGTTCTGACCACAAATCCAGCAGTCACTATTATAATTGGAAGCGTTAGCCAATACGAAACAGAAAGGCTTAAAAAAGCTCCATACCATAACAAAAATAATGGTAATAAAGTGTTTATAATTTGAATGACACTTGCTTTAGTATCAATTTTTTCATATAGGGCAACATCTTTCTTTAGTTGGGAAATTTTATTTGAATTATTCATGGTCATTCCGCCGCCTTTGTACGTTATTATCTTTTTATGGTTTGATCATTTAAACTATTTATACTATGTGAAGTATATAAAATAACAACCATGCATATAAGACATAAACGTCAAGTCTAGGACATGACAAATATCATGCATTCAGTGTCAGCGTACTATGTCAATTAGTTTTTTCAATAAAATGAGCAAACTTAATAAACTCATGTAATAATATACAAATAATTCCAATAATCGACTGACAGGAAGCTTATTATTGAGCCTTTCTCCTCTCGAACTTGAAATGAACCTTAACCTCGTTTTTCATACTACAGGGATACAACCTGGTTAGTTCAGGATTTTATCTTAACGTACAATTCGTATTTGTAGGACGAGGTAAATCATGCTGACACTCGAGGTCTACAGCCTCCGGCACCGAATCGATTTTCCCTCAGTCCCAGAGGAGGAGACTCATATTTTTACTGTTATTTCACTATGCTGCACTAATGATCCGAGAAAACTCCGACATTTTTGTATGTCGTAACTTTGCTTTCATCATTCGTAAATACTGGTAAGACTCATCATTTGTCTGATACACGGTTCGATTCGTAAGCATCGCAAATGCTATTCGAATGAACTTATTCCCTAAGGCAATATACGCTTTTCTTTGATGTTTGCCTTTCGCTCTGAGGTTCTCGTAATACGGACGTACATCTTTATTGTGCTGTGCTAAGCTCTTTCCAATATTATAGACGACATAGCGTAAATTCTTATTTCCTTGTTTCGATATTTTCCCATAGAACCCTTCTAGACCCCCTGATTGAATGACAATTGGATTGGTTCCTGCTTTTTTGATAATTTGCCCTGCATGCTCAAAGGCCAGTACATCGCCTACCTCACAGTAGAATTCCGCTGCCGTTGTCACTCCAATTCCTGGAATACTGAGAAGGAGACGCCCATCTGTTTCTAATAAAATACGCTCAATTTCTCGATCTAACACCTTTATATTGGCATTCAGATTTCGAAAGTTTGGTAAGGCTAGCTTTAGTAATAGTAGCTCAGCTCGAACGTCTCTTTTAGGCCTGCATAGGCTTTCCTTAGCGATATATAACAGGTTCTTGATGGTTAAATCTCGTAACTTCAAATTATGTTCAATCGATAGGTTTCGAAGATCTTCTTCACTCATTGATAGAAGATCTTCTGGGTGCGGGAAGTTTTCCATAAAAAAGAGGGAGGACTTGCCCCAAAAATCACTAAATAATTCTACTTTATTTGGCGTATGACCATTTACTATAACGTGCCCTTGGAACTCTCTCCAAATTTTGTCCATTAACGTCCGGATCTCTACCTTGACTCTGGATCTCTTTCTAACTTCACTCCTACGTGCTCTCGTTAACGTTATTAACTCTTGATGAGTTCCCGTCGGCAACTTACTCTCCGTCCCTTTATTTTGAATAATGACTTGGGCAATAGCCTTGAGATCGAGGTCATCGGTCTTAGTCCAGTTCAACGAACTTGATCTTTCTTCGTGTGTCGTTGCCGCATTGATAATCGTTACACCGTATCCTAAAGCTGCTAATTCCCTCACAATATCCTCATAGTAATGCCCCGTTGC
This sequence comes from Bacillaceae bacterium IKA-2, assembly GCA_031761875.1. Classification (GTDB taxonomy): domain Bacteria; phylum Bacillota; class Bacilli; order Bacillales; family Anaerobacillaceae; genus Anaerobacillus. Next base: position 2,278,679 of record CP134492.1, on the reverse strand, counting down.
CTCAATACCAACAAAAATCCGCTCTGCGTCAACTTCCTTGCTTGCATGCTCGATCTTTTCGTGAAGTTGGCTAATACCTTTTTTATTAACACCAAAAAATGTAGGTTTCACTAGTACATCACCAAAATAATTACACACCATCGCTTTCTGATAAAACTTCGCTGCATCAATGGCTACAATTAATACTCGCTCCAGATCTGTACCTCTTAGCTCAGATCGGAATTGACTTCCTTTTCTTCCTCTAATATTATTAGACTTAGATTTATGTTTTTGCCCCATGTGACTCACGCTCCAATTTTGTAGTTTGTGATGAGGCTTCCCGTCAGGTAGTTTTATCTTACTACATGTAGTCGCTGGGGTCTTTTTTTGTCCTTTTTTCTCCTTTCTCCTCTTTAAAAGATCTTTCGACATTTATTATTTCATACACCAGGCACCGAATGTATGACACTGAATGTAAATTCCTATTATCTATTGGATTGATTAGATAGCACTGTTTTTAATATCTCTAGAACCTACAATATCCCCAATAATCAGACGGCAATTCATCGTATATCTGAATGTCTATAGTTTAGTTAGTTTTGTCGATCTATTTCTGACAAAGACCGTTTGACGTCCCTCTTGTACATTTTCTTCATAATAGAGAACTTGCCAATCTCCAAATACAGAAAGCAACTCGCTAGAACGGAGCTTGTACTGATCGGACACTCCTTTAGTCTCATTACGTGGGGATAAATAGAAGGTTTCCATGAACAAATAACCGTCCTCCTTAATAATTGACTTTACAAATGGGAAAGTTAATCGATCAAGGTAATAAGTGATGACGACTAGGTCAAATGAGCTCTTTTGTAGATTAAGGTTGCTCCAATCTGTAAGGTCACCAACACATGCATGGACTGGGAGCTTCTGTTTTTTTGCTTCTTCTTTAATGTGTTGAATAGCGACGTCAGAGATATCGAGCGCTTGTACTTCGTAACCTATTTCTGCAAGAAAAAGACTGTTTGCACCAAGGCCACAGGCAAAATCAAGAGCTGAACCTCCTGTTAGATGTTGCAACTGACCCTTTAATCTTGCATTCGGAGTTGGTTGCTCAATACTATTTAAACGATCATTGTGTTTACCATTCCATTTACTTTTTGGATCCAATGCGATTCCTCCTTTGGATAGCTTCATGCAATCTATTATAACTTGGAAAGAATTTATTGCGATAGTTCTTTTTCGAACCAAAATAATCCATGAGAACTTGAAAAAAAACAATTGTAACATTTCCATTAAAGGTATATTATTTTTTAAGAGATGAATATTAATTCCTTAATTTTAATGATGTCCTATCTAGTTCTAACACTTTTCTTGTAGTACATATTTTTTGGGTTGGTGAATTATGATAACGAAACAACTACGAAAGCTTAAATATTTGTTCATAAGGCTCTGGAGACTTAAGGACAGGACTCATCATATTGCCCTTGGATTTACTATAGGTCTTATCATTAACTTTATGCCAACATTTGGCATTGGACCATTTCTGTCAACTGTAGGAGCAAAACTATTTAAAGGGAATTCTGTTGCAGGTTTCATTGGTGGAATAGTGTTTATTTGGGCTTTCCCGATCCTCTTCTATTTAAATATTATTGTTGGTGAAGCTATACTTCCGATAAAAATTGAAACAAAAATAGACATAATTGTAGATGAAATTGAAGTAGTTTTTTCTGAACCTGTAGAGTTACTTGTTGCAAGTTTAAAAATCGGTAAAGTTTTTTTTATAGGTATGGTCGTTAATATGCTTTTATTTGGCATAGTAACCTACACTTTAAGCTATTTTATATTTAAGAAATATCGAATAGATACTTTAAAATTCATTTATAAAAAATGGCGTCTAGCGAGAGTGAGCTGATCTAAGGGATCTAAATCAGTTTATTAATCAAAAATGGTTCGAGAAAAATAAGCATGAATCGTAGAAGCAACAAAAAGCACCAGCTCGTGATCACGTATCATGGCGCTGTTGCTTTTTTATTTTTCTCCTTTGTAAAGGTTTCTTCAATCGAGACGTAACTTATTAGTCTACATCCAATACCTCGATCATCCGTTCGATTGCAAATATTAAATCACGATGCGACCACCCAGGTAATCTCGAATTAATGACAGACAACTCAAATGATGCTGGAATATGAACAAAACCTGAACGAACCTTCGTTCCACAAAGATCAATGTGGTGAAGCAGGTTATACATAACATTGTTGCAAAGGTATGTTCCAGCAGTATTGGATATTTCAGCAGGTAGCTCATTTTCTTTTAAAGTTTCAACAAAACGTCTGATTGGCAGTGTTGAAAAATATCCAGCTGGACCATCTTCTTGAATCCTGTGGTCTTGAAGACGGACACCATTATTATCTGGTTCCCCATCATTACAATTTATTGCGATGCGTTCTGGTGTAATCAGATGTCTTCCAGAAGCAAGTCCTAAAGAAATGACCACATCTGGCTTAACTTGTTCATAAATAGCAATTAACTGTTTTCCTGATTCAGAAAAATCTACCGGTAGCACTTTACCGATCACTTTATATCCACCAATTTCTCTTTCATTAAGTTCTTGGACTATTTTTTCTGTTGGATTAGTATTATTCTCCAGAAAAGGCATAAATCCCGTAAGTAAAAGTGTTTTCAAGAATAATTCCCCCTATATGTTTATTTATGGTCTTCGTACAACAAATTTCTTCGCCATTCAGACCTTGGGTAAAAGAAGTGTTCTATGTAGGGACATGGTATCTTCCGCATTTTTCTGATCAGTCATCATATCTTCGTTTCCGTGAACCTTAGTATTACTGACCAATGTACTCCTCGTTTGAATCCAAAAGCTCAGCCTCAATCCTGCTAATGAACTCTTCTGCAGCGCTATATCCTTGTTGCTTTAAATACCAGTTATTTGCAGCTGCTTCAATTAAGCCCGCTACGTCACGTCCGGGGTGAAGTTGGATTTCAATTGAGGGAATTTTAACACCCATATATTCTATGAATTTAGGTTCATGTTCTAATTGATTATTCAAGTCATCTTTCTGCCATTTTGTTAAATTAATATCAAGTGAAATTCGTGTTTCACTTTGAAAAGACTTTTGCCCGTATAGGCGAACCACATTTAACAATCCAATACTGCGAAGAGCCAAAAATTCCTTTGTCTTCTCTTCATAAGTACCCAGAAGTGTTTGTGGACTAAGCTTCTTTAAGACGACGATATCATCAGCGACTAGCCTGTGTCCTCGACCAATTAACGTATGCGCTGTCTCGCTTTTCCCTACTCCGGAATTACCTCGAAGCAAGATACCAACGCCAAACACATTTACACATACCCCATGCACGGAAAGTTCTGGTGCTAATTCCTTCACCATATATGCATCCAATTTTGTAATAAAGTCTGAAGTCACCTCAGGTCTATTTGTGATTAGCAAAGGGATCCTCTCTTCTGTACAATATTGAGTTAAATATGTAAGTCCTTCTTTACCAGCTGTACCGATAAAACATGGTGGGTGATATTGGACAATATTACCGATTCGGATTTTACGTTCCTCTTTACCTAACTTATGTAAATAATTAATTTCTTTTTTTCCTAAAATTTGAATTCGTTCTGTCGGGAAAAAATCAAAGTGACCAACAAACTCAAGGCCTGGACGATGTACCCGAGGTTGCGTAATCGTTTTTTGGAGCTTGTTTTCACCAGCCAATACCTTCAATGAAAACTTTCGAACCAAGTCTGCTACTGTTATTTTTTTCATATTGATACTCACCGTCCTAATTAGCTTCTAAAATTGAATTATACATTAAAATTAACAAATGATCATCTCTTCATGAAGCGTTCATGAGGTAAGTAACTGGTGAATTCGTTTGATTTGTGTTCATGGTGTAGACTACAAGCATCAATAATTTAAATCCCTTTGTACGTAAAAGATCTCCAAACGTGCTCGAGCGGTCCATACTTAAATCTTGACATCCAAAATTTACTTAAGAAAATTTGAAAAGTAAAAATAACGAACGTGCTGAGAATCCCTACTTCAGGGGTAACCTTACCGTAAAATCCAAGGCCATATCCATTAAATAACAATAAACAAATGACAGTTTGAAGTAGATAGTTTGTTAACGCCATCTGACCTACTGGGGCCAAAAATTTAAGCCGCTCCCTCCATTGTTCCTGTTGACATAATAAGGTAATCGAGCTGATGTAAAAGAAGGAAATAACAAGCCCAGACACTAGGGAAAGTACCTCCACCGCAGCTTCATGCAAATAAAACGGTACGATAAAGAGTTCCGTTTTTAAAATTATAAAAAGAAGAGTCAAAACAGTTCCATAGATAAGACTATTTTTCGATACTTTTCGAATCCACTCAAAGTGGCTAGCGATATTCAGTAAAACCCCTTTTTTGCCAACGTATAAGCCAATAAGAAAAATAAACAAGACCATAGGTACAGTAATGATAAAGTTAGCTATAATTAACGGTATTTCTTCCGCTAAACGAAATGCTAAAATTTCTGAGAAACTTCCATTTTGAAAAATGACAATAGCTTCATCTACTAAATTTGTCCAATCATTCATAGGTGCAATATCTTCATCTAATACGTTTTCCACGAGAGTTGAAAGGAAGGTTAAAAATCCGGTTAGAAAAATAACTACACTAAATAGTCCGATCGCCCATTTCTTGATTTTCTCAATTGATGATTTTCTAAATAACAATAAGAAAAATCCTGCAATTGCATAATTAAGTAAGATGTCGCCACTCCAAAATAGGAAAGCATGAATAAGACCTAGCAATAAAAGAAAAAATAGCCTTCTTATATATACTTTGCCTACGGATAGCCCTTTCGCCTTTATGCGCTCCATAAATAGGAAAAATCCTATCCCAAATAAAAAGGAAAAGGTCGTAAAAAATTTCCCCGTTGCAAAAATAGTAATAAACCAATTTGCTGTATTGCTCGCCGGCCCTTCAAACAAGCTAACACCTGACAGCATTAAAAATAGCTTTGGTGCGATAAAAAATTGCATGTTTACCAATAAAATACCTAAAAGTGAAAATCCTCGTATCACATCCAACGTGATAATCCGTTCCCCTCGTTGAGTCGGTTTAATTGGTCGTGCTTCCATTACCTCAACTCCATTTCAACTTGAACTATGCAAACGTTACTTTAATTAAATTAGGGGAATTTATTATTCTAAAATTAATCCCATTCATTCCACCTTAGTAATTAACTAATCTTCACACTCAAAGATTATACACGAAATATATGGGAATATCAGTAAATTTTTTATTACTGACAATCATTCACCTAAACTACCACCTCAAACAACCCTACCCTCATTCCTGTAAACAAGGTAAGTAGCTATTGGGCCCAATTATTCTTTGATCAATGTTTAATACTTACTTATTATGGGAAAATTATATTTGAAAAGAAAAAAATTAATCTACTGTCCGGAAATTTAAAATTAGAAATGAGGAGAACCAACTGTGCGCTTACAAGAAAATTCAATCTATGAAATTGGTTTACTAATGGAGGATGTTTTAGAAAAGGAAAAAATTGAGTCGATTGGTCAAAATGTATATGAAATTAGTTTGTTGCTGCATGAAAATAAAAAAAATTCTCTTGAAAAAAAATGAGCAGTCTATGACTGCTCATTTTTCATTACTATAGCAATACCTTCAAGTACTAATTTACCTTTTTGATTATAGATATTCGTTTGTATCGTTAAAAGTTTTTTATTTTCTTGTTTTTTGATAACCTCTCCTACAACTTTTAATGTATCCCCAATCCTTACTGGAGCAATAAATTTGCAACTTTGTGATAAATAAATCACATTTTTACCAGGTAGAATTGTACCAAGTAAGGTTGAAATAAATGCTGCTGTTAACATTCCGTGAGCAATTCTACCCTTAAACATCGTGTTTTCAGCAAATTCCTCGTCAATATGAATAGGGTTTACGTCTTCAGTAAGTGTCGCAAAGTCAAGAACATCTTGACTTGTAACAGTTCTGGTAAATGAATCAGAATCGCCAACGATAATTTCATTAAAAGATATTTCATTTATCGTTTTTGATTGTTCAAGTAACTTAAAATATTGGGGTTTCTCTTTATTCATCCCCAAAAGGTGCTTTCATTTCGGTTTTTCTTGTGTTTGGCTCGTTTGTTCTTCCATCATATTTACTAAATTGTACTGAGACTCTTTTACCTTACCCATAAAATTTTCAATTATTTCTTTCGTTCCAGTTTGCATCTTAGTCTGCTCCAAAACAACCTTCTTTGCTGATTCATACATTTCTCCATGAGATTGCTCTAGCATAGCTAGCATCTCTTTGCTAGGAGTAGCAGATATTTGCTGAAGGCGTTTGACAATCTCGTTCATTTTCTCATTCCATGTTTCGAATACTTGTAGAGTCTCACTCTCAACAATTTTATTATTGTCTTTAAAACTTTTTGTCATCTTAGATAAATTATTTTTCATTTCTTCTTCAGATTGATTAAGTTGTGTTGCTACTACTGAAAACATATCTTGCTGTTTTTTTAATAATTCAAGTGATGTTTTTCCAAATTGTTGTTGAGAATCAGAAACCTTCTGAAACCCAATTTCCCAATTTCCCCACATCCAATCGACCATTTTTTTCGTTTCAACATTAGTTGGCATTTGCATAGATAAATCCTCCTTTAATTTTTAAAGCTTATTTTGTTGCAGTATAAACTGCATTATTACTTTTTGTTGTTAGGATCATCCTCATCATCCTCATTACTAGAAACTGAAGGCATCATGAAGTCAGAATAGATAGTAAAAAAACTATCTAACATCGATTGATACTGTTCGAGAGGATTAACCCATAAATCTAAATAATCGCTACCAGCTTCAGTTAATGTATAGATCCGTTTCGCTGGACCACCACTTGAAGTATCCCATTCTGAACAAACTAGGTTATCTTTTTCTAATTGCCTTAGAATTCGATACACGTTTCCTTGATCAATTGCATCGAAACCAAAATTAGTAAGTTCTTGAATCAGTTTATAGCCATGGATACTAAAACCACCTCGAAGGCTAAGCAGTAAAAATGGGATCATAAAATTTTTTGGTGATCCTCCAAAATTCTTTTCAAGTATTTTTTTTCTTGTTTTGTTCAAATCGTTATCTGTCATAATTTAACCTCGCATAAGTTACTTTTTCTTATATATGTAATTTACACCTATATGGAGAAATAGTCAAATGAAAAGTTTGGATAAAATTCCCTATTATTCGCCAATTTAATAAATTAAAACAAAGATTTCTGTAGATATAACTAGAAATTTTTGGAATTATTTCAATTGTTTATGACTATTATTTTATTTATAATATGAAGGTAAAGAAATATAGAAGGGGAGTTTAAAATTGTCTAACCAAAAAACATTTGATCCATATTTACTTTGGAAAGAGTATCAAAAGAACACTGAGTCTCATTGGGGACGCATAATGGAAGAAAAAATGAAATCTGATGAATTTTCGGAGTGGCTTGGGAAAGTTGTTGATGTGAATTTGATGTATAAGCAGGTTGCTGATAAATCTGCTAAGCATTATTTAGAGCAAATGAACATCCCATCTCGTGAGGATTTATCAAATTTATCGACATTAATTGTAAATTTAGATGCAAAAGTTGATGATTTGGAAGAACTTTTAGAAGAAAATCTTGATAGCAAAAACGAAATATCCTCAGTCGTTGTTAAGAAAGATATTACTACTTTAAAAAAAGATGTTAAGGAGATTGGTAATAAATTAGATGCTATTTTCGAGTATATTAAAGAAAATCAAGAAACAAAAAATAGCACTAACAACAAAAGCAACAAAAATAACATTGAGCAATAGGATTAACTAGAATATTTTTAGGAGAGTAGATGACTATGAGTATTATACAAGGAAAGGTTGCCATCGTTACTGGTGGTGGCGTCGGAATTGGAGCCGCCATTTCAAAGAAGTTGGCACAAAATGGAGCTAAAGTGCTAGTTAACTATAATAATAGTAGTCAAGCCGCGCAAGAAGTTGTTTCATTTATTATCGAAAATGGTGGCGAAGCAATTGCAATCCAAGCTGACGTTTCTAATTCCGATGAGGCATCAAAGCTGATTAATGAAGCAATTGATAGATACGGTCAGTTAGATTTCTTAGTTAACAACGCTGGAATTACCAGAGACCGATCATTCAAAAAGTTAACAGAAGAGGATTGGAGAAAAGTTATTGATGTCAACTTAAATAGCGTTTATAACACCACTGCACCAGCTCTAAATCATCTTATCAAATCAGAATCAGGAAGAATTATAAATATTTCATCTATTATTGGTCAAACAGGTGGTTTTGGGCAAAGTAATTATGCAGCTGCGAAAGCAGGTATGATTGGTTTCACTAAATCTTTAGCACTTGAACTAGCTAAAACTGGTGTTACTGTCAATGCAATTTGTCCTGGATTTATCGAAACATCCATGATCTCAGAAGTTCCAGAGAATATACGCGAACAAATTCAAGCGAAAATCCCACAAAAGCGTTTTGGACAGGCCGAAGAAATTGCCAGTGGTGTCCTTTACTTATGTAGCGATGGTGCTTATATAACAGGACAGCAATTAAATATTAATGGTGGTCTATTTATGTAATTAATCTCTAAACCTTGAAAGGTGGGAACGAACTATATGATTGCAGAAAAAGAATTAGAAAATATGATTGATTTACTGCCTGATGAAACTAAAAACACTTATAATCGTTTCAAAAGAACAATGGCAGTATTAACTACTGAGCCTGAACCTGAAGTTGGCTTAACTCCTAAAGAAGTTATTTGGACGAAAAATAAAACAAAGTTATATCGTTATATTTCAGAGCATCCGAAAAAATATAAAACTCCAATCCTAATGGTTTATGCACTAATCAATAAACCATATATTTTAGACTTAACAAAAGGAAATAGTTTGGTTGAATACCTTCTTAATCAAGGCTTTGATGTATACATGCTAGATTGGGGTACACCTAGCTACGAAGATCGGAACATGAAGCTTGATGATTATATATTAGACTATATTCCTCGAGCAGTTAATAAAGTTATTCGTACATCAAAAGTAAAAGATGTATCTGTTTTAGGCTATTGCATGGGTGGAACGATTACATCAATCGCTGCAGCCCTTCATCCTGACTTACCAATTAAAAATCTAGTCTTTATGGCAAGTCCTTTCGATTTTTCAGAAACTGGTTTGTATGCCTCTTTCCTTAATGAGCGTTACTTTGACGTTGATAAAGTTGTCGAGACTTTAGGCAATATTCCGCCTGAAATGATTGACTTTGGCAACAAGTTATTGAAGCCACTTACAAATTTCTCTGGTCCATATACTAGCTTACTTGAACGATCAGACAATCCGGAATTTGTAGAAAGTTGGAAATTATTGCAAAAATGGCTTTCCGATGGTATTCCCTTCCCTGGTGAAGCTTACCGTCAATGGATTCGTGATTTTTACCAACAAAATAAGCTAATCAATGATGAACTCGTTATTCGCGGACGTAAAGTTGACCTGAGCACTATTAAGGCTAACGTATTAAATATTGCTGGAAAACGGGACCATATCGCTATGCCACAACAAGTAGAAGCGATAATGGAAAAGATTTCTAGTAAGGATAAAGAGTATGTTTGCATACCAACAGGTCATGTATCAATTACATTTGGTCCCAAAGCAATAAAAATTACTTATCCAACTGTCGGAAACTGGTTAGCTGAACGTTCAAATTAAGCTTGATAAGAATTAAAAAGAAGCATCGGGAATCATTTTCCCAATGCTTCTTTTTTTTCAACGACCAGTCATCAACAATAATTATTAAACGCTGCGAAGTCCAGATACTCAAGGTTTAGGATGCTCTTCCTCTTTATCTTTTTCAACGTTAAACCCGATCCGTTTTTCGATGCGTTTTTTTGGTTCTTCAGGACTTAATCTCTTTACAGCCATTAACAAAAAACTGATTTGTGATACATGCTGAATTAACTCCAAAGGTTGTCCATCTTCAGTTCTGCCGTAAAATATAATTAAACTTGGATTATAATAACCTAAATCCTCAACGTGAAATTGAATACTCTTACCAAATGAAACTAAACGCATTCCAACTTCATGATGTTCATCCAACTTTTGATCAAATTCATTAATCATTTTTACTAAACCTTCAAAAGATTCACTTGCCAAATTAGGATTAGTAGGAATGATAATATCTGGACAATTAAGATTAGGAGTAACTACTTTGATTTGGGGAAATTCCATTTTTATTAATACCTCCTTTTATCAATATTATTCGACAAAAAAGACGGTTTTTCCTGCAAATAATCAAAACAACGATTCGTAAAATTAAAATAGCAACGCACAGATCTAAGAACGGGGTCTGTGTAGTAATGGAACAGAAAACAGGAATAAGCCATCCATTATATTACAATTAGGATGATATAGGAGAAGTTTAATTTCTTTCCCCCATATCATTTATTATTTTATCTGTTGATAACAATGATCTTAAACCCCCATGCTCAATTTCCTCAGGAAGAATAAAAGAGTACTTTCCCATAATATTGATATGTTCATATCCTAAAGGAGATAAACGTTGAATATCTGAGTCATGAGTTGGTTGTCCAGCTGCATTAATTGCATCAAGAGCAATTTCCATATACTTTGTATTCCATATTACAATAGCGTTTACCACTAAACCAAGTGCTCCTAACTGATCTTCCTGTCCTTCTCGATATGATTGATGCAATTCGCCTCTTTTTCCATAGAAGACAGCTCGTGCTAAGCTATGTCTAGATTCTCCACGGTTTAACTGGGTAAGAATTCTTCGGCGGTAATCTGGATCATCCAAGTAAGTTAATAGATATTGAGTCTTATATATACGCCCAAACTCTCCAATTGCACGCCCTAGCATCGTGGGCTTTCCACCTTTCTGTAGCATCTGTATAAGGTGAGTTGGATTGACAGTACCTAGTTTAAGAGAACCGGCAACACGCAACATATCTTCCCAATATCGACTGATTACATCTTTTCGGATTCTGTTACGCGCTAAATTATTTAATACACCATAATCAGCTTCACGATCTATTCTCCAAAATCTTGATGAGCCAATATCTGCAAGTCTAGGACTAAACTGATACCCAAGAAGCCCAAATAGACCGAATATTATATCGCTATACCCTGCAGTGTCTGTCATAATTTCGCGAGGTTTTAAATTAGACTGCTGCTCTAAAATACCTTCCAACAAATACAATGAATCTCTAATTGTACCAGGAATTACTATACCATGGAACCCGGTGAACTGATCGCTAGTAAAATTATAGTACGTAATCCCCCTGCCTGCTCCAAAATACTTAGAATTCGGTCCAGAATTTATTGACTTAACTGGTGTAACAAACCGTAGTCCATCGGCCGAGGCAACTTCACCCCCACCCCATATTTTTGACAAATTTAATTTTGAATGATAATTGACTAAAGCAGAATTAGCTTGTGAAAGGGTTTCTGTCCTAAAGTAGTTTTGTTCTACCCAAGTAAGTCTGTCATATTCAAGGGCTGGGATTCCTGGTTGAACAACTGGAGATAAACCTATGTTACAAGCCTGAGAAATAAGTACTGCACATATGCTGATATCTAAATCATTTATTCTTGAATTAGCTTCACTTATATGAGTAAAAGTATCTGTAAAGCTTGTCCATCTACTGATTTCAATCAATAATTCTGGTAGATCAGTATGAGGAAGAAGAGATTGTACACGTTTTCTTAATATTTTTAAGGACTTTGGTTCTTCTAACTTATCTAAAGGAGATAATACGAGACGTTCTTGTCCTGCAAATGTTTCTATACGGACTGAAAGATTGCTATTCCAACTGTTTGCTGTATTCATATATGCTGTGTGAAGTTCATTAGATAATATTCTTACTACATCATCAGCAGATGGATGCCAATTAAGAGTTCTTAATATTTGAGGTCGTACTGCATCCCATGCAATTCCTTGAAGTAATTGCTCTCTGGGATCACCGTATTTTTCACTATCAGCTACATATATATCATGATTTTTGATCCCTTCAATTATTTTCATTACGACCCAAAAATTATAAGCACAAGGATTAATCTTATTGACAGAGCCTGTAATAACAACTTTATTCCAATTAGATGAGATACCTACGGTAGGGGCATTCTTAAACTTGTTTTTACGGCCATTTGATTCCGTGTCTTTAAGAAAGTTCCATGCCATAAGAGCAGGTTGTCCTGCAGGGGTTGATTGAAATTCAATAGCTTTCATAAGTTTTGGCAAGAATCTTCTTATAGTACTAAAATATCTAAAAAGTTCTTCAAATTCAATAGTATGATCAGGAGATTTTGTAAGTAAATCAACTTTCTGAATTGCTAATGTTAAATCATCTATAGATATTCGGGAAAAGATTTCAGTACGTATATCATCGCTCGAATTCGAGTTATCAAGAATAATAGCACATACTTCACGAAGCTTTCTAGCTGCTTTATCTAAGTCTTTCAGGGTACGCAATCTTTTTTTCTGTCCTTTTCGGTTTGATTTGGTAAATAATTCAGAAAAAAATCTTTCAGCCATATCAATGACATCATCCTGAGAACTAACTGTGAATATAATTGCAAATGCAGCAAGGGTAGCAATGCGACGATCATGAGACATTCTTTTAATTGTCTGTGCTCTTGTCATTGAGGAGTACCTAGCTAAAGTACGAATACGACCAATAGGAATTCCTGATATATCCCATTGAGAAGCCCCTAGTATACGAATACTCTCAAGTCTATCTATAGCCTTTATAATTCCATTTGATGTTAGTCTAATAGGAGGTTGTCTTAATATGTCTAAATTAGATTTATATGTATTTGAATCAACCTCAAGAAGTTTTTCCAATAACTGTAATTGATTGTTATCTGGTAGACTTGATAACTTATTCCATAATTTTAATGAAGATCGATCTCTTATTTGAGATATTAGTCTAGTCAATACACTAACTCCAGGTAATAATATTTTATTTTCTACACACTTAGCTGTGGCAAGGTCAAATAATATACTAGGACGCTCTGCAGTTAACCATGCACGAGTAAATAACCAGCGTATCAATCTGAAGTGGTATGGCTGCTCAGTAAAATCATGATATCCATACGTATTACGAATTTCTCTTGTATGATCCCAACGGCTTTCACTTAATCGATATTTATCAAAACTACTTGGATCCAATTGTAACTGCTGTGCAATATAATATTTAATATTATCAGGTATTGCTGTAGGATCAGATAGGAAAGTACCTAAAAAGCGAACCGTTCCAAGCTGAATAGCATAACCAAGACGATTATGGTTTCCACGATGTATATAAACATTTTTCTTGTCTTGATCATCAAGCCAAAAATATTTAGCGAGCTGTTCTGTAGTGGGATCATCAAGCCAAAAATATTTAGCGAGCTGTTCTGTAGTGGGATCATCAAGATATTGTCCATATCTAGCTTCCTGTTCAGAGGTTAAAAAATTAACTGGCATCACAACAACTCCTATCAAAAACGATGGTATATGATAACTATATATTTATCTTATTTTTAGCAGTAAATAGCTCAAAAATCATTATCAAAATCATTATCAAAATCAAATTTACAATAACTTCCCTTTATGATAATATTATCACGAATAGGGGGTTGCTTCAATGACTATTAACTACATCTATGGATACGCAAGAGTAAGCACAACTCAGCAAGATTTGATTCGACAACTTGATTTGATAAAAGAATATAACTGCCAAGAGATTTTGACAGAAAAAATGTCAGGTGTGAAAGCTGACAGACCTGAATTAATTCGGTTAAGAGATAAAGTTAGACCTGGTGATACACTCGTCATAGAAAGTTTTTCAAGATTAGGTAGAAGCACAAAAGACCTTATTGAACTAGTGGAGTACTTTGAGAATAAAGGTGTGAAATTAATAAGTATTAAAGAGCAATTTGATACTTATACCCCTCACGGCAAACTAATGCTTACAGTATTCCAAGCATTCAGTCAGTTTGAAAGAGATTTAATCGTTCAAAGAACTAAGGAAGGATTAATTAGTGCGAGAGCTAGGGGCAGAAAAGGTGGACGACCAAAAGTCAAAGATAAAAATATTGAAAAAGCACTAAAACTATATCATTCTAAAGAATATAGCATTAGTGAAATTGTAGAAATGTCAGGAGTAAGCCAAGCAACATTATACCGGTATTTAGAAAAAATAAAATCGACTACTGACAATATGGCAACTTCTAAGGTAGATAAAATAGCTGAAATCCATATGAGTCTTATGATAGAGAATAACAACAAATTTGTTAGGGGGAAGAAAAAGACTAGGGAAAACATCGAAAGGTATCTAAAATCTTATTACACCATGAATAAACTAGATCAACAGCAAAACGATTATTTATTATTTGTTAAATACGTAACCATTGATAATTTAGATAATACAGTGCATGAAATACTCCGAGATTTAGAAAATGAAGCTGATTTAAACAACTGTTTTATTGAAGCAGATGTAAGATGTGAAAAGCTTGAATTAAACTGGTGAATTAAGGATTGCTTATTCTGGTTTTCTGTTCTGTTACTACACATACCCCGATAATGACAGTTATCGAATGAAGCACCGATCTTCCATTTTTGGTGGCGAAAGTGTTCAAAATTAATTGGCGAAAAGTGTTCATTTCTACTTGACGATCACATACCCCTAAAGAGTTGTCTTTAGTTGTTAGTTAATAATAATTAAATATATATTTATTACAATGTATGTGATGACAGTAGGACTCATTTGTTTGTAGTATGTTAAACTTGGTAGTATGTTAGAATTTAATAGATTTATTGTGTGGGGGAATAGGTTTGTTTAAAAAAATAATAAATAAATTTAGTAAACAAGATAATGAGGTTCAAAGACTATTGTATGATATGTACTATTTAAGAGTATATAAAACAGCTTATTTCATTACAAAAGATATCCATCTCTCTCAAGATATTTTACAAGAAACATTTATAAAAGCATTTAATCGCTATGATGACTTAAAAGATAAAGAAAAAGTAGGGGCATGGCTTTCAAGTATTGCAGCACGTACAGCAATTGATGCTCTTAGGAGTAAGAAAAGAAGGGCTTATTTACCACTAGAAAACAGCTTATTTGATAAAAAGTCTGTAAATGAACAAAGAATAAGCTCAGTTGAACAGGAAGTAGAAAGAAATATTTTAAAGGAAAAAATATGGGATCATATTGATCAACTACCTTCAGAGTATCGAGTTGTCATAGTTTTAAAATACATACATGAGATGAAAGATCAAGAAATTTCAGATTATCTTAATATAAAAGTTGGAACAGTTAAATCAAGGTTACATCGAGCGAAATATAAAATGATATCTTCTATAAAAGAGGTTGAGGAATTAAAGGGTGAATTTTTATGAAAAACAATAAATGGAATAAAGATAATGAACAATTAATTGAAGAAGCTATTAAAGAGAATTTTGATAATGTACCTGATCCCCTCTTATCAAAAGAGGCTTCCTGGGAGGAAATCCAGAAAAAAAAGGAACCACAAAAATCAGATAGACCTAAAAAATATATGAAACGGGTTGTTGTTGCAGCAATTATTATGACTGTAATATCTCTATCATTGTTCAAACCACAAAGTACTTCGGCTTTCAATTGGGTTACAAATTTTTTTACAAAAGCTCAAGGAACAGTTACACAACTAATGGGTACATTAGGTAATTCTCCTCCACCAGATGAAAATCAGCCTATTCCTGAAATAGAAAGACATTTACCTGAAATTAATGTTGTCAGAATGAGTATTGAAGAGGCGAATGAAGTAGCAAGTTTTGATATAGTTATTCCAAGCTATGTGCCTGAAGGTTTTAAATTTAGAGATATAACCGTGGAGCTTATCGATGATAAGAAGAGTGATCAGATGATTCTTAATTACGTTAAAGGAGAAGAAACCTTAACGATAAGGGAAACGAATATACAAGAACAAACAGGTTATTCGATGGGTGTTGATAATGAGGATACTGATCTAATAGAAGAAGTTGATATTCAAGGAAATAAAGGGACATTACTAGTATTTAAAGACGGTTCAAAGAAGTTAATTTGGGTGGTACAAGAAGTACAGTTTATAATAGACAGTCAATTATCAGAAGAAGAAAAAATAAAAATTGCAATAAACATGTAAAAGAGGGTATCCGCTAAAGGACACCCTCTTTATTAACGCTTATCTTTATTTAGGGTACATAAATGTAGCTAGTATAAGAGTTGACTTGCTCTGTAAGTCCATTATGACGAACGTAATGGACACCTCTAGTTCGATAATAAAATCCACTAGAAACTGTAAAGTGGCCTATTCCATTTACGTAATTAGTGTTGTTTTTTTTGAAATCACCAACGGATTCTAAATCTATCCATTTTTGACCATTCCAATATTGAATAAAAAGCTTAACACCAATTGTGTCTACTGTTGAGTAAGTTTCTGAAAATCCAGAAACTCTGATATTATTACCTGTTCTACTTATTAATGATTCCCACACTTTTATATATTGTGTGGATTCAATCATAAAAGGATTCTCGTCTGAAGAAGTTCCCTCATCTGGATGTAAAGATCGAGTACCCTCTGTTGGTTCTTTAGTCTCGGATGCTAAACTCACCCCCGTTAACATCGTTATACTTGTCATCATAATAATCATAGCTAGTAAGAGAAATGCAACTTTTTTTACCATATTCATACTCCCCTTTCATTCTTATTAATAAAGACGAGAGGTTTGAAAAAATCGTTCCCGCTTTTACGATAAAATAATGGGAACGAAATCTTCACTTGATTCTTAAGCGGGGGGGCCCCCACAAACCCGATAATCAACAGGAAGTGATCTCGTAGTCCCTCTTTGTATTGGGAATAAGACATAAGATCTCCTGTAGATCATCCAAAAGTAACGGACTCTTCTCGAAAGGTTTTCCGAACGAATTCATTTTCAATGGGGCTGGATAGGCCGCCGTTTTATGGGCTTACGATATGGCAGCCGTCTTCTTTTTGATCGTGGCCGGTTTGTTGCTTTTACTTAAAACCGTTATGTATAGGACGATAGTTTCCAGAAAGGCAGGTAAAGTGGCAAACCGATGCTTTTGGCACCACATCTCAAAATCTTACCACACCTGGGTGTACACCTTATTCGTTTGTGTCTTTTATAGATGTTACAGTAATTTGTTTATTTTTTATTATTTAGTGTAAAGCTTTTTTCAGAAAATTGGAACCTTTTCCGTTATATAACCGTCTCTTCTATACAAAGCTATACAAAGTCATATATTTCAAGGAGGGTTGTTTGTATTTCACTAAAAAACTATGAAAAAAGAGGATGTGATCTATAGTACTTATGGTAATTTCCTAGTTCGACCTTTATTAGGGGTACGACCGAGATACATGTGAAAATAGGTCACAGTGATACATTATTTACTAAACACTGTTTATCCCATGCTATTCCAGTATTTTTATAAAATTATTTGGTAATCTGTTTAGATATATTTCTTGGTAATAAACAAATTTAATAGAAACAGCAATCATTGAGACAGACAAAATGATTACAAAAGTACTGTTTTTGGCAATAGAGAAAGCCATTTTTGTATATTTGGATATAATATACAATTCATGACCCGAAATTACATGTATCTCGGCTAAACCCCAATGAGCAAGAAATAAAAATAGTTAGTATTTGAATGGAGGAGTTAGTATGAAAAAACGTTTATTTTGTTTGATGTTATTCTCTACATTATTGTTTCTTATCCCATCTTTTGTATTAGCAGAAGAAGAATCTTCAGAAGATTTAGAGGAGGTTGCATATTATAAAGATTCTTTTATAGAAGAATCTTCAGAGGTAGATAATAGTTTTCTAGGTTCTAAGAGTTTTAGCCCTTTGTTAACAGAGTCTACTAACAGTACAGGGTGGAAAAGAGTTACATGGTGGCAAGATGCATATAGTAAAGCAGATGTACATTTATTTAGATTTACTCATGTAATTGAATGGGAATGGGATAGCACTAAAATTACAAGAGTTACTAGAAGTTCTAGCCCTTCAGTATATACAATTGGATGGAAATATAATGGTTTAACTACTAATGACGGATGGTATTACAATAGTAATCGTAGTTATTTTAGTAAGCGTCAAGCTCATTTTTCTTTTGGTACAGGTGGTTGGGATATCCAAAACTCTTATCCTTGGATTTCATTTGATGTCCAAAGAGGAGGAAGTTATACTTATAGTAGAGGGTGGTAAACATTGGAATACGTAAAGTATAGTGAACCTAGTATTATGTTTTCTTTTGTATCCTTGGGAGTGGCGTTAGTATCTTCAATTTTTGTTATTATCTTTGCACCCGTAGGGATATTTTTGGCTATTATCGGAACAGTTTCTTCTATAGGTTCTTTATATTCTTCTAAGAATGAAACTTCAAAAAAAATATCTATTACATCTTTGATTATTTCCGTTTTGGTTATATTACTAAGTGTATTATTTCTATATTTTTTTACGGCTACTAATCTTAACCCTTAAGAGTTAAAATTAAAAAAACTAGCTATTTTGTGTGATATGACACCTGCTGAATTAGCTAGTTTGATAATCAAGAAAACATTAAATCGCCCTAAAGCCGTTACGAACTTACTATATTTTTTACAGTAGGGGTACTATAAAAAATATAGTATCCCCCTTTAAACGGGTATGAAGAACATAGCTGTCATCAGAATCAATACCTTTTATTGGAAAATCATTAATTACTACATTTTGGGTGTTTTTGCCCATCCCCCCGAAAAGGGGGAATAAGAGAAATCAGGGTACGGCAACGTTTCGTGTAAAAAACATCCATAGGACAGTTATTACTAAATTGAGCACGTTGCCGTTCTTATATAATGTAGTAAATTGCTCATTTAGGATGCTTTTTCTTCTGCGAACTTAAAAATGGGGTACCGCCAACCATTTATCACATTTCCCACGCTAAGACGAAAACCCTTGATAAATAATTAAGAGTACCCTTAAATAATCGTTTTAGGGAGGGTGCGAGATGCCCTTTAAATGACTGGTATATACTGAGCCTCCATTCCCTAAAACAAATTCTCTGTTTTCAAAACTCTCTTACCGTTTCCAACATTATGATTTCCAGTGTAGTTTCGGATACTTTTGGTGTCAGTTCTATGCGAATTATTAACCATATCTTAGATCATCCTGATGATATGGATTTTGATGTTTCATCGATGCTACACGGAAAGATGAAACACAAAACAGATACGATTGTAGAATCCATTCAAGGGCACTTGACGGAACCGCAAGCAGATAAAATGAGTGTATGCCTCGACCACATCGACAGTATTGAAAAGCTCTGATGTTCAAGTTCAACTAAGTCGTAAAACAGATACATTTGTAGAATTGTCAGAGCGGGCAAGAATGGCGAATGCTTGGGGTGCGAACTATTTCTGTTCCATTCATATCAATGCTGGTGGTGGAGATGGGTATGAAGATTACATTCATAGTACTCTTTCTGATACTAGCACGACTGCACAATATCAAAAAATTATGAATGAAGAGATCGTTAAAACCACAGGTTTCCGTAATCGTGGTACAAAGAAAGCGAACTTTGTTGTATTAAGGGAAACAGCTATGAGTGCTATCTTAACTGAGAATGGATTTATTGATAACACTAGCAACGCACAACTTTTAAAAGACCCTGCTTTTATTGAATGTATTGCCAGGGGTCATGTGAACGGTTTTGCTCGCATTTTTAATTTCCAAAAGAAAACGCCTGTTGAGAAAGACATCTATCGTATTTTCGTGGATAACATTCAAATTCAAGATTTAAGTAATAAGGAAAATATATTAAATATCGTGAGTGAACATTTAGGAGTAGCTGATCTGATTGAACTTAAAAAAGTTCAATAGTTAATAAAACGTTAGGAAGGTTCCCTTTCTAACGTTTTTCTATATGGGGTGTGTGTAGTAACGGAACAGAAAACCAGAATAAGCAATCTATCTTTTAACTTACTTGGATGATCCATATTAGCGCCGAATAATTCTTACCCAGTTAAACCGTGGAGAATCTAGACATAGCTTAGCACGAACTGTCTTCTATGGAAAAAGAGGCAAATTTCATCAATCATATCGAGAAGGACAGGAAGATCAGTTAGGAGCACTTGGTTTAGTGGTAAACGCTATTGTAATATGGAATACATAGAAATTGCTTCTGATGCAATTAATGCAGCTGGACAACCAGCTCTTGGCTTAGATATTCAACGTTTATCTCCTTTAGGATATGAACATATCAATATTATGGGAAAGTACTCTTTTATTCTTCCTGAGGAAATTGAGCATGGGGGTTTAAGATCATTGTTATCAACAGATAAAATAATAAATGATATAGGGGAAAGAAATTAAACTTCTCCTATATCATCCTAATTGTAATATAATGGATGGCTTATTCCTGTTTTCTGTTCCATTACTACACAGACCCCAGAACGGGTAGTGATAATCATATCAAAAAAACGATCACCTCTAAGTGACCGTTCTAGTGCAACCCATATTGATAAAATGATGAATATTTGGATTGTTGCTTTCATTTCACTTAAGAACCGACCCTAATCCTTCTATATCAATCAGGTGCCGCAAAAGGTTTGGTAAGGACGGCTTGATAACGTCGGTGCGCTGTAATCAGCCTGCTCAGCAGAATGCGCATAAGGATTAGCAAGAACTTCAAGAAGTTGCTTCATCACGCTGTAGTCTCCTTGTTTCACCGCGGCTTTTAGTGCCTCTTCTACCCGGTGATTACGAGGGATTAACGCAGGATTGCTGTTTTTCATCAACTGATGCGAAGAGGCTTTCGGTTCCTGCTGCCGGCTTAGTCTCTCCTGCCATAGCTTATCCCACTGAGCAAATTCTGGAGTACTAAACAGGATCGTATCTTCATGTCTTTCAAAAGTTAATGCCCGGAAGGTATTGGTATAGTCAGCACGATACTTCTGCATCATCTTGAGGAGGTCTTCAATCAGTGATTTATCCTCTTCCTCTTCGTTAAAAATCCCCAGTTTAGATCTCATTCCCGCGAGCCAATTAGAGTGAAATAACTCAGTATAATTTGAAATCGCTTCCTGGGCTAGTTCGACGGCCTGTTCCTGATTGTCGTGTAGTAGCGGCAATAGGGTTTCAGCAAAACGAGCCAGATTCCACCCGGCAATTTTTGGCTGGTTGTCATAGGCATAGCGGCCATGAACGTCAATGGAACTGAATACCGTTGCCTTGTCATAGGCATCCATGAAAGCGCAAGGACCATAATCAATGGTTTCTCCACTAAGAGCCATGTTGTCGGTGTTCATCACTCCGTGAATAAAGCCAACAAGTTGCCATTTGGCAATAAGTTCGGCCTGACGCTTGATCACTTCCTGAAGAAGTAAAAGATAACGGTTCGAGACAGCACCAACACCTGGAAAATGTCGTTGCAATGTATAATCAGCTAGCACCTGCAGATCCTGGGCAGTGCCCCATTTTGAAACATATTGAAAGGTGCCAACGCGAAGATGACTGGCAGCCACACGAGTCATAATTGCACCAGGCTGGTTAGTTTCACGAATGACAGACTCTCCAGTCGTCACTACCGCTAGACTGCGGTTAGTAGCAATACCAAGTGCATGCACGGCTTCGCTGATGATGTATTCACGCAGCATCGGTCCAAGTCCCGCTCGACCATCGCCCCCACGGGAGTATGGTGTTCTACCTGAACCCTTGAGCTGAATATCAATCCGTTCACCTTTGGGAGTTATCTGCTCGCCAAGCAGCAGAGCCCGACCGTCTCCTAACATCGTGAAATGTCCAAATTGATGCCCCGCATAGGCTTGAGCAAGCGGCAAAGCGCCTTCAGGAATTCGGTTACCAGCAAGCACAGCGACGCCATCTTCACTTTCTAGTGCCGCGACGTTTAACCCCAAGGATGTTGCCAACGGATCATTGAGAACGACTAACTTCGGTGAACGTACAGGTGTTTCGTGAAGGCTAGAAAAAAATGATTTCGGCAGACGAGCATAACTGTTGTCTAAATTCCATCCTGTTTCCATTATTGCTATTTTCTTTTTCATTGTATCTCCTTTTCTTGTTCACATTCTTACCATTAAAGCATGTCTAATGAATTTATTTGAAGATCACATGCCTTTTCTATCACTCATAGCATAAAAGATATTATTCTAAAACCATTTATTACCTTTTCCGATAGTCGAGGTTTTCATTCGCGGTTTTTCACTTCTTAATGGAGTTTTAAATGCTTTTCTAGCTGCACCAATCCTAGATAAGAATTACAATAAAATATAACATGTTAAAAAAAGAAAGGTCAATTTAAGCGACTTAGGAGGTAGACTATCCGCCCACAAATATCCCTACAGGCGGACGATTCTTCAATTTATTAGATAATTATTCGAACGGGAAAACCCATTTCCTTTATGTGTGGGAGTATTAGATACATTAAATTTCCGCAAAAAAGAAAAAACCACTCAAAAGAGTGGCTAACTTTCCTTTATTTGATGCTTGAATCAGCATATCTACTAGAAATATTTTTTCCTTTATACTTTGCGCTATCGCCAGTTGTTTCTATTCAACTGGCTTCAATCGTGCTGTGAAATGGCGCAATACTTCCGGTTCATATGAAAAGGTTAATCCTTTTAACGTACTCGCTCGATCCTTAATTGCAATTAAACCTTCTGCAACTACGTCCATATGGTTATAGGTATATACCCGACGAGGAATCGTTAGACGAAGTAACTCAAGTGGACTTTCTAACTGTTCACCTGTAACTGCATCTCTTCCCATTAATAATGACCCAATTTCGACGCCCCGAACGCCCGATTCTAAATATAATTCATTCGTTAAAACTTGGGCTGGGAATTGATCATTTGGTATGTGAGGCAAGAATTTTTTCGCATCAACAAAAACAGCATGCCCTCCTGTAGGTAACTGAATCGGAACTCCACCTTTCGTTAAATGGTAACCTAAATATTCAACTTGGTGGATACGATAGGCAAGAAAATCTTCATCAACACCTTCGTATAGACCGCGCGCTAGTGCCTCCATATCTCGGCCAGCTAAGCCGCCGTATGTTGGAAAACCTTCAAGAGGTACTACTCTTGAACGTGCTTGATCAAATAATTCTTTTCTATTTTCATTGAAAGCTAAAATTCCACCAATGTTAACAAGTCCATCTTTTTTGGCACTCATCGTAAATGCTTCTGTATAAGAAAACATTTCCCTGATAATTTCAGTGATTGAATGATTTTCAAATCCAGGCTCGCGCTTTTTAATAAAGTACGCATTTTCAGCAAATCGTGCAGCATCCATGATGGCTAAAATTCCATATTTCTTAGCGATACGAGAAACCTCTTTAATATTCTCCATAGAAACTGGTTGCCCGCCTGCACTGTTGTTTGTAATCGTAATAATGATCATTCCGATATTTTCAGGTTGTTTTTCTTTGATTACTCTTTCTAACTTTTCAAGGTTGAAGTTTCCTTTAAAATCATATGGAGTAGTTGTATCCAAGGCTCTTTCGGTTACGATATCAATTGCTTTGCCTCCTGATATATCTACATGAGCACGTGTCGTATCAAAATGCCAGTTACTTAATACATATTGTCCTTTTTTAATAACTAACGGAAAAAGAACTTGCTCTGCCCCACGTCCTTGATGTGTTGGAATAACATGAGGATAACCAATAATATCCTCTACTGCCGCCTTTAAATGATAAAAGTTTCGGCTTCCAGCATAAGATTCATCACCCATCATGATACCAGCCCATTGGTTGTCACTCATAGCCCCTGTTCCGCTATCAGTTAGCAAATCAATATAGACATCATCTGACTTTAAAGAAAATGGATTGTATCCTGCTTCAATTAATGTAATTTCTCGTTCTTCTCTCGAGATCATTTTGATTGTTTCTACCATTTTTATTTTAAAAGGTTCTGCGATGCGTTTCATATGTATTCATCTCCTCTTTTTTTCTCTCTATTTCTATATATATTTGGTTTCATTTACATATATTTTACCATAAAAATCCAAGGCTTTAGTAAACTACCTTCTCATTAGAAAAAAATGTATTTACTTATTCTGATACTCCCACACCTAAAGGAGATGAGCTTTCGTAGTTTTGTAATCTACTTTTTGTTGATAAGTAGTTAAACTTTCTTCCACACAAACCTCACCATGATCACGTCCTTTAACTTGTCGTCACCCTAATCTGGCCGATAATTTTTTCTTGTTCATATCCAGTTCATAATCATTGTTTATACTTAAAATAGCGAAAGTAATTGGTTTAAATGCATGAGTGCCCACGATCATAACTCTAAAATAAAACTAGAAGGAATTTTTTCAATAATAGCCGGTGATGCTAAAGCTATCTCGGCCACAGAGGTTGGTGAATTAATATTAACTCTTGGATCAAAGTATTTTTATTTGTAAGTGCTATTACAATTAGCGTAATGATTTTTCAAAGAATGGAAATTTTCACTTTTGTCTTGCAAGGTGATCTTGAAGAAATCCAGTTATTGCTGAATGAAAATATAGTTTCTATCCTTTTCATTACATTAGTAATGATGGTTCTCCAGAATTCTTTTACAATTATTCCGCTTATCTTATTAATTACCCTGAACATTATGTTATTTGGTTTTATTTACGGTATATTATGGAGTTGGATGACGAGTATTATTGCTGCGGTAATCGTTTTTATTAGTGTACGCTACTTTTTTCAAGACCTTCTACTAAAGAGAATAAATGAAGCATTTAAAGAAAAAATAGAAAAAAATGGATTACTGTTTGTGTTTATAGGTAGAATTTTTCCGTTTATGCCTACTAGTATGGTCAATATTATAGCTGGTGTAAGCTCAATCCAATTCATACATTTTTTAATAGCAACAAGTGTGGGTAACCTTCTTTTTTTTAGTTTATTAGGACTTATTCCATTAGGTATCGTTACATTGGAAGTTGATTATTACATTTTAGGAATATTCTCATTTATCATCATTCTAGCTTATTATCTTTATAAATATTATTTCAAAAAGAATCCTAAGCAAATGGTTAATTAAATCAGGGCAAAGTACAGTACCTACCAACTTTTTTCAAGCGTTAAATTTTGCAAATGATTATCTGATTTGCTTCATACGTCAAGTCGCTAGCGTGTCTCCTTCTCTTCGGGAGCAAGAAACTGTGCCCTTGTTCTCCCATTGAATGATAAAAAGCAAAGCCCTATCGCGAAGACAGGGTTTTGCTTTTTAGATTCACTCTTTAATTGCCATCAACGACTTCTTTGAAAAGTTGATAAGAACGTTTTTGTTTGTCTTGGTCATAAATATAAGATACGGCCATGATTTCGTCGACGTTATACTTTTCTTGAAAATTCACCAACTGTTCTCGTATCGAATCTTTATCCCCCAACATAGTCATACTGGACATTGATGTAGATATTTCTTTCTCGTGCTGACTCCAAATCTGCTCCATGTTTTCAACTGGAGGACTTAACGGCTCTCGAGAGCCACGTACAACATTCAAGAAAAATTGCTGCATCGTTGTCAACTCAAATTTAGCCTCTTCATCGTTTTCTGTTGCAATCACATTAATACATACGATCATATATGGAGACTTTAGGTATTCTGATGGCTGGAATTGATTACGATATATCGAAATGGCTTCATCTAAATGTCTTGGTGCAAAATGGGCCGCAAATACATATGGCAAACCTAATTTTGCAGCTAAAATAGCTGAGTCCGTTGATGAACCGAGGATATAAATCGGAACATCCGTGCCAACACCTGGATAAGCTTTTATATTATCTTGGATCTCTTCAGGCCCAAAATACGTTAGCAAAGCTTTTATATCCTCTGGAAATGTATAGATAGAATTGTTTTGCGATCGTCTTAGTGCACTTGCGGTCAGCATATCTGTACCTGGAGCTCGGCCAAGACCCAAGTCCAAACGATTAGGATAGATTGTTGCCATGGTTCCAAATTGTTCGGCTACTATCAAAGGAGAATGGTTAGGTAGCATAATTCCACCAGACCCAACACGTATGTGTTCTGTATGTTCCAATGTATGTTTAATTAAAATAGAAGTAGCTGAGCTCACTAGGGTAGGTGTATTATGGTGTTCAGCAATCCAATATCTTGTATAGCCCATTTGCTCAGTTGCTTGTGCTAAATCGACCATTGCATCGATGGCACCTTTAGTCCCCTGCCCTTCGCGAATCGGTGCCAGATTTAAGACCGATACAGGTATTTTTATATTTGACATTTAAATTTATCCTTTCTTGAAGAAGTTTAAATTCTATTGTAGCAGTTAGAAAACTGGAAACAAACTTAACTGCTTACATGGAAAATATCCAGTAATAAGTATCTTTAAATTCCGCTGCACGTCACTCACTGAAAAATATTATTCCACAGGAAGCCCACTAAGTCTTTAGCTCAGTTGACAGTTGACCTTAAATTACAAATCCCTCTTTTTCAACCTCAAGTGAAATTATTTACCATTAATCATAAAAATAGCTCCCCCACTTCAACGATGAAATCGTAAGTGGAGGAGCATTCTTAAAAACTATTGTTCGGTTTACTTAACTTCCAACCAAAAAATTTACGCCCAATAATTTCTGTTTTGTTCATAACGTATTCCCTCTCTTCTCCAATAAGTGTTACTTATCTTCGGGGACGAGGAACCTGCCCCTGTTTCGCTGCAACTTAATTTTAGTGTTGACGATTATTTTGGAATGCAATTGTAGTAGCTTGTGTCTGTTGAAATTTTTGTTGCGCCTTCTCAACATCTTGTTGTTCCTGTTTAACTTGTTGTTGTGCTTGCTGCAATTGTTGAGTTTCCGTTTGGAGCAGTTGCTGAGCTTCTAGTAATTGTTGGTTTTCTAATTGTAACTGCTGGTATGCCTTTTGAACGTCTTGTTGCAATTGTTCCAACTGTTGTAGTTCCTGATGATTAGAAGTTTGAATATGTTGTAATTGTTGGTCTGCTTGTTGCACAGCTTGTTGTGCTAGTTGAACTTGCTGTTGGCTTGCACTAGATTGTGCTTGTTGCACTGCAAGTTGTGCTGCTAGAACAGACTGAGCCACCTGTGGTAATTGTAACGGCTGATTTAGTTGTGTCATAAAACAAAAACCTCCAATAATTATTATTTGTTACTTGAATGAATTCTCTATTGTTATCGTGCTCTTAATCACTTTTTCTATGCTAAAACTCGCTTAGATTTAAGTGAAATGCGATTAGGATCAATCTTTTTGGTCACATACTAGCGTACTTTATTAGGCATGCCTTTTAGTTTGTAGGATAACAATTTTCTGAGTTACCCACTTTTCAATTTCTACCAGGATAAATACAATCAAACCTATTACCACTGGAAATATCCAATATTCAATTTTAATAGGCACCGTGCCTAATAAGACATTCATAAACGGAACATAGGTAACAGCTAATTGAATTAATATCAATATACCTGATACAAGGAAAGCTGCTTTATTAGAAAAGAAATTCCGATTCAAGGCAAAGTTGCGTTCACTTCGACAATTGAATAAATAAAACAATTGTGCAATGACGAGCGTTTGTAAGGTTACTGTGTTTACGATAGCTTGATCATAACCACTGTTTATTAAGTCAATATTCATTAATAATATCCCTCCACTAATAATCAGGGAGACAAATCCGATCCGGAATATAAAATATCCGCTTAATAACTTCGTATTTGGTTTTCGGGGAGGGCGTTTCATCGTGCCCGCTTCCAACTTTTCGAATGCGATAGCCAAAGAGATTGTAACTGAAGTAACCATATTCACCCACAATATTTGAACAGGCGTTAATGGCATCATCGTACCTAATAAAATACTTGCAAAAATTAAAAATGCTTCTGCTCCATTCGTTGGTAAAATGAATAAAATAGTCTTTTTTAAATTATCATATACCCGTCTTCCTTCCCTTACGGCATCAACAATTGTTTTAAAATTATCATCAATAAGAATCATTTGCGATGAATCTTTCGCCACTTCCGTCCCTTTAATTCCCATAGCTATCCCAATATCTGCTTGCTTTAATGCTGGAGCATCATTTACCCCATCGCCTGTCATAGCACAAATATGTCCTTGCTGCTGCAATACTTGTACAAGCTTTAGTTTATTATTCGGACTTGTTCGGGCAAAAATATCAAACTCCATCGCAGCTTTAACCAATTCTTCATCCGTCATTAAATCTAAATCTCTTCCTTCAACAGCTTTGAGACCATCACCAATTCCCATTTGAGATCCTATCGCGATTGCCGTATCCTTATGGTCACCAGTAATCATTTTTACTTTAATACCTGCTTTTGCACATTCTTTTATAGCTGCAATCGCTTCTTCACGTGGAGGATCGATAATGCCAGCAAGTCCTAATAAAGTTAGTCCGGTTTCCACATCGCTATGATCAATTTCCGTCAGAGAAGGATCGACTTTTTTCATAGCTGCCCCAATAATTCGTTCTCCTTTTTGTGCATGTGCTTTCACTTTACTATGCCATAGTTTATACTTCTCTGATCCTTGCTTTAAACTTGTCATCTCAACAAGCCGATCGACAGCCCCTTTCACATAAATTATTTTCTCTCCGTTCTCTTCTACTAGAACAGCCATATATTTATATGAGGAGTCAAAGGGTATCTTTGCGATTGCCTCTAATTTTTCAACAGGTTTATTTGCTTTTTCCGCCAAAGTAATTAAACAACCTTCTGTCGGTTCTCCACTTATTACCCATTGTCCTTCATCATTACGCCGTAAACTAGCTTCATTTACTGTCTTAATACAAGTAAGGAATTGCATGAGTGTCTGATGTTCCGATAGTTCAATTTCATCTCCGTTATCCAAAATACTTCCCTGTGGCGAATAGCCAGTCCCGACTACTTCATACTCCTTATCTGCCAATACGACCGATTTTACCGTCATCTCATTTTTGGTTAACGTTCCTGTTTTGTCAGAACAGATAACGGAAACAGCACCTAACGTCTCGACAGATGGCAAATTGCGGACGATTGCGTTATTACTCGCCATTTTCTGAACACCAATCGCAAGAATGATTGATAAGATTGCAGGAAGGCCTTCTGGAATTGCTGCGACCGTCAAACCTATTACTGCAAGTAATAATTCTGATGTCTGATAATCATGGAAAATATAACCAAATAAAAACAATGCCAAAGCAGCGAAAATAATAATTATAGAAATCATTTTTCCAAACTTTGCTGTTTGTTTCAGTAATGGTGTTTGAATTTGATCGACTTTAGAAATAGACGTATTTATCTTTCCAATTTCCGTGTTTACTCCCGTACTGATAACAACACCCAACCCGGATCCAGAAGCAACAGATGTCCCCGAGAACGCCATATTTATCCGATCACCTAAAACCGTATTCTCTGGTAATGGATCGCGGTTCTTCTCAACAGAAGTTGATTCCCCAGTCAGGGGCGATTCTTCTACTTTTAAATTTTCCGCATTAATAATTCGAATATCAGCAGGGATTTTATCACCTGCACTTAACACAACCATATCCCCTGGTACAACATCAGCAGAAGGAATGTCTGTTCTTGCTCCATCACGAATAACATTGGCCTGTAAAGACAACATTTCCCGAATGCCTTCAAGTGCTCTTTCAGCCTTATTCTCTTGTATATATCCTATCGACGCGTTTATAATCGCTACAAATAAAATAACTACCGTATCGATATAATGACCGAGAACAGCCGTTACTACAGCCGCTACCAATAAAACATAAATTAATACGTCTTGAAAGTGCCTCAAAAATTTAATTAAACTGGATTCTTTTTCAGCTTCCGGCAGTTCATTCTTCCCCCATTTTTTTTGTCGGAGAACCGCCTCATTTTCTGATAGTCCCTTTTTCACGTCAGTATTTAATTCACCGACAACTTCCTCCCCATCGAGATGGAACCATTTTTTTTCTGACATACTGCTTCTACTCCTTTAAATTGGTTTTAAAAATGGTGAAATTAAATTTCACGTGGTTCTTGCTCTCCTAATTTTAATTCTTTTTATACCTATTATATCAATTAACTTTCAGTTTATATTTATCGTTGTTATTATTATTATTATTATTAAAAAGAAATCCTAATCAAGGCAGTTTTTGCTATGATTTGGAATTACTTCTAGACAATTTTTTAACATTTTCTAGCTCCTCGTTAATTACTATGGAAAAGGAACCGGACTCTATTCTAAGGTCGACTCTTCAAGTTCGAAACCGATTTTTTTCTTCAAGACGTGGAAAAAAATAAATCATCGTGGTTGACTAGATTTATTAAAGATGATAAATTTCTCTGAGTAATCCTCAAATATTAAGCAGTTTGTAAAATAATAAGGATCAAAAAAAGAAAGTTGGTATAGCTTGTATGGAATGGATGGAAATTGCACTACCTATCATAAAAAACATTACACTAGCAATTATTGTTCTAATTGTCGGGTCAATCGTGATTAAGTCAATTACAAACATGATTGGAAACAGAATTGAACTATCTAAAACGGATGATACCTTGAAGCCGTTTTTGATATCTTTAATCGGAGTTATACTTAAAATCTTACTAATTGTATCTATTATAACCATATTAGGCGTTGACACCACTTCTTTTGTAGCACTTATTGCTGCAGCAGGTTTTGCAATTGGTTTAGCTTTTCAAGGATCGCTTGCGAATTTTGCGGGTGGTATATTGTTATTATCATTGCGGCCCTTCAAAATTGGAGATTATATAGAAGGTGGTGGATTTAGCGGAACTGTAAAAGGAGTTCAAATTCTTTACACAGAGTTAATTACACCAGACAACAAAGTTATTTTTATTCCAAATGGTGTTTTATCTAATTCAGGGATAGTGAATTATACAGTCAAGGATACGAGACGTGTCGATTTCAAGTTTGGAACAGGATATGAGGCAGATACGAAGCATGTTCTTGCAACATTAAATGGTATTGTCCAAAGCAATTCATTAGTCTTGCAAGATCCCGAACCATTTATCCGACTTTCAGAACACGGAGATAGCGCAGTGTTCTATACTGTAAGAGTCTGGGTCAGTACAGAAGATTACTGGACCGTGCATTTTGACATACTAGAAGAAGTAAAAAATCGTTTTGATGAAGAAAAAATCTCAATTCCATATCCACAAATGGATGTTCATGTAAATCAAAAGCATAATTAGTAGCGGTACATCATCGATTTTAGTAACGGGTTCACTTCAAAGGTGCAAGCAGGCAATTCACATGGAAAAACGAATGAGTATATACTCATTCGTTTTTTTCTCAATAGAACTCCTCCTATCCTTACACTAATTTATGCCCGCAGTTAGAACAAAAATTGCTTTCAGCCGTTTTTGTACCACAGTTGGGACAAAAATTGGATCTTGTTTGGGGAGTAGCTTGTTGATTCTGATTCATTTGAATTTGATCCTTTTGCTTCGGATCGATTTGATTGATCATTTTATTAGCCACGTTCATTCCCATCATCATACCTGCCATGTCAGCGGCTGCACCTCCCCCTTTTACTTTCCCAGATGCTATTCCATCGACCATTTCCACTTGCTGATATTTTCCTAAATCTCCGATCATGCTGTGGGAAGCAGTTTTGTTGATTGTTTTTTGTATTTCTTCAGGATAACTAAAGCTCATAACATTAAATCCTGTAATAGTAAGTCCATCATCAAAGATACTCATATCTAAATCTTGCTTTATCCCTTTAGAAATATCAAAGGCATTGGTTTGTAGATTAAACAGATCTTTTCCTTCTTTACTAATCCATTTCATTAAAAGTTGATCTAAAGAGGATGTCATTCTTAGTTTTACATCCTCTACAAGATAGCTTTTTTTTACCCCTGCAATTTTGTCTATTAGCGCTATATAATCATTTACTTTAAAAGTAAAAGTTCCATTGGCCCTAATTGGAATACCTCCTGGAAGTTGTGGATGAGGAATATTAACTGCATTTTTAGTACCCCACTTTATAACAAACTCCTTAGTATTTACAAACAATACTTCTGCACGCATTCCACTGTTAAATCCAAATTTAAACCCCTTCATTGTCGATAAAAAAGGGATGATTTGCGATTCTATATCGTAATCTCCAGCATCTTTGAATATCCCTTCCATTCTTCCAGAATTTAAAAATATAGCATCTTGTCCTGCTTGAATGATTAACTTACTGCCTTTTTTTATTTCTCTATTGCTCCATTTCCAAAAAATCATATCATCTCTAAATTCTTCCCATTCAACTACATTAGCAAATTGTTTTCTAAAGAACATTGATATCTTCCCCCTTATAAATTTAGAACTTCCCTTTACTTCCACTATGGGAATGACCTCCCATTGTCATTCCACCCCCACCACCGCTACTATTATTCTTATTAGATGGTTTTTTTACTTTAGTAATAGTTGTTCTTACATAAGTATCTCTTCTTTTGGTAACTTTTGAATTACTTGCATCTAAGTAAGTTCCGGCGCTAGTGGTAACCCTTCCACCTGATCGGTAAATCATAATAAAAACAATGACACCTGCAATCAAAATAGAAACAAGGATTTGAAACCATAATTTGAGTAAAATATTGTCTGGAGTTTTTTCTGAGCTTAAACCTGGACTTACCCCTGAACTTATCCCTGAACTTTCACCTGGATTTACCCCTGGTTCTGGTCCTGAATTTACTTCTGGACTTATGCCTAGGTATTCATTTGATAATTCAATATAAGAACGAAACGCATCAAAATAATAGCCACCAGATAAATCCGAGGTTATTTTTTCTCGAATCAAATCAGCCCTATTATTGTCTATATATTCCTCACCTTTATAAAAACCAGCAACGTAAACTTCTCGCTGCTCCATATCTATCGTCAAAATTACCGTATTTCCATGGCTCTTATCATATCCTAATCCCATCTCATCATAAAAGTCCTGCATATAGCTTTCGACTTCCAAACCTGCCGTATCTTTCGTGGTTAATATGATGATATCTACCTGTCTATTTTCACTGTATTGATTTGATAACGATTCTAGTTCTTTCAGTTCTTCTGTAGTTAAAAGTTCAGCGTAATCATAAATTTTTTGATTTATTTGTGCCATTACTGGGTATCCACTTTGAATAATGAATATAAACAAGATCATGATTGAAAATGTCTTTTTCAATAACTTACTTTTCACTATAAGCCACCTCCAATCAACAAGGCCACTGATTTCACGACGATAAATGAAGAACTCGCAATACCAAAAAACCAAGCAGCTACTTTGGATTTACTAATAGGCGGCTTTCCTACTACCTTTCCAGTCTGACCATTCATAGCGAAAATATGTTCTGTTTGATTATAGTCATAACAGACCATCCAGACTGGAATGAGCGTATAATGGGTTTCTTTCTGCTTAGTGTCAATTTGCTTATTCTTATACACGGTGGAACTATAGCCGCTGATTGTCGAGCGAATATAGGAATCAACATAATTGTCTGTTCTAGACTTTATTCTTGGAAATAATTGTTTTTCGTCATAGTTGTATTTTTCTGCAATATATCCTGCCAAATAAGGGGTACTAAAATCCTTTAAACTTCCGTAATCATAGGGCTCTAGCTTATCCATTAATTTATCATCCATTTTTTCAGAGGCATCTGCTGGTACCTTTAAATAATTAAGATTTACACTGCGATGAACGTCATAATAGCTAGTCTCAGTATAAATATAATCTCCTCTAGTATAGCTCCTGACCTTCGTACAAACCGCATCTACATTACCTTTGCAATTCAAATCATACAACCAAAACGGAACGTATATCCCAGTTATGCTCTTTATTCTATTGGCCGTCATAAATCGCTTTGGAGTCAAAAGTCCATTTTTGCACCATGCCTTGAATGCTTCCTTTGCCTTTTCTTTGCTAATCGTAAATGGAATTACTAAGGAAGGAGCCAAATTCCCAGATAATCTATCTCCAAGTACTACACCTGCACTACAAAAGCTACAAGTAGTCGCTGTAGTATCTGCATCGGTAAGAATAACTGCACCACAATTTTTACAATGGTACTCTACAGCTTCGCCTTCTGAAAACACATTGGATATTAAAGCTTTTGGAAAAGTTTCTATATCGTCTTTTCTCCCACAGCTATGACAAGCTATTTTTCCTGAATCACTATCAAACGACATATCAGCGCCACAATCAGCACACTTATAATGGATTAACATCGCTTCTACCTCCCAACTAATTTAGGTCTTGTAAAACATTCAAATAAAAGCTGCAGCCAATAGCTACAGCTTTTATTATAAATTATTTTTCTTTAAATCTTCTTTTAGAGCTTCAAGTTGATGATCTATGTTTGTATCTTTACTACTATATTTAGTCATTAAATCTTTTATGTCATCCTCTGGTCCTGAATATAGCTCTGCCATGGCATCTGCCAAATAAATTGCCTTATTTGCCTTCTCTTCCATTCTATCAAAATGATTAGCACTACCTACGGAAGATCTAATGTTGTTAATTCTTTCTTTGGTTTTGGCAACTGTTAGCTTTCCCTTAATTATAACCTTACGGGATTCTAACTCTCTAATATCTGTAACAAGTTTATCATGCATTTCTCTCATCTTACTTGCATTGGAAGCTCCTAATTCATAGGCTTCTTTTAATCCAGTTACTTTAGTTGCTAACGTGGATTTTCTCTCTAAGAACTTTCTGGCATCTTCTTCATTATGTGATTCTAATGCCTTTATCGCATAATTTTGCAGTTTATTCATCTCTGCTATACATTCATTCAGTCTTCTTTTAGCCCTCTGTTCTTCTGCCATAATAGCAGCTGTTTCTGACTTAACCTTGCCTAAATCACTATTAAGATTTCTCAAACATTGATCGATCATCTTTTCAGGATTTTCAACTTTATCTAATAGTGAATTAATGTTGCTTGCCATAATATCTCTGAATCTTATTAAAATATCCAAAACTTCACCTTCTTATTTTGTCATAATTTTCAAATTCTTCCAGTAAACGATATCATAATAAAAGCTTCTTTACCATTATTTTTTTAAATTAAATATCACTCCATAAGCGTATATTTTCCACAGACTTTAATTAGTGGTGTCACGCTGAGAATATTCAGTTAGCGACGTTATACTCGCCTGCTGTGACAACAAAGCTGTCCCTAGTCCCACCCTTTTCCGCAATTCATGACAAGGCAGGATGAAAATGATAAAATATAAAAGAATTTGATATGGGTGCGACATTTGTACCTTCTTAAAATGGAAGGATTATGAAAATGAAATCAGTATGGAAACTTAAAGGAATGTTGTTCTTTTTTCACGCTTCAATGACAATCATGATCAGTTATTTACCTGTTTATTTTCAGTACCTAGGATTGACAGGATCCGAAATTGGTCTTTTACTCGCTGTAGGACCAGCGGCTGCGATCATCGCTCAACCTTTTTGGGGCTTTATGAGTGATCGATGGAAAACAGTTAAACGAATTTTGATACTCTGCTTGTCCAGTACATTGGCCATTGGGTTCCTTGTATTCCGAGTCGATGAATTTATTTTGTTGCTACCATTATTTTATTTATTTTTTTCTTTTATGTCACCAGCAGGTGGATTAAGTGATAGCCTTGCCCAAAAAGTATCAGTGCAGCGAAATGTTTCATTTGGGAGCATTCGGATGTGGGGCTCGTTAGGTTTTGCTTCGGCGTCTTTAGTAGGCGGATATATTTTAAGTGCAATTGGTATTGTACATATATATTATGTGTTTGCGACGTTCATTATTATTGCTCTTGTTTTCACATTCTTTGCACCTGACAGTGAACCTTCGAAAAAACCGGTGAAACTAACAAGTGCCTTTAAATTATTGAAAGACAAAAAATTAATGATCTTTTTCTTGTTGATTTTATCAATTAGTTTGAGCCATCGTATGAACGATTCGTTTATCGGGTTATACATTGTGGAAATGGGCGGTGACGAATCGATGATTGGCGTTGCCTGGTTTATTGGTGTGTTCACGGAAGCAGTAGTTTTTGCATTTAGTGTGTATCTGTTTAGAAAGTTCCATCCTTTAACCTACATTTCAATCGCGGCATCAATCTATGTTTTTAGGTGGTTGTTGATGTCGATTGCACCGGATCCGACATATGTGCTTTTTATTCAAATTCTTCATGGCCTATCTTTTGCAACCTTTTATTTAATGGCCTTTCAATTTGTCTCTAAGCTAGTACCAAGGGAGTTAGAATCTACAGGCCATTTATTATTTATTTCTGTATTTTTCGGCATTTCTGGTGTAATTGGTTCAATTATTGGGGGCACTATTATCAATGCGTTTGATGTTCGAAGTCTTTATACGGTTATGTTCGGTCTTTCACTGATTGGATTAATTAGTTCATTAATTTACCGTTATTTTTATATTGCAAGAGAAAAAAAAGAAGCGTTAGGACTAAATTAATATACTATCGAGAGGGGTGGTCTGCAAAGAAGCAGGGAACAATTATAACTTTATAAAGGCCCTCTCTTTGGAGATCTTAAATCAATAATTTTCATATGGGTGTGAAAAATGATATCATAAGTCATCGGGGCAATTTACCATCTAATTAGAATAGAAACACACACTATACGAGGAGTGATAATATGTCAATTGAAGTAAAAGTAGAGTCGACACCTAATCCAAATGCCGTTAAATTTACAGCAAATCAACAACTTTTTGAAGGAAGTACTTCCCTAAAAAAAGGGGCAGAATCCGATCATCCATTAGCTAGTGCCCTTTTAACAATTGAAGGGGTTGACAATATTTTCGGAATTAATGACTTTGTTACCGTAAATAAAACAGTAGATGCAATTTGGGATGAACTCATCCCAGAAGTTCAAAAGGCATTTGACAAAACATATGAGTAACGAATAGGAAGCTTGCTGAAAAGCTAAGTCCAGCTTGTAGAGAAACCACATGTTTTGCTACAAGCTTTAATAAAAAAAGTCGCAAATTACTTAGCTAAGTGATTTGCGACTTTTTTTTCTATATACGGATAGAACACTCGTTACTCTAGTAATGGGTGTTCTATCCGTTGATTAGATACTAACCTCTAATGACCGGGATTCTTTTGCTGATTGGAAGATTACTTCAATTAGTTCTAGTACTCTGCGAATCTGGTGTGGCTTAATTAACAGTTCTTCTTTCCCTTCCATCACTCCAACTAAATTTTGATAGAGCTCTGTCCAGTCTGTTTCTAGCTCTGGTAAAGGAAAGTCTTCTTTTGTTTCTGGTGGGCGCGGGGCCATCATTCGCGTTGGACCTGCGGACGTCATCACAACAACTTCTGCGACAGGTGTATCAGTGTAGCGCGGCTTCGTATAGCCACCTGTTTGACAGTCGAAATCATCAATTTGTAGCGTCCCATCATTTCCAATTACATACCATCGTGGCAGTTTGTAAAAAGCATATGTTCCTACTTCTACCTGTAACAAGGGGCCATTTTCCAATGTAAGGGTAACTTTGAAGTAATCATCTACCTTTTGGTCAAGAACGGACATCAGTTTTGCATAGACACTCGTTACCTTTGTATCAGGAAACATATCTAATAATTGATCAAAAAGGTGAACTCCCCAATCCAAAATCATTCCCCCGCCATATTCAGGAAAACTACGCCAACCAAAGAAGGCACCTCCAGTTCCAAATACTCGACTTTCGATCGATTGGAGCTTACCAATCTTTCCTTCCTCGACAACTTTACGCATCACCTTGTAATCCTTGTCCCAACGACGATTTTGATGAACAGTCAGGATGCGACCCGTCTTCTCACTTTCTGAAACCATTTCATCCCAGTCGGCGACTGACATTGTCGCTGGCTTTTCTACCATCACATGCATTCCTGCATGTAATGATTTTATCGTTAGCTCCTTATGAACGTCATTTGGCGTGGCAATGATGACAAAATTCATGCCAGCGTGTTTATAGAAATCTTCAAGGTTATCATAAGCATCAAGACCATTAGCTTTGGCCATTTCCAACCTTTTCGGATCGACATCATAGGCAGCGACCACTTCAACGCCAGCATTAGGTGCATACTCACCATGCCAGTAACCCATACCTCCATAACCAATGATTCCAAGTTTCATTCCCATGCTAATCACACTCTCCTTAGTAAGTTTATCTTATAAGGTTGTTAAAAAAGATCAACTTTTACCTTTTTGAGCAACCTCTTCCAGTAATCGGCGCTTACACCCACCAAGAAGTTGACGGCTTTTCTGAAATGATTACCGATTTTAAATTACTAACCGCGCGTTGAAAGCCTTCTTCAATCGACATAAGCGGATCTTCGTGTTCAATACTGACAACATAATCGTAATCATATGTGCGTAATGCACTGATCATGTCTGACCACTCTTGAATACTATGACCACAACCTACAGAGCGGAATGTCCACGCTCTCGTTTGCACCTCGCCATAAGGTTGCATATCTGTTAACCCGTACATATTGACATTTTCTTGGTCAATATACGTATCTTTTGCATGAAAATGGTGGATCGCATTTTCTTTACCAAGAATTTTAATTGCTGCAACTGGATCAATTCCTTGCCACCAAAGATGACTTGGATCAAGATTAGCACCAATTGCATCACACGTTGCTTCTCTTAGTTTCAGAAGTGTGTATGGCGTATGTACCAAAAATCCTCCGTGAAGCTCAAGGCCAATTTTGACGTTATGATCTTCTGCTAACTGACCAACTTCCTTCCAATAAGGAACCAATTTCTCTTCCCACTGCCACTTCAAGACATCACCATATTCATTTGGCCAAGGTGTGACTGGCCAGTTAGGATATTTCGCTTCTTCATGGTCTCCTGCCGTTCCTGAAAAACAATTGACAACAGGAACATTCAAAAGACTAGCAAGCTTAATCGTTTTTACTAATGTTTCATGAGACTCTTTTGCAAATGATTTTTGAGGAGAAATCGGGTTTCCGTGACAGCTAAAGGCACTAATTTGTAAGCCACGCGATTCCACTTTCTCTAAATAATCCTTACGTAATTCTTCATTTTCCAACAACTGATCAAGGTTACAATGAGCATTTCCCGGATAACATCCTGTTCCGATTTCTACGGCACTGACACCCGCATTTTGAACGATATCTAACATTTCCTCAAAGTTACTTTGTGAAAATAATACTGTAAACACACCTAATTTCACGACCGAAAACCCCCTTGTTATTTTTAAAAATATTTATTTCTTGTCCAACTAACGACTTTTTTACAGCAATCAAAACGCCACTATTGTTAGTTTTACTTTAATTATTTCTTAACGTTTCTATATCGCAACGATCTTTTTCGTTTCATTTGACTCAAGAGCAGCTAACACCACTTGTAAAGATTTCATTGCGTCTACTCCCGATACCGGTGACTCCTCATTTGCAATGATTGCTTTTACAAAACGATCAATGACTTGCGTGTTACTTTGTCCTTCAGCTTCATTCGTTTGAATGCTACCTAGCTCATATTTAAGAACTTCTCCATTTTGGTATTGGATAATTAGAGAATTGACTGGATCATCCAATAAGCGCATAATCCCATTTTCACCATAAAAAATTGTTGAGTTTTCTTCGCTAGCCACGTATGACCAGCTTGCAGCTAGCGTACCAATAATGCCACTTTCTGTTTTCAAAACACACACTGCTGTATCATCAACATCGGCATTTTTCTTGGCACTGGTTTCAATAAATGCAGCAACTTCAACAAATTCTTCCCCCAAAAGAAACCGTAATAAGTCAGTTTTATGGACTCCAAGGTCGCCCATGGCGCCAATAAATGCTTCTTCCTTTTTAAAGAACCAGCTATCAGCCCCGTCTGCACTCCAACCTTCAGGTCCACCATGACCAAAAGCAGTGCGGAAGCTATAAATTTTCCCGAGCTCGCCTTTTTCAATCATTTGTCTCGCTTTTTGATGTGCAGGGACAAAGCGTTGATTATGAGCGATCATCAACTTCTTACCTGCAGCCTCTGCCGCTTCAATCATTTTCTCTGCATCATGTTTCGAAGTTGCCATTGGCTTTTCACATAGAACATGCTTACCCGCATTTAATGCAGTGATCGAAATTGGGGCGTGTAAGTAGTTTGGTGTACAAACACTAACAGCATCAATTTCAGGGTTCGCTAATAATTCCTCATAGCTTGTATAAGCTTTTGCCGCGTACTTCGTTGCAAATTCTTCGACACGTTTTTCAACAATGTCACAGACAGCGACAATTTCTACTTCCTTATTACTTGCATACTCAAGTAAATGGCGTTGTTTTGCGATAGTTCCACAACCGATAACTCCAATTTTTAATTTACTCATTCTTAATCTTCTCCCATACTATTTGTCTTTTGGTTTGATTTCTTCTAATGGTTTTGCATTCCCATAAATAGGTTTTGGTAGTTTCGTAGGTTTTGCCCATTGAACCGCATTTTTGATAACTTGCTGGATGTCCTTCTGATAATAGGTTGGATATGTTTCGTGACCTGGGCGGAAGTAAAAGATTTTCCCTTTACCACGTTGGAATGTACATCCACTTCTAAACACTTCTCCTCCTTCAAACCAGCTCATAAAAATTAGTTGATCAGGTGCTGGGATATCAAAATGCTCTCCGTACATCTCTTCTTTTTCAAGCTCAATATATTCACCAATACCTTCAGCGATCGGATGGCTTGGATCAACCACCCAGAGGCGTTCCTTCTCATCTGCTTCTCGCCATTTAAGATCACACGTCGTACCCATTAATGTTTTGAAAATTTTTGAAAAGTGTCCAGAGTGCAGCACAATCAGACCCATTCCATCGAGAACCCTTTGTTTTACTTTTTCGACAATTGCATCGTCAACCTCATCGTGGGCTGTATGTCCCCACCAAATCAGAACATCTGTTTCATTCAAGACTTCATCAGTAAGACCATGTGCGTCTTCATCTAATGTTGCTGTTCTTATTTCAAAGTCTTCCTTTAAAAAATTAGCAATTGCACCATGAATCCCCTCTGGGTAGATCGCTCGGACGACTGGATTTTGTTTTTCATGACGATATTCATTCCATACGGTTACTTTAACCATAAATTATCATCTCCTTAATGCTATTTCTTTTCTAAGTCTTTTAAATAGTTGATACTAATTTCAATACTTTCAAAAGGGTTACGGCGGCAGATATCCTGCTCAACGACCCACCACTGAACACCTGTTTCAGCACCAATTTTTAGGACTGCTTCAAGATCAACGCCACCAGTTCCTAGCTCCGCAAAGAATTGTTCCTCATCTGTTGTCATATCTTTCAAATGAACGAGTGGACTTCTATTTTTATAGCGTTTGAGCCACTCAGTAGGAGTTTCACCTGCTTTTGTAAGCCAATATATATCCAGTTCCGCGTTCACATTGCAAGCGTCGGTGTTCTCGAATATCGTTTCAAGCACCGTTCTTCCATCTGCAAAACGTTCTAACTCAAAATCATGGTTGTGATAACAAAGCGTAATGCCTTCCTTTTTGCATGTTTCCCCAGCTTCGTTTAAAAAGGAGATAAAAGCTTGATAATTTGCCCCTGTACGTCGTTCTGGTATTAAGTATGGAACGACTATATAGTTACTTCCGATTATTTTTTGTTCTTCAATGACCTTATTTAAGTTTCTTTCCAAAACTTCTATTGGAATGTGGCAAGCGGCAGCCTGAAGTCCATATTCATCTAATAAGATTTTAACTTCCTTGGCATTTAAGCCCTCGAAACCTGCAAATTCTACACCATCGAAACCTAATTCTGCGACTTTTTTCAATGTTCCTGCAAAGTCTTGCTGTGCTTCTTCACGCAACGTATACATTTGTACAGCTACTGGAATTTTCACGATAATAAAACCTCCTAAGAATAGCGTTTCCATTTCTAAAAATAATAATATTTTTCAATATGTAATAATAAAACACGAAAGCTGATCTTGCAAAAATCTCATCTGATTCATTTATTTATATTGACTTAATCATATGTGATATCGCTTTAAATAAAAATAGCTTATATAATTAAAACATATACTATTTTGCTATTTGTTTTAATTATATAAATGCATTTTAAAACGAAGATAGCTTTCAAGGGGTTCAGGAGAAGTTGTTGAGTAGTAACAAAGTGCGAGTCCCTTTTCTTTTCAAGTACATGAACTGATGCTCTACCAGGCATGAACTCAAAAAAAAGAGTCAGAAACTCTGACTCTTACAAAAACGTATGTACTAGAATGAATTCATTCATTTAAAAAGAAGAAATAATCCTCTCTGCTCCTCTTCTTGCTCCCGATATATTTCTAGCTACTGGTCCAAGTTGCAGTTCTGCTAGTGCACCAAGTAAATAAAGACCTTCCTTCCACTCTAACGAAGGCTTTGGAGTTGGATAACCGCAAGTGGCACAAGGTAAGCAATAAGTTTGAATAAGCTTTCCTAACCAATCCATGCCCGGAGGTTTTTGTTCAAAACCAGTCGCTATTAAAACCTGATCTACGATCAGTTGTGTACCTGATTTCAGTTGCAATAAGAACTGTTTATCATTATTCGCTTCAATTACTTCATCAATTAATATATTTATTTTACCTGTTTTTTCTAGTTTTTCTAGTTTTCTTTTTATTTCAGAAGGTAAAGACCCCGGAAACCTCGCTGCTTTTATTTCTTTACGACGTTCCTCAAAACATTGAATTTTACTGAATTTACTCATATATTTTGGTCCTAACCAACCAGGGTCGGAATCGAATTGATGAATAGTTAATGGGTGACGAGTAATCAATGTGACTTTATTCGGTAGTATTTTGCTCCACTTGATCGCCGCATGGGCTCCACTAATTCCTCCGCCGATGATAACAACAGAATTGCTTACATTTAAAGGATCTTTTTCATCAAAAACATGATCGATATTTGCTCCATTTTCTTTTGCGAATTTTGCCCAATCAGGCCAATTAAGTTGCTCACTTAGACCGATCGCAATGACAACATTCTTTGCTTTTAATTCCTCCCCATTTTCTAAATTAACTACCCAACCTTTTGCAGTTTTCATTAAACCAATAACATTGCCTTGTACCCAACTTTTTTCGATTTCTATTTTGGAAAAAATGGCTTCACAATGATCATTAAATAGATGTATATTAGGACGATCATATGGTGCGTAAAATTGGACGAAATCTTTATCTCTATGTTTTTTGGCGAATTTCTCAAGCGAAAATGAACTAGGATCCAAATGGTGGATGGATGGAGAACGTAAATAGGCCATTTCTAGATTTTTTGTGAATTTACGCCAATTGTCTAAAGGTTTATCTTTTGGGTCAATGATTACCATTTCGTCAGCTTGGACGGATAAGCCTTTTCTTAAGTAACTTGCCATCGTACAGCCTTGGATGCCTCCCCCGATGATGAGCCATTCTTTCATGTTGTCCCCCTCGTAAAACGTTATCATTACTATTTAATTACTATACGTACGTGTTCAAATTATATTAGTTAGCAATACAATCATTAAACTGTTGCTCTAGTTCTAGCTTATTTAAATTTTTCCCGATAAAAACAAGTTCTGTAACTTTAAGCTCATTTTCACGCCATTTCCGATCTGCGTTTCCAGCAAAAAGCATGTGGATTCCTTGAAAGACGACTCTTTCCTTTGAGTCTTTGATGTGAAGAATACCTTTATACCTCAACAAATCTTCTCCCTTTTCTTGCACTAAATAGCTCATCCACTGATCTACTTTTTTAATATCAAGGGGTTTTTCCTCACGAAAAGCGATCGAAGTCACTTTGTCGTTGTGATCGTGGTGATGATGCTCGTCTAAGAAATGGGGATTAATTTTTAATTTTAGATCAAGGTCGAAACTATGAATTCCTAGGATATCCTTTAAGTTTATATTGCAATTTTCTGCGTGTAATCTTTTGGCGGTTGGATTCATTTGATTAATCCTTGTTTCGATAGCTTTCAATTTGGATTCAGTTACCAAATCAGTTTTATTGAGAATAATAATATCGGCAAAAGCAATCTGTTCTTGAGCCTCATCTTGAACATCAAAATGCTTTGTGACATGCATACTATCAACTACTGTTACAATACTGTCTACTTCAAATCTTTCCGAAATGATTTCATCCATAAAAAATGTTTGCGCCACTGGTGCAGGATCTGCAAGTCCAGTTGTTTCTATAAGAACTCGATCAAATGTTACATCATTTTGTTCTATTGAAAAAACGAGTGTACGCAAAATACGAATTAGGTCGCCACGAACAGTACAACAAATACAACCATTATTCATTTCTACTATTTCCTCTTCTGAATTTACAACTAGTTGATTGTCAATTCCAACTTCTCCAAATTCATTTACAATAATCGCTACTTTCTGATCATGCTTTTCTGTTAGTATTCGATTTAACAGTGTTGTTTTCCCTGCCCCTAAATATCCCGTTAGAATGGTAACAGGAATTTTTTTTGATTTATTAAATACCATGCTTCTTACCTCCAATTTCTTAATCTGTTTAAACGTAATCATTTCGATTTGTAGTACGTGTTATTCCCCTAATAAACAGAGCTTATACATTCTTATTACAGTTTTTATATTTCTACTAACTTAAGAGTTTTCCAGTATGCGATCAAAAGCTTGCCATGCCATCAATGCACAATTATGACGTG
This sequence comes from Bacillaceae bacterium IKA-2, assembly GCA_031761875.1. Classification (GTDB taxonomy): domain Bacteria; phylum Bacillota; class Bacilli; order Bacillales; family Anaerobacillaceae; genus Anaerobacillus. The sequence continues at coordinate 2,234,015 of CP134492.1, read as the reverse complement.
CTCTAAGTTTATAAACACCGTCTAAGGCTACCGCATCTCCTAAATCACAATCCTCGACTCTTTCGCCATTCTTAATCAACTTCTCCATGGCACTCCTAAGTTTCATTGCCTCATCTACAGGAATGCCCATTAATAATTCAGTCATCATTGATGCAGATGCCATACTAATACTGCAGCCCTCACCAATAAAAGCAATATCTTCAATTAGCGCTTCTTCTGATAATTGTATATATAAAGTCATTACATCTCCACAAGTAGGATTTTTATAATGAATATGCTTTACATTTTTTCCGTCAAGACGTCTGTGGTTACGCTTATTTCTCACATGCTCAACTACAAGCTGTCGATAGATTTGATCTAACAATTCATTCACTCCTTAGTTATTTTACATTTCACTTTTTTAATGATGTAAATAGTAATTATTCCGTTTTATATATGATACATCTCAAAAATTGCAATGTAAAGAAACTTACCTCGAATTAATGTTAAGTTAGATTTTTCGCCTCACATTAGAAAACTAGAATTTCTTTAAGAGCTGTAAAAGATGTTTTAATTTTTTGTTAAAGGGAATACTAAATATAGACGATAAGGAGGGATTTTTGTGACAGAAAGTAAGCAACATATTCATACTAGCCATAGTCATAAACACAGTATCGCTTGTGGACATACGAAAGTCAGTCATAATGACCACGTTGATTATATTCATAATGGTCATTTGCATCACGAACACGAAGGTCATTGGGATGAATGTATAATAGAAGTTTCGGAAGTGAATCCTGCAGAATGTAAACCAATGAATTGCGGGTGTAATCATGAAGAAGATTGTGGACATGAACTAGTTCCCCATGGCGATCATTTTGATTACTTAGTTAACGGACGCCTTCATCATGTTCATGGTGACCATTGTGATGATCATGGCGCTGTTCAGTTAATCACAGTTAAATAAAAGAAATAACCATCGAGTAAATTTCATCAAATCAATAAAAAAAATATTTGGGGATCATTCTAGTTGAGAATATGTTGACTCAACTGGAATGATCCCCTAATGGCGCTCTATGGGGTTTTATGACGAATCATACTGATCCATTATTTTCCTGGTGTTGGCCTACGAACAAATAATAAGAAATTAGAAATACAATTAAAGATAGTATAATAGAATTTTTAATTGGGCCTCCCTCTGTTGCTCCTGAAAACACTCCATACAATTGTAAGCCACAAAAACTCACTAGCGGAAATAACAATAACCAAACGCATCTTCATAGGAAGTCTCCAACATACGCGCAGCTCCCAAGGCGCTTGCGCTTTTCTTACTAGCTTGTTTATGAACTTGCATGAATGATCTGACGAGTATAATAATTTCGGTCGGTGCTCAATAACTCCGTTGCAGGGACCTGGTCGACTATCTTTCTCAACTCCTAACACAGTTCCTTTGGTTGGTTCAAAGTATTTCCATTAAACGATAGAATTAACTTGTCTTTTACAAATTTCTAGACGTTAAAGATTCTATCATAATCAGTTATGGTGGTCTTACTTATCTTGATTCTAACTTAAGAGATACTTCTTGATATAATCTAAAAAAAAGTATACAATACAAATCGGAAGCATTACTATTTAATGAGAAGTTTCCTATCTTAGAATATTTCTATGACTTTTATTAGGAGGACATAAATTAATGAAAAAAGTACCAGTTACTGTATTAAGTGGTTATTTAGGGTCTGGCAAAACAACACTATTAAATCACATTTTAAATAATAATGATGGATTAAGAGTCGCGGTAATCGTAAATGATATGAGTGAGGTCAATATCGACGCGATGCTAGTTAAGAAAAATGGTTTTTCGAAAACAGAAGAAAAACTAGTAGAGTTACAAAACGGCTGTATTTGTTGCACTCTTCGTGAAGATTTAATGCATGAGGTTTCTAAAATGGTAGATGCGGGCGGTATTGATTATATCTTAATTGAATCATCAGGAATTAGTGAGCCTGTACCAGTTGCCCAAACCTTTACGTACATTGATGAAGAAATCGGTGTCGATTTAACCGAAAAATGTCGGTTAGACACGATGGTTACCGTTGTGGACGCCGATAATTTTTGGGATAATTATGCTTCAGGTGAATCATTACTTGATCGTAAAGAAGGAACAGATGAATCAGATACGAGGGAAATTTCGGATCTTCTCGTTGATCAAATTGAATTTGCTGATGTCATTATTCTTAATAAAATTGAAATGTTAAAGGAAATAGACAAAATTGAACTAATTGCTTTTATGAAAAAATTGAACGCTAACGCTGATATCATCCCTACTTCATTTAGTGTTGTAGATTTATCCACGGTCTTAAACACTAAAAAGTTTGACTTCGATAAAGTTAGCCAATCTGCTGGTTGGATTAAGGAATTAAATGAGGAACATATACCAGAAACAGAAGAGTACGGTATCTCTTCATTCGTTTTTCGAAAAAGAAAACCATTTCATCCAGAGCGATTAATGACGTGGATGGAAAATTGGCCGGCTGAAGTCGTACGAGCAAAAGGTTTCATTTGGGTTGCATCGCGAAATTCAATGGCAGGTTTAATCTCACAAACAGGATCTACAGTTTCGATCCAAGGGGCTGGCGAGTGGGTAGCGGCATATTCGGAAGAAGATAAACAACAATCATTACTTGAGGACTCTGAACTACAGGAAAAGTGGGATCCAGAGTTTGGTGATAGATTGACTGAGCTTGTTTTTATTGGTATTGATATGAATCATGAGCAAGTTATCGACTCTCTTGATCAATGTTTATTAACAGAAGCTGAAATGGCTTTAGATTGGACTAAGTTTCCTGATCCTCTTCCAGAATATGTTGAAGTAGTTACCTCTTAAATTATTGTCTGAAAAAGGATGTGGAAAAACTTCGCCCATATCCTTTTTCTTTGATTCTATTGACTGAAAATTTTCAGTCAAAATCGCTCGTTACTTTAATAATTTTTTCCGTAATTTAAGTACACCGTATATGATATAAAAAAATAACCCCAGAACAATTAAAAGTATAATAAAGGAATTATCAAAAATTGCATTTACTAGAATGATAGTTGTTAAAAAGATCACGATAACCGATGCCAATTTAGTATAACCAATGGCAACTTCAGAAAACTCAGGTTCTTCTTTATACATCCACCTCTGCCCAAATAACATACTCTCCTCAGGATAAAAATAAATCAAAATTGACAACCCATATATAGGAATTAAAAAAATAATTGTAACAATCGTTTCTGCCAACCATGCCCCTCCTAATTTGTTGATTTAAATTTTTACTTCTTGAACAATTATCAAATATATCCTTTAGTTTAACATCATCTGTCCGTAAGAATCCCAAATAATAAAAGCCCACCTAATGTTCAGATGGACTTTCATCAATGGACCTATTTAGCTTTGTTTCATTATTCAACTAGCTGTGAACTGAGCTATCACATACCAGCAGACCTCATGAGACGTTTAACTTTTCCTGGTAGTCTTCAGGTGATATTCCGGGTGCAAATTCTTCAGGTACTGCTTCATAATCAGGCATTGGAGCGCCTTCAGGTGAACCGATCACTACTTCAAGTGGCTTGCCGTCTTCTTGATGAGCTTGTCCACCTCATGATTTCCATTTGAAATATTAACGATTATAGTTAACAATTATAGTTAATTTCTTTCATCATTAGCTTCTGCAAGTCATCTTCCCAACCAAACGGTTTCTTTATCTTATCAGTCTCCGACTTATCAGCAACTCCGTTTTCAACATAAATCCACTTTTTCGTATCTTGATCTTGAAAAAATCCTGTAATTGACGTTGAGCGGTGATAGAACGACTTATGAACAGAGTGGATCACTCCATAATGAATATCACTCTCTTCATAAATATCGTGAATCCATTCATCTCTAATGTTTTGCAACCAAAGTTGATTAGAATTTGATAAGCCTACAAGTTTCACAAGTTTTTCCTGTCTTTTAAGAATGTACTCCATCGAAACCTACTCCTTCTAAGAAAAGCGCAAGCAGGTTGCCTTGCGCCAAACAGATTTCCAAGAAAATTATATTTTATCTTCATTAAACTATTAAACTCCCAAACTTTCCTTTAAAAATGGTACCGCACTAACAATATGACGGTTGATTGCTAACTCTTTTGGACTAAAACCTAACGCTAAACCAATTAGTTGTGGTAGGTGTAATATTGGCATTTCAATATCTTCACTATATCCTTTTTGAGCATCTGGTTGATACATGTCTAATTGCATTTGACACAATGGGCAAGGGGTGACGATACAGTCAGCGCCAGCAAGTTTCGGTGAAATGCAATTAATTGCAGTAAGCTTCATTACTTCTTTTTCAGCTGGGAATACTGCGTGAAATCCACAACAAGCTAATCTTTGATCAAAATCAACACATTCAGCTCCTAATGCTTCTGCAATAATTTCCATAGAACGTGGATTTTTATGATTTTCAAATCCCATAATATCTGGTGGCCTGACAATATGACATCCGTAAAAATTAGCTACTTTTAAACCTGTTAACGGTCTTTTAACTAGCTTCTTTAAATTTTCGAGACCATAATCTTTGATTAGAGCCCATAACAAATGAGTTACTTCACTTGTTCCCTTATACTCTAATCCAGATTTTCGTAGGCCTATGTTTACTTTATCTCTTAATTCCTTATCTTCATCTAATTCTTTTTTGGTTGTTCGAAGCATTAACGTACATGTGTTACAAACAGTTAGTAATGGTGCACCTAGTTTTTCAGCTAAGGCTAAGTTTCTAGCATTTACTGAAGTTGCCAAAAATCCATCAACGTCCTGGATATGGCTTGCGCCACAACAAGTCCAGCCCTCAAGCTCGATCAGTTCAATTCCTAGAGCATTGGCTACTTTTTTTGTAGAAATCATTAATTCTTCTGCGGCAGATTCTAATGTACATCCTGGAAAAAATCCATATCTCATTATTTACTCAACTCCTGGGCGTATTTGTAAATTTTTCTAATTCCTTCGATACCTTTGACTTTTTTCGGGAAGTGTAGCGGATTAATTTTCCCTTTATAGACCATCCGTGCAGCTAATGGAATTCGTTTGCTAATTGTTGACATTATTCCATCTGTTTTAAGTGGTAACATCGTTTCATTTAGTCTTCCATATTTCTTAACATCACCATAAAATGCGTATGCATGGCGGGCTCCTTGATTACCTTTTGCCCCCATTTTCATGGAAACTTTTCTTAAATAAGCAATTTGGTCTGTTAAAGGAATCCCTTTCGGGCAGTTTGTCACACATTGCATACAATGAATGCATTTCCATAATTCATTTTCTACTACCGGTTGAATATGTTCCTCTGGGCTACCGTCTCTTGAGTCGACGGCAAAACGATAGGCTTTACTTAAGATGAACGGATCAAGAAACACTCCATCATTTACAGAAAGCTGCTCACATTCCGACGTACACACGCCACAAAGAATACAGTCTGTCGGGGAAGCGATTTTCGAAAATTCTTGTTCACTTTGCTGAAAGCCTTTTTCTATGCTACCTGCTTTTGTCGGTATTAACCATGGTTTAACAAGCTTCATTTTCTTAACTTTTGGCTTCCACTCAATGACTAAGTCTCTAACTACTTCGAAATTTTTTAATGGTTCAAATGTTAAGACATTTGTATCAAACGTTTCTATTATTTCATCTATTGCTGTTTTACAGCCTAAATAAGCAGTTCCATTAACCCTTACAGCACAACTCCCGCAAATTGCATGGCGACATGCAGATGTGAAGTTTAATGACGGATCAATTTCTTCCTTAATTTTAGTTAATACCCAAAGCACAGTTTTGTTTTTTTTATAAGGAATTTGATATTCTTGAAGCCATTTATTTACCCCATCATAGCGGTGAATTCGAAGGACAAGTTTCTCCATTAGTACTTTCGCTCCTCTGGTTTATACTTTGTAATCTTAACAGGGAGGTACTGAAGTTCATATTCATCCCTTTTTTTATAAATGAGTGTATGGGCCAAAAAGTTTGCATCGTCCCTAGTAGGATAGTCTGCGCGAGAATGAGAGCCTCGACTTTCTTTTCGACTAATGGCACCCATTGTGACTGCTTTAGCAAGGCTGAGTAAATTACCCAACTCAACATAATTGATGAAAGCCATATTGTAACGAACCGCCGGGTCACCGATATATGTGTCCTGATAGTCAATAATTAATTGATTAATAACTTTTAGAGCTTGTTTCATTTCCTTTTCGACGCGAAAAATACCAATATTATCCCACATCGTTTTTGCCATTTCATTTCTAATTTCGATAATATTTTTTCCACTCTGTTTTTTGCGTATCGTTGCGAATTTCTCCATCCAAACTTGTGTCTCTTGCTGCAATTTCGTTTCTGAACCAAATGATCGACGATGAGCCGATTGTTTGGCTCCAATCCCTGCATATTTTCCAAATAGAACAACCTCTGCGACTGAGTTTCCCCCTAGACGATTGGCGCCATGGATCGAAACACAAGAACATTCCCCAGCAGCGTGAATTCCATCAATTTGCGTACTTAGTGTTTCTGGGTTAATGACATGAATACCACCCATCATATAGTGACAACTTGGTCGAATCGGTACAGGCTCTTCTAGCATATCGATCCCTTCAAATTCCATTGCAAGTTCTCGAACTTGCGGTAGTCGTTCCATAATTTTCTTTTTACCGAGGTGCCTTAAATCCATCAACACATACGATTGCATTCCTTCACCAAAGCCGCGACCTTCTTTAATCTCTATTTCTATCGATCGAGATACTAAATCTCTTGGTCCTAATTCCATTTTATCTGGTGCATAACGCTCCATAAAACGCTCACCATCTTTATTTATCAAGTAGCCACCTTCACCACGACAAGCTTCAGATAACAATACTCCAGTTGATGCTAACCCTGTAGGATGAAATTGGACAAATTCAGGATCTTTAAGTGGAATACCAGCGTTAAAACAAGCGGCTGTTCCATCACCGGTCATATTTAAGGCATTTGTCGTTCTACTCCAATAAATCCTCCCGAAACCACCTGTTGCGATGACCACAGATTTTGCTTTAATTGGTACAATCTTTCCTGACTTTATATCCATAACGATTAAACCTGTAAAATTTCCATTTTCTACTACTAAGGAAAGTAACACCCACTCTTCAAAAAAGTCTACTTCCTTTTTTAAGCATTGCTCATAAACAGCATGCAGAATAACATGACCTGTTTTATCGGCTGAATAACAAGTTCTTGGACTAGATGCTCCTCCAAATGGGCGTTGTGCGATATTACCATTACCATCCCTAGAAAAAGGAACACCATAATAATCTAACTCCGAAATCATTTCCGGCATTTTAGAAGTGAAAAATTCTACTGCATCTTGATCTGCTAAGAAGTCACTGCCTTTTACCGTATCTTTAAAGTGCTTTTCAATAGAATCAGTTGAATCACGGTAACCCATCGCTGCATTTATTCCACCTTGAGCAGCACCTGTATGTGACCTTGTCGGTAATACTTTCGAAATACAGGCTACCTTTAAGCTTTTATCTTCACTAGCGGCAAGTGCTGCCATCATTCCTGCACCACCTGCTCCTACTACTACTACATCATAAGCTAACATCAGTAATCCTCCTTTTAATGCCTAATCTTCTTGTTTGTATTGTTGGACACCAAGCTCATACAAATCATTGCCTTCACAGTCAATTGCTACTATGCATGGGTAATCAACAACTTCCATTCGTCTAATTGCCTCAGGTCCTAATTCAGGAAACGCAACAATATCTACTTTCTGAATCGTATCTGCAATTAATGCTGCGGCACCACCAATTGCTGCAAAATAAACAACACAATGTTCTTTCATCAATTCAATCACCGCTTTACTTCTTGGACCTTTTCCAATCATTCCTTTTAAACCTTGCTCCATCATCGCCCCAGAATAAGCGTCCATTCTACCACTTGTTGTTGGTCCACAGGATCCAATTACTTTCCCTGGTTTTGCAGGAGTTGGACCTGCGTAGTAAACAACTTGATCTTTCAAATCTACTGGTAAGTCTTTACCCTCTGCTAATAGATCAACTAATATTTTATGAGCGGCATCACGAGCCGAATAAATAACTCCTGTAATTGACACTTGATCTCCAGCTTTTAAATCTTTTATTTGCTCATTAGTTAATGGTGTCGTTATTTTTTTTATCGTTTCCATTGTTTGTTTTCACTCCTTAAAGATAGGCTTCGGTATGACGAGCAGCGTGACAGTTTAACGTAACACAAACAGGCATCATCGCAATATGTGTTGGATATGTTTCAATATGAACAGCAAGCGCTGTTACCTTACCACCAAATCCTTGTGGTCCAATTCCAAGCTTATTAATTTTTTCAAGCAACTTTGCTTCGAGCTCTGCATAAGCTGGATTAGGATTCGGTTCACCAGCGTGACGAGCAAGAGCTTTTTTTGCTAAAAGTGTGCATTTGTCCATCGTTCCGCCAATCCCTACTCCGACAATGACTGGAGGACAAGGATTACCACCGGCTGTCGTAATTGAGGTTACGATGAAATCTACGACCCCATCCAAACCTTCAGCTGGCTTACACATTTTTACGGCACCCATATTTTCACTACCAGCACCTTTAGGTAGAACTTGAATTCTAAGTTGATCTCCAGGTACAATTTCCGTGTGAATAACAGCAGGCGTGTTGTCACCAGTATTTTTGCGATCAAGTACCGGATCCTCTACTACTGACTTTCGTAAATAGCCATCTTGATAACCTTGACGAACGCCCTCGTTGATAGCATCTACTAAACTACCACCAATAATATGAACATCTTGGCCTACTTCAACGAACATTACTGTCATACCCGTGTCTTGACACATCGGTAATTCTTCTTCTCTTGCTAGTTTGACATTTTTTAAGATTTTTTCTAAACTGTATTTCCCGAACTGAGACTCTTCTTTCTTTAAACCTGCTTCGATTAGCTTTTCTACATCTTCTGGTAAGTCACAAGCCGCCTTCATACACAGCCCTCTAACAGTTTCAGTTATTGATTTTGTTGATATTTCACGAATTTTAGTCATTGTTTCACTCATAACTTTTTCCTCCTTATTTAAAAACTGTGATTGTTTCAACTTGTTCAAACTGTGGCGAGACTAGCTCACCACAATTTGGACAGGTATAAAATGGAATTTTTAATTCGTATCCATCATCACTACCATGGAATAATTCTGTCTTAAATTCTAATTTCAGCTTTATAGAACAGCAACTTGATTTCATTGATCTCAACTCCTAAGCAAGATTTCACTTTTACCAAAGTCCCAATACTTTCCACCAAAGACCACCAACACCAATCCAAATGATAATGTGAATGACTGAAATAATGAGACCGAGTGACCACCATTTACTTTGAGAAACATACCCTGTTCCGAAAAATACTGGGGCAGGACCTGTGCCGTAGTGCGTCGTACAAGAAAATAAATTACTAAAGAATGCCAGTAATAATGCGGCGACCATTGGTGGCGCACCTACTGCTACAAGTACTGCTAAAAATGCGGCATACATTGCACTAACATGCGCTGTGTTACTTGCAAAGAGGTAATGGGAATAGAAGTAGACAATAGCTAAGACTACTAGTGCTAACATCCAAGACATTTCAGAAACTGAGCCTTCCATTAAATTACTAAACCACGGGATCATCCCTAAACTATTTAAGAATGTAGCCATCATCACTAACGCTGCAAACCAGACAAGTGTATCCCAAGCACCGGTCTCATTTTTAATATCATCCCAAGTTAATACTTGTAGTAAGAGAAGTGCGCAAAGTCCAACAAACGCTGTTGTTGTTGCATTAATGTCTAAATTTGCTCCGAAGATCCATAATCCTAATATCAGGAAGAAAACACCGATCATGTACCATTCTGATAATTTAAGTGAACCCATTTCCTTTAATTTTTGTTTAGCTAATGCCGCAGCACCTGGCGTTTCTTTAATTTCAGGTGGGTAAAGCTTGTAAATAACTAAAGGAATAATGATTAAGCTTAAAATCCCCGGTACGATTGCGGCAACCATCCAACCAGTCCAGGTGATCGTGACACCAGCAACTTCACCAGCTAAACTCGCTGCAAGCGGATTTGCCGCCATTGCGGTTAAAAACATCGCTGAGGTAATGTTAACCCCTTGAAATGATACCTTTGTTAAGAAAGCACCAACTTTTCTTTCTGTACCATCGCCAACACGAGATCCATAAGTTTCAGATAACGACTTAATAATTGGAAGAATAATTCCTCCTGCACGAGCCGTATTAGACGGCATTGCTGGTGCTAAAATTAAATCGGTTAATAATAGTGCATAAGAAAGTCCTAACGTTTTCCTACCGAATTTCATTACAAAGAAGTAAGCAACTCTCGTACCTAAACCAGTTTTTATAAACCCACGAGAGATAAAAAAAGCAATAACAATCAACCAAATAACTGTGTTACTAAATCCACTAACAGCTTCACCTATTGTTAATGTTTTCGTTAACACGGTTGCGGTTAATCCTAAAATTGCTATAGGCCCCATTGGTAGTGGTTTGATAATAAGACCAATAATTGTGGCTACAAATATTGCAAATAGCTGCCATGCCTCAGGCTCTAACCCTGATGGTACCGGAATGTTCCAAATAATAAATCCAACTGCGAAGGTAATTAGTAAAGGTATTAATTTCACTTCAGTTTGTTTTTTTTCTGGTTCCTTCACAGTTTGTTGTTGCAAACTAGCTTTATTTCCCTTTGAAACTGGTAACGCCATTTTTTTCACTCCTCTACAATTTTACTGGATCCAATTTTAAAAAAATAAAAGGCTTTTTAACTATTTTCATTTTCATTTGAACATCGTAATATTGTGATTTCATTCACAATTAATCCCAAAAAAATTTTACCTTCTAGAAAAGTTGTAATCACTCCTTGAAATTCTATTTTTTTCTTTAGGCATTGGATAAGAAATAATCGATCAAATATCTGAATGGTATTTTGTGTCACACAAGGCGATAGCTTACGCTGATAGTAGGTTACCTATAGATTCTGTCACCGTTGTATGAGATTTCGTTACCACATTCACGGGTGTAATTACCTTTGATTGATCAATTACTTTCTATACTCTTAATTTACTCAATAATGAAACGAAGCGATAGTTATTGTAAGTTATAAAAATGTTATCTAAATAAAGAAAGTGAATAACTTCACATACTTACTTAGAAAAGTTACAAAACTAGTCTTTATACAAATATTCAGGCAACTTGATCTCCCCAGCGCAAGTACTTTATTAGCTGTGAGTATGTTGGAGGCTTAGCAAAAAGAGGCATACTTAAATTGGCAAAATAAAAAAGCAAAGAAAAATATCTTTGCTTTTTATGAAGATAATTAAATTAGCAATAAGGTGTTGTAAAGAAAATAATCGATTATTTTAAATAACTTTTTATCATTTCATCATTATCCGAAAGCAATCGATACTTATAAACTGGCCTACCAACGGTCCCATAAACAACCTCTATTTCTAACACATTAATTTCATTCATAAAGTTTAAATATTTCCGTAAAGAAACCCTCGAAATTCCAGTTTTTCGGGATAATTCTTCTGTAGAAAATGGTGATATTTCGATTGTTTTCACATGACGCAAAACTAATTTTAACGTATTTTCCGTTAATCCCTTCGGTAATTCTTGAAGCATCCCCTGCTTAGAATTTTTATTAAAAAATTGATTATCCAAATCTTCTTGACGCAGTTTAGATTGGTTATCGATGATAGATTTATCGACTTTATAGTCATTTAGCGCTGTACAAAATCGTTCAAATTCAAATGGCTTTATTAAATAGTCAACTACACCAAATCGTAATGCTTTTTGAATACTTTCATTGTCACATGCTGCTGAAATAACAATAATATCAACCGCTTTTGCACAACTTCTAATTTTTGTAAGTAAATCCCAGCCAGTTTTATTTGGCATATAAATATCCAATAATATTAAATCAACCGTTTTCTGGTTTAGTATTTCGATTGCATCATTCACATTCGTTGCAATTTCTACTAATTCATAACCATCAATTTTTTCTAAGTAACGCCGATTGAATTCTGCAACCATAGGATCATCTTCAACAATTAATACTTTTATTAGCACGGTATCACTCCTCGGCTTGAAATGGAATTTCAACATCTATCGTCGTCCCTATTCCTTCTTCAGAAATAACAACTATTTTTCCATTTATTCTTTCTAAGCTCTGTTGAATAAGATACAACCCCATTCCTCGTTCTTCACCTTTTGTAGTGTAATTTTTTTTGAAAATTTCTTCTAGCTGCTCTTCGGAAATTCCAACACCAGTATCACGAACACGAAGATAGATTAAGCTATCTATAAATTTGAAACAAACTTCAATTCGTTTTGTAGAGCAGCCTTGAACTGCATCTAAAGCATTATCTATTAAATTACTTAAAATTGTAATCAATTCATGTGTATCATCAGAATTTTTGGCAACTGGAATATGACAATCCTTTTTAAACTGTAACTGTGCATCACGCTCTCTTGCATAGCTTAGTTTTCCGAGGATAAACCCTGCCAAAATAGGGTCTTTAATATGTTTCGTGATATAACCAACATCTGTTTGGATATTATTTGTAGTTTTTCTAACAAAGTCGACTAGTTCATCGTAGCTCTTCATGTGAACCATACCTAAAATGACATGCAATTTATTCATAAATTCGTGTGTCTGAGACCTTAATGCACTAGCGTATACTTTTACGCCAGTTAGTTCTTCGGCCATCTTTTTTAATTCTGTCTTATTCCGAAAAGTTGCTACTGCACCAACAATTTTGTTATCTACATAGATAGGAACACGATTTACTACTAAATTTATTCCATTATAGGCTATCTCATGATCTAGTTCAGAAATTCCTGTTTTAAGTATTTTATTCATTCGAGAGTTTGGAAGTATTTCATCAATTTCTTTACCGAGGTAATAGCCCTGACAATGATTAATTTTTTTAAATAAGCGTTCTCCTTCACTATTAATAAGGGTAATCTTTCTATCTAAATCGACAGCAACAATTCCCTCTCTTGCATAGTGAAGCATAGCACTTCTTTCTTCTAATAGCTTTGCAATCTCGGCAGGCTCCATTCCAAAGAGGATATCTTTGATTTTTTTCGATAAAAAGATTGCTCCGATAATTCCTATTAAAAAGCTTAGAAAAGTTCCAATAATAAGTATAGCTCGATTATCTGTTACAGTACTTTTCACATCTTCTAGCAATACTCCTACTACGACTACCCCAATTTGATCTCCTTCATCGTTATATACAGGCGTGAAATATCGTAATGAAAAGCCTAATGTCCCTTCAGCAATAGTAATATTTTCAATCCCTCGAAAAGCAGGTTCTTCATCACCACCAACAAATTGTTTACCTACTTGCTCTTGAAGTGGATGTGTTTTTCTAATTCTGTCCATATCAAGAACAACAATAAAAAGGGCATCAGTAGCCTGTCTAATTTTTTCAATGTACTCTTGTAAAACCAGATCATCTATTTCCCCATTTAACGCATCGGTAACAATCGGTGATAGAGCGACCGTTTTAGACACGTCTGACGCTTTTCCTTCAATATTACTAATTGTAATCTTTTCAATACTACTACTAGTAAGATAGTTATTTACAAATAGCGCTAGAATAACAACACAAAATACCAAAAAAATTATTTTAGCCCTAAGTGGGAATTTCTCGAATACCATATTTTTTTCTCCTACTAAAACAGATTTAATTACCTAAATAAGTTTTTTATCTATTTGAATGAATTTCATAATAGCGCTTCGCTTTCTGGTCGCTCTATTAAGTTAAGGGACGTAGCCTTTAACTTAATAGAGCGGAAACTATCTAAGCTACTATCTTTACATTTAAGATTTCAAAATACTTCTTTTCATATGTAATAGGTAACATATATCCACTAGCTGAATGAATTCTTTTGTTGTTGGTAATCTTTTGATGCATATTGGCTGCCACCATCAGAATGTTGGATGAGTCCAGGTGTTGGCGTTTGCACTGTCATTGCTCGTTTAAGAGCTGTTATCACTAGTTCTTTTGTCATTTTCCCGCCTATTTCCCAACCGATAATACGTCTAGAATATAATACCATAATGGATGCCAAATACAACCAGCCTACACTTGTCCAAGGTGATGTCCGCGACCCAAGCCCCACCTAATTTGTTGATTTAATTTTTACTTCTTGAACAATTATCAAATATCTTTCTTTAGTTTAACATCATCTGTCCGTAAGAATCCCAAATAATAAAAGCCCACCTAATGTTCAGATGGACTTTCATCAATGGACCTATTTAGCTTTGTTTCATTATTCAACTAGCTGTGAACTGAGCTATCACATACCAGCAGACCTCATGAGACGTTTAACTATTTCCTGGTAGTCTTCAGGTGATATTCCGGGTGCAAATTCTTCAGGTACTGCTTCATAATCAGGCATTGGAGCGCCTTCAGGTGAACCGATCACCACTTCAAGTGGCTTGCCATCTTCTGGATGAGTCCCTTTCCAAATTTTACCGATATCACGAAAATCCGTCGGACTCCACGTATATAATTTTGTATGAATGCCTTCATCTTCAAATTGTCTTGCTGTTTCAAAAGCACGGTTACTTAAGTTTGGGATTGGTAACATTTTCGTCATATCCACTCCAGTAACCACTTCAATCGCTTTTGCATAAGCAACAACGTGAACTCCTCCACGAACAAGTAAGTAGCCAATCATCATTCTCGCCGTTGGATGCTCTGTCATTTCATAAACACGCATCTTATGGGTTCTTGCCCCACACTCTAAGAAAAAATTATGAATTAAATCCAATAATAAATTCCCACTATTAAAGACATTATCGCCAGTCCAGGGACGACCATGAGAATCAGCTGGCTTCGCCGTTTGTGCAGTATCAATAAAATGATGATGGAAGCGTAAATCTTTTGCATTTTGCATTGGAGCAATATTTGGATTTCCTGGGAACGTCGTATTTGTATTCATGATGTTGATAGTATGCGCAACTAGCTCCACATGACCAAATTCTTCTGCTGTAATACTAGCTAATAAATCATAAAAAGGCTTGAATTTCTTTTTGTTACGAAAATTAAAAGACTGATACATATAATTATTTAATGTCGACATTTCCCCAAATTTTCCACCAAGTAATTCTTGAACAGCAGATGCACCGTTCGGATCTGGATATTCTGGTTTCGGTAAATCAATTAGCAGTCTATCAAAACGCTGAATCAAGACTTTACCCCCTTTCAAAATTCAATATAAAGATCTACTCATTTGGTTACTGTGGCATAACCCAAACAATGCTTTGAATTCGAATAAAAAAGGACGAACCAGAAACATCAACAACAATATGATCAGGCTTTACATCAATTAATTGACCACGAATATTTCCTTCCGTTGTCTGAACAACAAGCGTTTTTCCCAAAACCGTTTGAAGCGTCTGATAGACATAAGGATCGACGAATGTAACCATTTGCATAGAATTATCCTGATGCTGCTGTTGGTTTTGATAATTATTCAAAAATAAACAACTCCCTTCATTTGCTCAATTGTTTTATTCTATGAAGAAGGGAGATTGTACCATAACACTAATTTAAATATTTCTTGTTTTATCATTGTTGTTCCGTCATTACTCCAACGCCATTCCTATCAAATAAGAATGGCGTTGGCACAAGGAACTAATATGCCTTATTTTATTAAAGTAGACGCTATTTGACGATAAACCTTTGTTATTAATTGGTCGTAGTCTTGTTCAAACTGAATAGATATCGGATATATGTCAGTGCCGCCTGTTTCTTCGGCTAAAGCAATATGAATAAATGTGTAACCTCTTTGCCTCCATTTTTTTAGCCAAGCTTTAATTTCTTCTCGATGCTCTTTCCCACCACCGTACTTATAATCATCAGGTTCTCCGTCTGATAAGACGATCATTAATTTTCTAACCTTTCCTCGGCTACTTTCATTCATCGCTAACGTCATTTCTTTAATTGCTAAAAATTCTGGTGTGGCATCTTTTGGACTGATCATCCCGAGACGATGAAGATCGCTGCTTTTAGACGAAAATAATTCATCAAGTTGGAGTGCACTTGAATGCATTGCTGTTGAATAAGCATAAACCTTTAAGTTAATTGGCTTTATTTTATAAAAAGCATTTGTAAATAATACAGCGAGATCTGTGGCTACTTGATAGCGCTTTAATTCTGATAAACGACCTAATTGACTATATAAACGCTCTGTTGATCTGCTTTGATCTATTAAAAGCGTTATATTCCAATGATCTAAAGTATCATTGCGTTCCTCAACTGTTTTAAATAAGTTCGGGGAATAGCTCGCACGATACAAAGCTTCCTCATCTAACATCCCTTGTTGCAAATGAAGGGTTTCATAAATCCGAGGCGTATTCGCTGTTTCAAATTTCTTTCTTAGCTTTAATATATACGGCTTTACTCTTTGATAGGAAGACTGGTAGCTTTCGATCCCTTTATGAGTCACTTTCGGCTTTTTAATAATTGTCGGATCGTCACTTTTGGATGCTTGTTGTAAAAATCGTTCTTCGTCCTTTAACCACGTTTCCATCATTTGTTCTGAAGCCCAAGTCAGTTTTTGTCCTTCCTTGACTTGATGATGAAACTGGATTGTTTGTTGTTGTTTTACTATTCCTGATAATAAAAAAGGAGAGGGACCTTCTAAATCAACATCCTTCATTTGACTTGAAGCAGCTGTTGGTTCTAGTTCATTTGGATTTGCAAGGTTTAGTTCTTTTGTTTCCTCTTGTTTGATGACGGATGTTAAACCCTTTGGAAATAATAATTGATAAATCGTTGCTCCTAGCGCAATTCGATCCCATACTTCTACTACTCCCGTTTCCTTAGCCTTAAGCCAATTCTCGGTGAGAAGCTTTGCTGCCAATCTCGATTCTAGAAATAATGGTTGATAGTTTTCAGCATTTAGAAAATAGATAAGGTCATTAATTTTTTTTGAAATGATATCGTCACCTAAATCAGCGTCTTGGGTGTAGTAATATTGTTTAAACTTGTTAAAATAGGGGTTGTAACCCGGATAACGTTCTCCAATCCACTTTTCAATCCAGAAATCTTCAACTAAGTGAGTAATGATAAACTGATGTGATTCTTCAATCATCGCTGTTTCTAATTGCTTAGATAAAATAATGTGTCCGGCTTCATGTAACGCAAAGGCTGTCCATAAATCGACGATATGAGCAAAGCTTGAGAATGAAGCTTGCTTCCATAAATAATCAGCTGGTAAAACAATTTTGTTTATAGACCATTGGGAAGTACCCTTACGTTCACTAGCTAGACGCACGTAAAATTTCTTCTTAGGTTCAAGAGAGCCCACCATTTGCTCGATGCTATGAATAACTTTTGTTAGTTGTACGATATCGTCTGTTGTCTCTTGAGTGAAATGCCAATTTGAAAGTTTTCCTAGCCAAAAATCCGACACTACCCCAATTTCTCCATGAGTATTAAACTCATTATCCAAGGTAATCACCACTACCTGATAGACCTTGTATCAGTTGCATTACATACGTACGCTCACTCTCCACACCGCCTTCACTAGAAAAACGATTGGCAAACGTATACACTAACGCATCATGAAGATTATTTTTCCTTGTCAGCAATTTAGCAGCACTAATTGCCGGTCTCATTCCAAACGCCTTCGATAGTTTTTCATCGTCGTGAAGACAGGCTAACTCTTTAGTCAAACGTGCAATCATCGTTGCATCTTTTTTGTTAATTGAAAACCATTTAATCAGAATATCAGTTATTTCTTTTTCAGACGGTAATTGTAAATTAATAAATTCAAACCGATCCTCAATTGCAGCATCTTCTTGAAAGGTTCCTGTATGGGACATGCCTCGATTTAATGTTGCTAAAAAGATTGTTTCAGGATGAACAGCTAGTTCTTTGTCAATTGCTTCAAGATAAACTGCTCGATTACCATCCAAAATATCATAAATTGGATTATGACAATGAGGTGGACAACGATTAAATTCGTTTAAAATAATAACATATGGCTGTTTATTTTCTAACGCAGAAGTTAACCTGGTTTTATGAAAAAAAGTTCCTTCTCCTTCTTTGTACTCCATAAACCCCCACCAATCTCCGGGGGTTCGTATCATCCCTACATTTATTAAAATATAAGGCATATTATGAGCAATGGATAGTTTCTTTGCTAGTTCAGTTTTTCCCGTCCCTGGGTTGCCCGTAATCGCTACATGTACTCCTGTAAACATAAAATCTTGAATAATTTTTAACGATTTTTTATCAATAATAAAGTTGTCTAATTGTTTAACGTTTTCTCCATTTTGATGCAGCTTTTCATAGTCAACGTCTTTACTGCTCGCGATCCATTCAGTCAATTTTTTCACTAAAATACACCCCTTAAATATCTATCTATATCCGTTGATTATACATTCAAGAGCAATAATCCCATATGAGTAATATCACACAATACCAGTATTTTACAAATTTTTTATAGATTATGGTGGATGCTTTTTATGTATAAAAAACTGTTGTATCGTGGTCACAACAATAATACGTTTGCCGTCTTAAGCTTACACATGAAAATAAAACTGAAGTAAAAGTGTTCGATTATGTAGATTCACGTGTACCTGTCCTAACAGAAATAATTGAAAAACATATTGTTGAATACAAAGCACTTAATTCTAAAAAGAAAAAACTAGGCCAGAGCCTAGTTTCAGATATTGATATCATGCTTATTGATTTCTTCTTATGTCATTGATAATACCTTCTATTTTACTGACAATTTCTTCGAGCTTATAGTCCCCATTACGATCATGAAAAGAAATTTGAAAGTTAAGTTCTTCGTTCACTGATCCCTCAGCAACAATTGACACGTCCTCTTCTCCATTACTTACTTGCGTTTGCTCAAAAATGTCGTAATCAGCGGTTTCTTTGATACTATATTTTGCGTCTGTAATCTTACTGTCATTCCCGACAATGGCCACTGAAACGACTTGTTCAGGATTGTTTTCTTCCATTTCTCGATAAAGAAATTCTTCACCTTCTCTTGATGATTGAATCATAATCATCGATGTCGGTCCCAAAACTGGTTGGATACATGGGATTGGATGAGTATAATTATCCTCTAAAACGATATTTGTTCGATTTGGATCCCAACCACATAAATCAACTAATTTAGCAGTCGTATTGTCCACTCTAAACTGTAACAGCATAGGACTAATTATGATCAGTGTTAATAAGCACACAGATGCAATCGCCAGATAGTATTTAACTGGAAGGTTTCGCTTCGTAGGAGTATTTTTGATTTTTTCTAGTGTTTCTTGTTTTTCATCGTACGTCCACGTCATTTTTCCTAATTCCAAGATTTTTTCGTCTATGTTATTTTTTTCAACGTCTTTCCTCACTACACTCACCTTCCTTTATATATAATTCAATCTCTATTTTTAGTGCCTTTTTCGCCCTTTGTGTTGTCGACTTCACTTTACTAATCGACCACCCAAGTGCGGTTGCTGTTTCTTCAGTTGTTAATTCTTGAGCAAACCTTAAGATTAGTACTTCTTGGTAAGTTAGCTTTAATTTTTTAATTGCCCTGTATAATTCTTGATTCCCTTCACTTTTTTCATAAATTTCCTCAGGTGTCTCAAAATTAACCTCATATTTCGAACTAAATAAGGGTAACCATTGGATTTTTTTCTTTCTCCGCCAGTAATCATAGATGATATTTCTTGAAATCGAGATGAGCCATGTATAATAATTGGAATCTCCTCTAAATCGTTTTAAAGAATCTTTCACTCGTACAAACGTATCTTGTGTAAGGTCCAATGCTACCTCTTTATTTCCAACCATCAAATAAATGTAATTATAAATACGATCACTATAAGTTACATACAAATCCTCCCATGTCATCCTAGCACCCCTCTTTCTTTTTTCTTTCTATATGGCTGAAGATCCTTATGAAAACAGCCTTCTATAAAATTAGTCGAACGAAGATGTAAATGGTTGCACTTTTTCTAAAAATTTTAAATCATTTTTAAATAAGAAAAATGGAAAAAAGTCACTGCCCCCGGTGCAGTGACGCTTAAGTCTGTGTAACTATCTTGGCAATTACTAACGATATTGTGACTCGACTACTCGACTAAAGAAATTCCAAATAATTTATCATCACCTTCTTGGGGGACACCTCGGCCATCCAGATTGTTCGTAAGCGTATATATTGTATCGTTTTCAATCATCACATCCCGCATTCTCCCAACGTTTTCAAATAAGGTATCGACGGTATGGTCAATCAAATTAAATACTTGAATATTTCCGCCTCTTAAATTGGCGACATAGATTTTATTGTTTTTAATCGCAATACCAGATGGAGCCCAAGTGTTATCTCCTGTGTGAAATAAAGGGGTCACCATGTTAGGAGCCTGCTGATCACCTTCAATTATTGGCCAACCATAATTTTTTCCGGGTTCAATCAGGTTAAGTTCATCATGACCCGTTTGACCATGTTCAGAGCTATATAGTATTCCGTCATCATCCCAAGCTATTCCTTGGGGATTACGATGCCCATAGGAATAAACATTTGAATTTGCAAATGGATTATCCTTCGGTACGGAACCATCCAATTCCATGCGTAAAATTTTTCCTGCTAAATCTTCAGTATTCTGAGCTTTTTCAGGTTCTCCAGCATCACCAGTGGTAGCATACAATTTTCCGTCCGGACCAATTTTGATTCGACCACCGTTATGAATCCGGCCTCCGGGAATTCCATCTAGTAAAAGTGTTACTTCCTTCCACGTATTCTCAATAAGCTCTAGGACGATGATGCGGTTATAGATTTGTCCGTCTTGTTTATATGTATGGTATGCAAACGCTTCTCTGGAATGATCGAACTCTGGAGCAAGAATGAAACCTAGTAATCCCCCCTCGCCTTCATGTAGTACATCCTTCGTAACTTCTACACTTTGAACTATTTTTGAGCCGGTA
This sequence comes from Bacillaceae bacterium IKA-2, assembly GCA_031761875.1. Taxonomy (GTDB): domain Bacteria; phylum Bacillota; class Bacilli; order Bacillales; family Anaerobacillaceae; genus Anaerobacillus. The sequence goes on along the minus strand of CP134492.1, from coordinate 2,212,982 downwards.
ACACCATCAACTTTAATAATAGTACCTTCCCGTTGACTCAAATAAAAGCTATTGTTATGTTTGTTAATATTCCAAGGAATATTTAAATCTGTTGTGATAATCTCAGTATCTCTTGTTGTTACTTCAATGGTCTCTGCATTCCTATCATTATTTTCGGATTGATCATTATCTATAGATGAACAAGCTGAAATAACAAAAATAACTGTTAGTATGAAAATAAACCTTTTCAATTCGATCACCTCAATTTAGTTTTTAGGAAGAATAGTAGAAATAGGAATGGGTATTTGCTATATTCAAAATAGCAACTTACATAAAGTAAGGTGGCTGAACTGGTTGGGGTGAGGCATATGACGACATTTGACGGCTTTTTAGTTTACTAGCGCAATTTAGCATAGTGCTACTATCAATACTGACACTAAATGTAACCGTTGTCGTCTTTCTGAACAAAGAGATAGCCACCCTTGCCTGACAGTAAGGTGAGCTATCTCTATAGCAAGCTTTGATTTTGGTTAACCGCTATTAATGGTATATGTAGTT